>CAXUOD010000042.1:0-10953 GCA_964252585.1 uncultured Lichenihabitans sp. | reverse complement strand
GTCTTTGCCGCCCATGTCGTCGGCGCGATCCTGCTCGTCGGGTTTCCGCTGGTCGCGTCGCCGTTCTTCACGTTTCAGATCGGCGCCTATTCGCTGGTCCTCGGCACCATCGCGCTGTCCGTCATGGTGCTCGGCGGCTACGGCGGCATGGTGAGCCTCGCCCAGATGATGGTGGCGGGCATCGCGGGCTATACGATCGCCATCCTGGGCCACAATGGGTCTAACGTCATGGGGCTCGGATGGCCCTGGTGGCTCGCCGTTCCGGTCGCCATCCTGTTCGGATCGGTCGCAGGCGCGCTCATCGGCGCCTTGGCGGTTCGCACTGCCGGCATCTACACCATCATGATCACGCTGGCGATCGCCACCGCGTTCTTCTACTTCGTCCGCCAGAACTATGCGCTGTTCAACGGCTTCAACGGCTTCCACGGTGTCGAGCCGCCGACGATCTTCGGCCTCTACCTGCACGATCCCGTGCCGTTCTACTACGTCAGCCTCGCGGTGGCGGTCTTCTTCTACGGCGCGGCCGTCTACACGGAGCGCTCGACCTTCGGGCTCAGCCTGCAGGCGCTCCGCGACAACCCGCGCCGGATGCGGGCGCTCGGATTCAACGTTCCGGCTCACCGGATCTTCGCTTTCTTCCTCGCCGGCCTCATCGCTTCCACGGCCGGCGTTCTCATGGTGTGGTTCAACAGCCAGATCTCGCCGGGGTCGGTCAGCGTCTCGGCCGCGATCGACAGCCTTGTGGTCGCGGTCGTGGGCGGGATCCGCCGCCCCATCGGGGCCTTTCTCGGCGCGTTGCTGTTCGTTCTTCTCCAGAACTTCGCGGTCGGCCTTGTCGATCCGGATCGCTTCAACACGGTGATCGGGCTCGTCTTCCTGGCCGTCGTGTTCTTCTCGCCCGACGGGCTTCTCGGATTGATCGAGAAGCTGCGAAGCGCGGGCATCACCGATCCCCTGCGTCAAACCACCGAACGCAGAGCCACGGGCTGAGACGAGGTGGACAAGAACGAAGAGAGAGGAACCCCCGTGACCACCATGAAAAAGAGACTCTTGGCGACCGCCGCGATGGCCATCGCCTTTGCCGCCGCGGGTTCCGCCCGGGCCGACGACACAATCAAGATGGGCGGTCTCGCGACCCTCGAGGGCGCCTTCACGGTCCTGGGCCAGGACGGGCTGCGGGGCATGCAGCTCGCCCTGAAGGAGGTCGACTACACGGTCGCGGGCAAGAAGATCATCGTCGTGCAGGGCTCGTCGGATGCATCGCCGGAGAGTGCCGTGAAGGCGGCCCGAAAGCTCGTCGAGCAGGACGGCGTGCAGGTGTTGATCGGGCCGCTGTCCGGCTCCGAAGGCATCGCGGTCAAGGACTACGCCAAGACGCAACCCAAGGTGACCTTCCTGAACGGATCCTCGGCCGCCCAGGAGACGACCCTGTTCGATCCGGCACCGAACTTCTTCCGCTTCAACACCGACGGGGTGCAGTGGATGGCGGGGCTCGGCGATTACATCTACAAGGTGAAGGGCTTCAAGAAAGTAGCTGTCGTGGCGGAGGATTATTCCTTTCCCTACAGCCAGGTCGAGGGCTTCATGATGCCCTTCTGCAAGCTCGGTGGACACGTGCCGTCGAAGGCCTGGGTGCCGATTGGCAACAAGGACTTCTCTTCGGTGATCGCGGCACTGCCCGACGACGTCGACGCGATCATGGTGGTGCTCGGCGGTGCCGATGCGATCAACTTCCTCACCCAATACCAGCAGTCGGGCGGCACCCTGCCGCTGATCGGCGGCTCCATCACGGCGGACCAGACCGTGCTCGGCGCCAAGGGTCAGCAGCGCAAGGCCGTCGTCGGCATGCCGTCTGCGGGCCCGACCGCCGACACCTGGGATGATCCGAAATGGAAGGCCTTCGTGGCGTCCTACCGTAAGGAGTTCCCGGACGGCTTTCCGGTGCCCTCGCTCTTCGCCGACGCCTACTACATGAACACCAAGGCGGCGTTGCTGGCTCTGAAGGAGGTCAATGGTGACCTGTCGGACGGCGGTGCCAAGTTCAGGGACGTTCTGTCGAAACTGAGCTTCGAGACACCGACCGGGATGGTCAAGCTCGACAAGAATCGGAACGCCATCGCCGACATCTTCGTGACCGAGGTCACCGAGGGGTCGAACGGGGACCTGCTGAACAAGGTCGTGTCGATCGCTAAGGACGTGAACGAAACCTTGGGCGAGCCCGAAGCCGACTTCGTGAAACGGGGTGCCGCGAGCCGCGACAACCCCGATTGCAAATAGGCCAGGGCGTGCAATCCGTCATGTCCATGACTGCTGCATCGACGCTGAGCGACACGGGAGCCTACGCGCTCGAGTTGCGCGGCGTCGGTCGGCGGTTCGGGGCCTTGGCGGCCCTCGCGGACATCGACCTTTCGGTGCGGGCCGGCGAACGCCGGGCCGTGCTGGGCTCGAACGGCGCCGGCAAGACGACGCTCTTCAACGCGATCACGGGAGACTTTCCCCCGACGAGCGGCTCCATCCGGTTTTTCGGCGAGGACGTGACCAGCTTGCCGGCACAGGAGCGGATCCGCAGGGGACTGCGCCGGACCTACCAGATCTCGCTCCTGTTCGGCAGCTTGAGCGTGCTCGACAACATCTACCTCGGCTGCCGCGGCGTTTCCCGGCGCCGCTTTTCCCTGCTGCGGGCGAAGCGCGACGACGCCGTCATGGGCCAGGCGGAGCGCATCCTTCACGCGGTGAAGCTCGACGCGATCGGCTCCACCAAGGTCGACGCGCTGAGCCACGGCCAACAACGGCAGCTTGAGATCGCCATGGCGCTGACGGGTGCGCCCCGCTTCATCCTCTTCGACGAGCCGGCCGCAGGCCTTTCGCCGACCGAGCGGCGCGACCTCGTCGGGATCCTGACCTCCCTGCCCTCCCACATCGGCTATGTCATCATCGAGCACGACCTCGACGTCGCCCTCAGGGTCTCCGAACGGGTCACGATGATGCACAACGGGCGCATCTTCAAGGAAGGGACGCCCGAGGAGATCGAGAACGATCCGCAGGTACAGGCCATCTATCTCGGAGGCCAGCATGGCTGACCGGACGGACGGCGGTACGAAAGGATTCGGCAAGGCGATCCTGCGCGTCCGCGACCTGCAGGTCTATTACGGTCAGTCGCACGCCATTCAGGGCGTGAACCTCACACTCGAGACCGGCATCCTGTCGATCGTCGGCCGCAACGGCATGGGCAAGACCACGCTATGCAACACGATCGTCGGGCTCAAACGCGCCCGCTCGGGCTCGATCGCGCTGGCGGGACGCGAGATCTCGGGCCTCGAATCCTATGCCATCTCGAGACTCGGGATCGGCTACGTGCCGCAGGGCCGGCGCGTCTGGCGGAGCCTCTCGGTCGACGAGCACCTGCGCCTGGCCCAGCGCGGCGGGCGTGACGCGTCCTGGACGGTCGAGCGGGTCTACGAGATCTTCCCGCGTCTGGCGGAGCGGCGCACCAACGGCGGCGGCCAGTTGTCGGGGGGCGAACAGCAGATGCTGGCGATCGGGCGGGCCCTGCTGGGCAATCCCCGCCTGCTCGTGATGGACGAGCCGACCGAGGGATTGGCGCCCATCATCGTCGACCAGGTCGCCGCCATGCTGGTCGGGCTCGGCCAGGAGGGTGACCTCGCGGTCCTCGTCATCGAACAGAATATCGGCGTCGCGACCCGGGTGGCCGACACGGTCGGCATCATGGTCAATGGGCAGGTCAACCGGCTCATGTCGTCCGCGGCCCTCGCGGCCGACCGCGACCTGCAGCAACGCCTGCTGGGCGTCGGCCGCCACGCCGAAGACCCCGAGGCCAATGTCACGGCGGCCGAGAGCGCCGACGCTCGGGAACGCGTCGGCGAAGTCTTCCAGGTGGCGCGCGGGGCATCACGGGCGGAACGCGAGGGACGGGACCCAGGCTACCGTACCGTGACGTCTCTGCCGAACCGCTGGGCCTTGTCGGACCAGGAGATCGGCCGCGGCGTCCGCCCGGCCCCGATCGAAACCTCCCGGTCCGTCCCCGCGGAAGAGCCCGACGTTCCGGCAGCGGTCTTCGAGCGGACGGGCGGCGAGCCGACGGGGCGGACCGCACTCGTGGTGGGGACCTTCGACACCAAGGCGCGGGAACTGAAGTTCATCCGCGACCGACTGCGCGACCTCGGACTGCGGACCCGAACGGTCGACCTTTCGACGTCCGGCAAGCCCTCAAGCGCCGACGTGTCGCCGCACGAGGTCGCGAGCGCCCATCCCCGCGGACCAGGCCGCGTGTTCGGCGGCGATCGGGGCCAGTCGGTCGCCGCCATGGCGGAAGCCTTCGAGTCCTGGATGGCCCGCCAGCGCGACATCGGCGGCATCATCTCGGCCGGTGGGTCCGGTGGTACGTCCCTCGCCACGGCGGGCATGCGGCGATTGCCGATCGGCATCCCGAAAGTCATGGTCTCGACGGTCGCGTCGGGTGACGTCGGCCGCTACGTCGGTCCGGCCGATATCCTGATGATGTACTCCGTCGCCGACATCCAGGGCCTCAATTCCATTACCGAGACCGTGCTGGCCAACGGCGCCCATGCGCTGGCCGGCATGATGGCGCGGGCCCCCACGGCCGCGCAGCGCCAAGCCAAGCGCGCGCAATCCAAGCCTTCCATCGGTCTCACGATGTTCGGCGTCACCACGCCCTGCGTCCAGGCGGTCGCGGGGGCGCTCGACGAAGCTTACGATTGTTTGGTGTTCCACGCGACCGGAACCGGCGGCCAGTCCATGGAAGCCTTGGCCGACTCGGGCCTGCTCGCCGGTGCCGTCGACGTGAGCACGACTGAGGTGGCCGACCTTCTCTTCGGCGGCGTCTTTCCGGCCAAGCCAGACCGGCTCGGCGCCTTCGCCCGGCGGAGCCTGCCTTATGTCGGCTCTTGCGGGGCGCTCGACATGGTCAATTTCGGACCGCGCGACACGGTGCCGAATCGGTTTCGCGGCCGCAACCTCGTGGTCCACAACGCCAATGTCACGCTGATGCGCACCACCCGCGACGAGAACGCCGCCATCGGCCGCTGGATTGGCGAACGGTTGAACCACATGCATGGGCCGGTGCGCTTCCTCATCCCCGAGCGGGGCGTCTCGGCCCTCGACGCACCCGGGCAGCCGTTCCACGATCCCGAGGCCGATCGCGTCCTCTTCGAGGCGATCGAGGCGAGGGTGTCGGGGACGCAGCAGCGTCGCGTGATCCGGGTCCCGGCGCATATCAACGACCCGGTCTTCGCCTCGACCCTGGCCGACGCCTTCCGCGATATCGCAGCTCCAGCCCGGAAGAGAGCCTGACCATGCCGCGGTTCGAACGCCAGGCCCTCCTCGAAAGATTCCACGCCATGGTGGCCCGCAAGGAGCCGATCATCGGCGGCGGCGCCGGCACGGGCCTGTCGGCCAAATGCGAGGAAGCGGGCGGGATCGACCTCATCGTGATCTACAATTCGGGACGGTTCCGCATGGCCGGGCGAGGGTCGCTCGCCGGCGTCCTCGCCTACGGCAATGCCAACGAGATCGTCCGCGATATGGCGGCGGAGGTGCTGCCGGTGGTCCGCAACACGCCGGTGCTCGCCGGCGTCAACGGGACCGATCCGTTCTGCCTCTTCGATCCTTTCCTCGACGATCTCAAGCGCCTGGGGTTTTCGGGCGTGCAGAACTTCCCGACCGTCGGGCTGATAGACGGGCTGTTCCGGTCGAACCTCGAGGAGACCGGCATGTCCTACGGGCTCGAAGTCGACATGATCGCCATGGCGCATGCGAAGGACATGCTGACGACGCCTTACGTGTTCAACGAGGACGAGGCCGTCGCCATGGCCCGGGCCGGCGCCGACATGATCGTTTGTCACTTCGGCCTGACGACGGGAGGTGCGATCGGCGCCGGCACCGCCACCCGGCTCGAAGACTGCCCGGCTCTGGCCGGGGCCTGGGCCGAGGCCGCGATGCGGATCCGGCGCGACATCATCGTGCTGGTCCATGGCGGCCCCGTGGCCGAACCAGAAGACGCCCAATACGTCCTTGACAGGACCGAGAACTGCCACGGCTTCTACGGCGCCTCCTCGATGGAGCGTCTGCCGACGGAGCGGGCCGTGACCGAACAGACCAAGCGGTTCAAGGCTGTCACGAGACACTGAACGCGAAACCGCCGACCCGTCGGCGCGAGAGGAAGACGAAGATGGGTGCGCAAATCCTGGGGACAGTGATCCTTTGGCTGATCGTCGCGGCGATCCTGGTGGTGATCGCGGTCTACCTGCTGCGCTGGCTCTACCGGCGCTCGACAAAAGAGACCGCCTTTGTCAGGACCGGTTTCGGCGGCGAGCGCGTCGTCATCAACGGGGGAGCCTTCGTGGTGCCGGTGCTGCACGAGGTCTCGCCCGTCAACATGAACGTGATGCGTATCGAGGTGCGGCGCGGCCAGACCAACGCGCTGATCACGCGCGACCGCATGCGCATCGACCTCATCGCCGAGTTCTTCCTGCGGGTCTCGCCGACGCATGTGGCGGTCGCGCTCGCGTCCCAGACCCTCGGCCGGCGCGCGATGATGCCCGACGGCATCCGGGATCTCTTCGAAGGCAAGTTCGCCTCGTCGCTTCGCGCCATCGCGGCCGAGATGTCGCTCCAGGACATCCACGAGAAGCGCAGCCTCTTCATGACCAAGGTCCGCGACCTCGCCGGCGAAGCGCTGGCCTTCAACGGCCTCGAGCTCGAAACCGTATCGCTCGTCGATCTCGACCAGACCAGGCTCGAACATTTCGACCCCTCGAACGCCTTCGACGCCGAGGGTCTCACCCAGCTCACGGAGATCATCGAGACGCGCCGCAAGATGCGTAACCAAATCGAGCAGGACACGATGCTGGCGATCCGCAACCAGAACCTCGATGCGGAGCGGCGGTCGTTGGAGATCGACCGGGACAGCGAATATGCCCGCCTCGAGCAGGAGCGCGAGGTGGAGGTGCGCCGGGCCGTGCAGCGCACGACCCTGGTGCGGGAACGCGCCTTGCGCGAACACGAAGCTCAGAAAGCCGAGATCGAAACCAGCGAAGCGACCGAGAGGGCGAAGATCGCCCAGGAGCGCAGTTTGGCCGAGGTCCGTACCGCCAAGGACGAGCAGATCCAGCAACGCGAAATAACGCGACGCAGGACCATCGAGGCTGCCGAGCTCGAGAGTCGCGAGGCGACCGAACGCGACGAGATCATGCGGGGTCTCGCGGTCGAACGCGAGAGAATCAACCGTCTTCGGGCCCAGGAGGAGCTCGAAGTCGGCCGGCGGCAGGCCATCGAGATCGCCGAGCGCGAGCGCGAGATCGTGATGGCCGGGAAAGCCATCGAGGTGGTCCAGCAGGAAGGGGAGCGGCGCAAGGCCGAGATCGCTTTCGAGGAAATCGTCGAGCAGGCCCGCCTCGCCCGAGACCGGAGCCTCGACGAAGCGCGTGTCGCCCGCGAACGCCAGCTCGAGGCGCTGCAGATCGAAAAGCGCAAGCTCTTCGAGACGGCCGAGATCGCGGCGCGTCTCGATATCGAACGGGCTCGCATCGAAACCGATCAGAATGTCGAACGGGCCGAGATCGCAGCCCAACTCCGGCTCGAACTCGACCGCATCGGTCAGCGGCAGGAGCAGGAAGCGTTGGAGGTTTTGCGTCGGCGAACGATCGTGCTGGCCGAACGGGAGAGCGACATCACGCTGTCGCGCAAGACCGTGGAGGTGATCCAGGCCGAGATCGAGGCCCGGCGCGCCGAGATCCTGCAACGGACCGAGGTCGAGCGCGAGCGGATGGTGGGCGAGCGCAAGATCGACGAAGCGCGGGTCGAGCGCGAACGCGCTCTGCAGGGCCTGGAGATCGCCAAGCGGCAGGCCTTCGAGGAAGCCGAGATCGCGTCGGGCGAAGAGATCGAGCGGTCCCGCATCGCCACCGAACGCGGGCTCGGCGAAGCCCGGGTAATCCGCGACCGCGATCTGCGCAAGCTCGAGATCGAGAAGGAACGGACGCTCGAAGTCGCCGAGATCGACAAGACCATCGAAGTCTCGGGTCGAGTGAAAGCCCGCTCCGTTGCGATCGCCGATGCCGAACAGGCCCGCAAGACTGCCGTGCTGGCCGAGGAGGAAACCTTCACGATCCGCGAGCGGGAGATCGCCGAGCGGCGGAGGACGGTCGACATGATCGCGGCCCGCCGTGACGCGGAACGCGACGGGCTGCGTCTCACCGCCAAGGCCGAAGCCGAGCGCGATGCCGCGTTGAGCCTTGCCGACGCCCAGCGTACGGCCGCCAAGGCCGAAGCGGACGCCATGATGATCCGCAACGGCGCGCAGGCCGAACGGTTCAAGGGCGACGCCGAGGGGACGCGCGCCGCCAACGAGGCCGACAACGTCCTCACGGTCGAGGCCCGCGCGTCGCGGGCCCGCTTGAAGCTGCTCGACAAGATCGAGGGGATCGTTCGCGAAAGCGTGAAGCCGATGGAGAAGATCGACGGAATCAACATCCTGCATGTCGATGGGCTCAACGGCGGCGGCGGCGGCCGCAAGAACGTGACCGACGAGGTCATCGACAGTGCGCTCCGCTATCGGGTGCAGGCCCCGATGATCGACAGCCTCATGAAGGAGGTCGGCATCGAGGGCGCCAGCATCGGCCGCATGACCGACGTGCTGCGCGACGCGAAGGACATCGACTCCATTGTTCGAAATCGCCAGAAAGCGCCCGTGCCGAACGGCGCGGCACCGCATGCCACCGACCACGACGATGATCGCGACCGCTGAAGGGCCGACCTTGCCCCATGTCTACACGTCTACCGTGATCGATGCACCCGTCGCGGCTGTCTGGGCGGTGATCCGGGACTTCAACGCTCTCCCGGCCTGGACGCCCTTCGTGGCTGAGAGCCGGATCGAAGCCAACGCGCCCGCCGATCAGATCGGCTGTGTCCGTGCCTTCAGGCTGAAGGATGGCGGCCAGATCCGGGAGCGTCTGCTGGCGTTGTCCGACTACGAGTTCAGCCAAAGCTACGCGATCCTCGAAAGCCCGATGGGCGTTGAGAAATATGTGGCGACGCTGCGGCTTATCCCCATCACGGACGGGGGCCGCAGCTTCGCAGAATGGAGCGCCGACTTCGACTGCCCGCCCGGCCGTGAAGCGGAGCTCGTCAACCAGATCGGACGCAACGTGTTCCTGACCGGGTTGCAGGCCCTGCAGACTCGATTCGCCTCTCGTCGATGACCACGAGGGTCGCACGCTCTTGCGTGATCGACGCACCGGTGGGCGTGGTTTGGCGCCTTCTGCGCGACTTCAACAGCCACGCGGACTGGCATCCGGCCATAGCCGAAAGCCATATCGAAGCCGGAGAGCCACCCGACCTCGTCGGTGCGGTTCGGGCATTCCTGCTGGCGGACGGCGGGTTCTTGCGCGAGCAGCTGATCGCGCTGTCCGACCGCGACATGAGCCTCACCTACTGCTTGCTCGAAGCCCCGCTCCGGCTCGACGGCTACCTTGCGACCCTGCAGCTCAAACCCGTGACGGACGGCGATCGGACCTTTGTTCAATGGGAGTCGCGCTTCGACGCTCCGGCCGCGGAGGCCGATGGGCTCGCCCGGCTCGTCGGAGACACGATCTACGCCGCAGGCCTGGCGGCGCTTCGGTCGCGGCTCGATCAGCGGAGAATCGTGTCCACGATCCCGAGCCCGGAACCCCGACAGCCGCCGCTCGCCGACTCCCGACCCGATCGGCATCCGGCCGCGGTGGCCGGATCCTTCGAGGCGACGGCGATCGTGGTTGATCGGTATGGCGGACCCGAGGTTCTGTTACCGCGCCTCGTCTTGGTTCCACCACCGGGTCCGGGGGAAGTGCGTCTCCGGCACCTCGCGATCGGGGTCAACATGGTGGATCTGCACGGCCGGGCCGGCGATTTCGGCCTCGCGCCCCTGCCTGCGACTCCCGGCATGGAGGCAGCCGGAACCGCGATCGACGTTGGACGCGGCGTCGGCCATCTCGCGGCGGGTGATCGGGTCGTCTACGCTTGTGCGCCGCACGGCGCCTATGCCGAAGCCAGGACCATGCCGTCTGCGCTGGTTATCCGCCTGCCGCCCGACATCGCGCCCGATGTGGGGGCGTCCGTCTTCCTCAAGGGGATCATGGCGGATGCTCTGCTGCACGACGTTCATCCTCTCCGAACCGGTGAGACCCTGCTGATTCACGCAGCGGCCGGTGGCCTCGGCCTGCTGCTTTGCGGCTGGGCGCGCGCACTCGGCGCGACCGTCATCGGTGCGGTGTCCAGCGATGCCAAAGCCGCGGCCGCGAGCGCGGCCGGCTGTGCCCATGTGATCGTGACCGCCCGCGAGGACGTCGCGGAAACCATCCAGGACTTGACACAGGGGCGTGGGGTCGACGTCGTTTTCGACGGGACCGGGCAGGCCAGTTTCGACGTATCTCTTGCGGCACTGGGCCGTCGGGGACACCTCGTCAGCTACGGTCAGGTCTCCGGCCCGGTCGGCCACCGCGACATCGACCGGCTGGTGTCGAAATCGGTTCGCCTGTCGCGACCCAATTTCCTGCATTTTACCGAGACAGCGGAAGACCTTCATCTACGCGCCGACCGGCTTTTCGCAGCGCTGCGCCAGGGAACCATTCGCCCTGTGATCGACCAAATCTTGCCTCTGCGCGATGCGGCGTCGGCCCACCGCCGGTTGGCAGCTCGGAAGAACATCGGGTCGGTCGTCCTGGCACCGTGAATCGTGGGCCATTCGAACGAACCTTCCTTTCCGCCGAGACAGAGATCGAGTGTGCGTCTTATACCGATCGTCGGCTCGATAGCGGAGGACCGTTCAACACCCACCGAAACGCGTTCACGAGGTCAGCGGCCAACGTCCGCTTCAGAGCAGTTCCGATGGACGTTCAAACGACCGTGGTGGGCGTTCTGACGCGACCCGACCGCACC
>CAXUOD010000041.1:0-30440 GCA_964252585.1 uncultured Lichenihabitans sp. | reverse complement strand
CGCGCCTCGCTGGCGAGATCGAGTTCGCCGTTGATGCCCGCGGACAGGTGCCGCATCTGTTCCTGCGGCTTGTAGCGGGCCAGTTCCGGCCATTCGCGCTCGGCCAACCGGGCCCCGTTGTTGAGGAGGCGAAGGTCCGCCTCGATCACCTTGCGGAGGCCGGGGCGCAGGACCTTGACCACCACATCCTCGCCGCTCTTCAGCCGCGCTTTATAGACCTGGGCAATGGAGGCCGATGCGATCGGGACGTAGTCGAAGGCCGAGAAGATCTCGTCGGGGGGGCCGCCGAGGTCCTCCTCGAGCTGCGGGCGGATCTTGTCCCAGGGAATGGGCGACACCTGGCTGTGAAGCTTCGCCAGCTCCTCGGTCCATTCCGGAGCCAGGAGGTCGGAGCGGCTCGCCAGGATCTGGCCGAGCTTGATGAAGGTCGGCCCGAGGGCTTCGAGGGCCCGCCGGGCCCGCTGCGGCGCCGAGAGGCGGGACACATTGGGAAAGGCGGCGCTGCGGGCCGAAAGGCGGGCGACAGCCTGGAGCCCGAGCCGATCCACCGCCTTGTTGAAGCCGAAGCCGATCATTACCCCGGCGATGACGAAGAGACGGCGGCGATCGCGCGCGGCCACGAATGCAGTCTTAAACATACGTTCGGACTAGGCTCCGACTGCGTTGAGCGTGTGACGACCGTGCGGGTTCGCGTCGAAAGACCCGCAATGGCCGCATCGGTGAAGCAAGTCCGCAGCCACCCACCCGGTTCCGAAAGCGCCGTCTCGGCACCACGTCGCACGCCGCCGCGGGCCTTTCGTCTACCCGGACGCCCGCGTGGCGGGTGCCCGCGCGGCGCGGGGCGGCCGGGACGGCAGGGTCATGGCCTCGACCCGCAGCAGGTGCTCGAGTTCGGCCGCGGTGAGGAGCTTCTCTTCCAGAACGAGCTCGGCGACGCCGCGGTTCTCGGCCAAGGCGCGCTTGGCGATGCGCGAACAGGCTTCGTAGCCGAGCGTCGGGCCCAGCGCCGTGACGATGCCGATCGAGCTCTGCACGAGCGTCTCGCACCGCTCGCGGTCCGCCTCGATACCTTCGACGCAGCGATGCGTCAGCGTGTCGATGGCGGCCGTCAGCACCCGGATCGAATTCAGCACGCAATAGCCGATCGTGGGCTCGAAGGCGTTGAGCTGAAGCTGTCCGCCTTCGGCGCACATCGTGACGGTCAGGTCGTGGCCGATGACCAGGAACGCCACCTGGTTGACGACCTCCGGGATCACCGGATTGACTTTGCCGGGCATGATCGACGACCCGGCCTGGACGGGGGGCAGCCTGATCTCGGCAAAACCGGTGCGCGGGCCGCTCGACAGCAGGCGCAGGTCGTTGCAGATCTTGGACAGCTTGACCGCGACGCGTTTCAGCAGGCCCGAGAACAGGACAAAGGCGCCCATGTCGGAGGTCGCCTCGATCAGGTTCGAGGCCAGCACCATCGGCTGGTGCGACAGCCGCGCCAGTTCCTCGACCGCGAGCGACGCGTAGCGCGGGTCGGCGTTGATGCCGGTGCCGATGGCGGTGGCGCCGAGGTTCACCTCGCGGAACAGGGCCGACAGGTCGCCGAGCCGCGCCACGTCCTCCTTGATCGTCACCGCGAAGGCGTCGAACTCCTGGCCGAGCGTCATCGGCACGGCGTCCTGGAGCTGGGTGCGGCCCATCTTGACGATGTCGGCGAAGTCGACCGCCTTGGTGCGGAACGCGAAGCTGAGGTCGTCGAGCGCCCGGCAGAGCGGCGCGGTCGCCAGGATGATGCCGAGACGCAAGGCCGTCGGATAGGCGTCGTTGGTCGATTGCGCCATGTTGACGTCGTCGTTCGGGTGCAGGGCGCCGTAGTCGCCGCGCCGCCGCCCCATCAGGCCGAGCGCCACGTTGGCGATGACCTCGTTGGTGTTCATGTTGGTCGACGTGCCGGCGCCGCCCTGGATGGCATCGACGACGAACTGGTCGTGGAAGCGGCCTTCCTCGGCGATGAGGCGGCAGGCCTCGTCGATCACCTTGGCCTTGTCGTCATCGAGGAAGTGAAGGCGGCGGTTGGCCCGGGCTGCCGCCTGTTTCACCAGGGCCAGAGCACGGACGAAATCCGGAAAATGCCCCACCGGCACGCCCGTGATCGGGAAGTTCTCGACGGCCCGCTTGGTGTGGACGCCCCAGTAGGCTTCGACCGGAACGTCGACCTCGCCCAGAAGGTCGTGCTCGCGCCGTGTCTCGACCTCCTTCAGTTCGATCGCCCGCGTCGTCGCGACCTGCAAGGTCTCGGCCGGGTTCTCGGGCGGTGGGGGCAGGGGAGCGCGGAGTTTGGATTTGGGCAAGCAAGGCTCCTTGGGCGAACGGCGGCCCGCGATCCTCTGCCGTTCGCCGCTCCGCGCAAGGGAAACCTGATCGGTCTTCCTCGGCCGACGCGCGCCTTTGCGAGCGGGACGGCTTTTTTCCCGGCCGATGGAGGAGCGTCATCGAACGTCGGATCTGGGACACGCTGCCCGGCGAGCTCGTATCACTCTCGACGCAACGACATAGAGGGAGGGTTTCATGAGCGACAATCGAGGCGTGGTCTATCTCGGCAAGGACAAGGTCGAGGTCCAAAGCATCGACGATCCCAAGATGGAAGCGCCGAACGGCCGCGCCATCACGCATGGCGTGATCCTGAAGGTCGTCTCGACCAACATCTGCGGGTCCGACCAACACATGGTGCGCGGCCGCACCACGGCCCCGGAAGGTCTCGTGCTCGGGCACGAGATCACCGGCGAGGTGATCGAAATGGGCGCCGACGTCGAGATGCTGAAAAAGGGCGATCTCGTCTCCGTGCCGTTCAATGTCGCCTGCGGGCGCTGCCGCACCTGCCACGAAGGCCATACGGGGGTCTGTCTCACGGTCAACCCGGGCCGCGCCGGGGGTGCTTACGGCTATGTCGACATGGGCGGCTGGGTGGGAGGACAGG
The DNA here is from genome assembly GCA_964252585.1 of uncultured Lichenihabitans sp. Taxonomy (GTDB): domain Bacteria; phylum Pseudomonadota; class Alphaproteobacteria; order Rhizobiales; family Beijerinckiaceae; genus Lichenihabitans. Next base: position 27,475 of record CAXUOD010000041.1, on the reverse strand, counting down.
CGCGCTACGTGATGGTGCCCTACGCCGACTTCAACCTGTTGCGCTTCCCCGACAAGGCCCAGGCCATGGCCAAGATCCGCGACCTCACCATGCTGAGCGACATCCTGCCGACGGGGTTTCACGGCGCCATGTCGGCCAAGGTCGGAGTCGGCTCGACCGTCTATGTGGCGGGCGCAGGCCCGGTCGGCCTCGCGGCCGCGGCTTCCGCGCGCATCCTCGGCGCGGCCGTCGTCATGGTCGGTGATTTCAATGCCGAGCGTCTGGCGCACGCCAAGGCCGTCGGCTTCGAGCCGATCGATCTCGGCAAGCACGACCGCCTGGGCGAGATCGTGGCCCAGACCATCGGCGTACCGGAAGTCGACAGCTTCATCGACTGCGTCGGCTTCGAAGCCCGTGGCCATTCGGGCGGCGAGCAGCCGGCCGTCGTGCTGAACCAGGCCATGGAGCTCACGCGTGCCGCGGGGTCGATCGGCATCCCGGGCCTCTACGTGACCGAGGATCCGGGTGCGACCGAGCAGGCCGCCAAGACCGGCAACCTCAGCCTGCGCTTCGGCCAAGGCTGGGCCAAGAGCCAGAACTTCCACACGGGCCAGACCCCGACCCTGCGGTACAACCGCCAGCTCATGCAGGCCATCCTGCACGGCCGCTTGCCGATCGCGGAGATCGTCAACGCCACGGTGATCCCGCTCGACCAGGCGGCCCAGGGCTACAAGTCGTTCGACGACGGAGCCGCCAAGAAGTTCGTGCTCGACCCGCACGGCATGCTGGCCGCGTGAGCCTTTCAGCCATCATGACGGGCTTGCCCAGGACAGGCCCGGTCATATGACGGCTGCCGACCGCGCGCGGCGCTCGTTGAAGCGTTCGGGGCTCGACCCGGCCCGTCAGAACGCCAGCAGATTGTCCCGGAACTGCGGGTGTTCATAGGCGGTGCGCACGAGCCCGCGCTGCTGCAGGGCCGGGACAAGGCCGTCCGTGATGGTGGCGATCGAGCGGCGGCTGACGTCCGATAGGGCGATCAGGAAGCCGTCGCCGCCGACCTCGGCCATGATCTCCTCCATCTGGGCCGCGGCGGCGTCGGGCGTCCCCACGACATCGACGCAATAGCCCGAAGAACTGTTCTTCACGATGGCCTCCCGCAGCGTCTTCTTGCCGGCCCGGATGACGAATTGCGCGAGGCTCGATTGATGACCGTTGGTGGTCAGTTCGCCCACCGGCGCGTCGAGGTCGTGGCCCGAGAAATCGATGTTGGTGATCCAACCGAGCCGGGCGAGCCGCGCCTCGATGTTCTTCTCGGCCGAGACGGCGCGCTGGTCTGCGTGCCAGCGCGCCTGCTCGTCGGTCTCGGCCACGATGGGCGACAGGAGAAACAGGACCTTGCAGGCATTCGGGTCCAGCCCCGCCGCGGCTCTCTGGGTGCGGATGTCGTCGCGGTAGCGCTTCATGGCGTCGATGCCGTTCGGGGCCGCCACGATCGTGTCGGCGTGTTTCGCCGCGAAAGCGCGTCCCTTGTCCGAACCACCGGCCTGCGCGATCACCGGGCGGCCCTGCGGCGCCGGGCCGGAGTTCAACGGGCCACGGCACCGGTAGTACTGCCCCTCGAAGTCGATCGTATGCACCTTGGAGGGGTCGATCAGCACGCCGGTCTTGCGGTCCGCCACGATGGCGCCCGGCTCCCACGAGTCCCAGAGCCGCTTGACGATCTCGACATATTCCTCCGCCATGTCATAGCGCAGGTCATGGGGCGGCAACGCGTCCATGCCGAAGTTCTGGGCGGAATAGTCCGAACTGCCGGTCACGAGATTCCACCCGCCCCGCCCCGACGAGATCTGGTCCAGGGTGCCGACGATGCGGGCCGTGAGATAGGGCGCGTAGGCGAAGGTCGACAGGGTCGGCACGATCCCGAGCCGGGTCGTGGCGGCGGCCATCAGGCTCGCCACCACCGAAGGCTCCTGGCGCGGCACGCTCATCCCGGTCTTGAGGAACAGATCGCGCTTGTTCTCCCAGTTCTGCCCGATATAGATCGAGTCCTCGATGAGGATGTAATCGAAACAGGCGCGTTCCATGGACCGAGCCAGGTCGAGGAACATACCGGCCGTCATCCATTCTTCACTGATATTGCCGGTCCAGGGCTCCTGCCAGGCCTGGATGCTCGAGCCTTGGAGAAACCACGCCATGTGGAAGGGGTTGGCCGGCATGGGAGACCTCGTCGAAGATGGCGTGAACTGATCGGGGCTGGCCAGGGAAGACCGTTCAGTGAACCGAAACGCCGTCCCCGACGGGAACCGGTGCGCCGTCCCCCGCCGGTACCGCGACCGTCGGCTTGAATTGACCATCGGCCCGTGGCAGTCGCACGAGATGACGGGAGAACCGCCGTTCGACGACGTTCCATACCCGGCGAATCGCTTCGGTCATGGCGAGGTAGATCACGGCCGCATAGAGGTAGATCGAGAAATCGAAGGTTCGCGCGAAGACGAACCGTGTCTCTCCCATGAGGTCGAGCAGCGTCACGATGGCCGAGAGAGCGCTCGCCTTGATGAGGCCGATCAGTTCGTTGCCGAGCGGCCGCCAAGCGACAAGAAAGGCCTGAGGCCAGACGACATGCCGGGCGACCCGGTAGTTCGAGAGGCCCAGCGCCATGGCGGTCTCCCGCTGTCCCCGCGTCACCGAGGCCAAGGCGCCCCGAAAGATCTCGGCCTGGTAGGCGGCGGTGTTCAGGGTGAAGGCGAAGATGCAGCAGAAGTAGGCTTCTTTGAAGAACGTCCAAAGCCCGACCGACGCAAGGAACGGATGGATCTGGCCGGCCCCGTAATAGACGAGGTAGAGCTGGCAGAGCAGCGGCGTACCGCGGAAGAACGTGATGTAGGCGCGGGCGGCGGCCGAAACGGCGACGTTCTTCGAGGCGCGGGCGAGACAGATGGGATAGGCGAGCACGAATCCCAGACTGCACGACGTCCCGACCACGACGACGGTGATGCCGAGGCCGTCGATGAGCCGCCAGCCATAGGTCGCGAGGAGGTTGGGGTCGAACAGGAAGCCGATCAGGCCAGACAGGGCGTCGGGCATCAGGCAAATCCCCGATTGGATCGTCGCTCGAGCCGCGATTGCACGGCGTTCGAAGCGATGCTGAAGACAAGATAGATGCCCGCCGCAGCCGAGAAGAACAGGATGGGGCTCCGCGCTCCCCGACTCGCTTCGGAGGCCGCCCGCATCAGGTCCATCACGGCGATGGTCGAGATCAGCGACGTGTCCTTGAGCAGGATGCTCCAGACATTGCCGAGGCCGGGGATCGCGACCCGGAAGAGCTGCGGCAAGACGACGAGGAAGAAGGCGCGCTTGGTGTCGAGGCCGAGCGAGGTCGCAGCCTCTTCCTGACCTTTCGGCACCGATTGGAGGGCCGATACCCAGACCTCGCTCGAATAGGCGGCCGCGATGGTGCCGAGGGCGATCACGCCGGCCGCGAAGGCATTGAGCTCGAGGTGGAAGTCGAGCGCCAGAACCTTGCCGAGCCTGTCGAGCACGATCTGCAGGCCGTAATAGACGATGAAGAGGGCCAGGAGGTCCGGGATACCTCGGAAGAACGTCGTGTAGACTTCGCAGAACGCGCGGACGCCCTTGTTGGGCGACCGCTTCATCACGGCGAGCGCAAGGCCGAAGCCGAAGCCGAGCGGCATCGTGCACAGCGCCAGCAGGATCGTCACGATGGCGCCCTGCAACAGCAGGCCGCCCCAACCATCCTGACCGAACAAGAGGCTGAACGCTGTCATGAAGTCGGGCCTCCTGCCGTCAGCTTAGGCGCCGCGGAGCGTCCGCCGAACCCGCGTTCGGTCATTTGCCCCGAATGTCGTCCTTGAAATACTTGGCCTCCAGCGTCTTGAACGTGCCGTCGGCGTCGGCCTCGGCGATGGCCTTGTTGAACATGTCGCGGAGGTCGGTGTCTTCCGGTCGGAACGCGGCGCCGACGCCAGGGCCGTGGATGTCGGGAAGCCGTGGCATCTTGGCAATGACCCGGCAGCAGCCTTCGCCGCGCTTGTCCACGAAATCCTGTTCGACGATGGAGTCGCCGTTGACGTAGTCGAGGCGACCACTGGCGAGGTCGACATTCGGCTCATCCTGCGTCGGATACAGCTTGATGTCCGAGTCCTTGTAGAATTTGGCCAGGTAATTGGCGAAGACCGTCGAGGATTGTGTGCCGATCGTCTTGCCCTTGAGGGCTTCTGGGGAAATATCGTTGCTCTTGTTGCTGGCTTGGCCGACCATTACGGGCGGTGTGGCATAATACATGTCGGAGAAGATGACCTTCTTCTTACGTTCTTCCGTGATGTTCATGCTGGAAAAGATCACGTCGAACTTGTTCGCCATCAGGGCCGGAATCACGCCGTCCCAGTCCTGGTTCTGGAACGTGCAGGTGACCTTCATCCTGGCGCACAGCGCCTTCCCATAGTCGACCTCGAAACCCACGATGTCGCCGTTGGCCGCGACGCTCTCGAAGGGAGCATAGGTGGCGTCCATGCCGAAGCGCACCGCTTTCCAGTCCTTCGCCGCCGCACCGGATATCGCGGCGCCGGACGCCAGTCCAAAGATCACCATCAATCTGGCAAAACGCATCGTAAGCTCCTGATGCCGAGATCGGGGGTCGCCGATCGCCTGACCGCATCTGGCAAGGACCATGCCTGCGGCGAAAGCGCCCGTCGCCGGTCAGGGCAACGACGAACCGAACGCCTCATGATCCTGTGGCTATCTCGCCGGGCCACGCAGACGGACTGCCATGCGGGTCGGAGCATCGGGACGGCGGAGGTCCTGATGCAGGAAGTTGTTGTCAAACGATGCGTCTCTTGACGTAAGTAGAGCGGCGGTCATGGGCGACGGCCGGTGGCAGTTCGGATCATCCATGACGATGCGCAACCCTTTACAGCTAATCGCACCGATCGTGGCCGGCGCGATCTGTGCGGGGACGGCAGCGTTGGCTGGGGAGGCCGCGCCCGCGCCGGCGGCGGATCAGACCATCTACGATCTGTTCAATCCGACACCGGACTCGGCACTGCGGGCCTTTTCGCCCGACCGTCCGGCACGATCGTCGAGCCCGATCACGGTCGACGCCGGGCGGTTTCAGATCGAGAGCGACTTCCTGAACTACACGTCGACGAACCGGCAAGGTGCTTCGACCAGCACGTTCGAGGCCACCGATCCCGTGGTCAAGCTCGGCATCAACAGCTTCACGGACTTCGAGGTCGGCTTTGCGGGGTTCGTCGATACGCGGACCACCCGTAACCTCGACGGCACGACCCTGTCGAAAGGCAGCGGTTTCGGCGACGTGACCCTGGCTACCAAGTTCAATCTGCTGGGCAATGCGGGCGGCACCTATGGGTTCGCGCTGATCCCCTATCTGATCGTGCCGAGCGGGACCCGCAACATCAGCAGCGGCGGCGTCGAGGGCGGCGTGATCGCTCCGTTCACGGTCTCGCTCCCGTCCGATTTCAACCTCACCCTACAAACCGAGATCGACGCGCTGCGCAACGGCGACAACCCGGGAACGCATGTCGCCTTCACCAATATCGTCAACCTCACCCACCCGGTGCCCGGCATCAAGGACCTCACCGCGACGGTCGAGCTCTACTCGTCGGTGCTGACGGAACGGCACACGCCCGACGTCTACACGTTCGATACGGCGCTGGCCTATCTGGTCCAGCCGGACCTTCAGTTGGACGTCGGCGCCAACATCGGGCTGAACCACGGCGCGCCGGACTACCAGGTCTACAGCGGCGTCGCGCACCGGTTCTGACGGTCGTTCAGTCGCTCAGACGACCGTGGCCGCCAACGCCGCCACCACGATCCCTTGTACGGCGCAGGCGATCCGGTACAACGTCAGCGCCTGGCGAATGTCGCTTGCCCCAGCCTCCCGCCGCCCGCTACCCATGAAGGCATCGTCGACCATCTCGCTCCCGTAGACCCGCGGGCCGGCAAGTTTCAGGTCCAGCGCGCCGGCGAAGGCCGCTTCGGGCCAACCCGCATTGGGCGAACGGTGACGGCGGGCATCGCGCCCGACGGCGGCCCAGGCGCCGCAGGCGGATCCTCCCGCCAGAGGCGCCGCCATGACGATCCAGAGAACCGCGAGCCGCGAGGCCGGAAGGTTGATCGCGTCGTCGAAGCGCGCCGCGGCCCATCCGAAGGCGTCGTAGCGGGGGGTTCGATGGCCGATCATGCTGTCGGCCGTATTGGCCGCCTTGTAGAGGGCGCCGCCCGGAAGGCCGCCGACCGCCAGCCAGAACGCGGGCGCCACGATGCCGTCGGAAAAGTTCTCGGCCAGGCTCTCGATCGCGGCTCTGGCGACACCGGCCGCGTCGAGGACCGCCGTATTGCGCCCGACAATCATCGAGACGGCCTGGCGTCCCGCCGTCAACCCATCGCGCTCCAGCGCGTCCGCGACGTCACGAACGTGCGTGAAGAGGCTGCGCTGCGCCGGCAACGTGGCGGCCAGGAAGGCCAGGAGACCGAAGCCGGCGGGCCCACGCGGCAGGAGCATCTGCGCCGGCAGGGTCACGACGACGGTGAAGCCGAGGAGCACGACCAGCGCCAGGACCCCGGCCGAGCGCCGCTGAGCGCCGCTCCAACGCTCCCGATTGAGCCGACGTTCGAGCACGGCCAGAATGACGCCCATCCAGGTGACAGGATGACCGAGGACGCGATACAGCCACGCCGGATAGCCGAAGAGCGCTTCGAGCGCGAGGGCGAGGCAACAGAGCGGGAGCGTGACGGACAGCGACATGGCCGGGCGGTGATGGCTACAGGATGCGCCGACCTATCACGGAAGCCTCGCCTTCCAGCCTATCCGGCGATGTCGCCGACATACCGGGAGTGGATCCACCCGTACCGGCATGGCCCGGTGTAGGGGCCTCGGATGGAACGGGACGCGTCGACATTGCATCGATCCGTGCGGTTGTCGGCGTCGTACACGACCCCATACCAGGGTCCGTGCTGATCGCAGATCTTCACGCGCATGCCGTTGTAGACCCGGTCGATTTCCTGGAACGGACGTCCCCCCGGACCGCTGCGCACCGACAGAAATCCGTCCCCGTTCGGATCGAGCCCCACGATTTCGCCGACCGTCGGGCAGGCTTGAAAGTCCGGGTTGCCACCCGCCAGAACGGGGACATCGATCCGTCCTTGCGACCTGAACGGTGCACGATCCGGCCTTTTCTCGGCGGGCGGGTGCAGCACGGGCCTTGTCGGTACGGGTGGCACTGCGCCACCGATACTGCCGCCCTCGCTGCCGGATTGAGCCAGAGCGTCGAGGGGGAACAGGGATGCCCCCCGCACGGCGAGGCAGACGATCGCGAACCGGAGGGCCTTCCTGCGCAGTCTCACTTCGCCTCCGAAGACCAGGGCCGCACGACGATGCGGAAAAGCGGCCGCACCCGCACGTCATACGATACGCTGAGAACCGCTCAAAGGTGCAGCGACGGTCCTCGAGGTGACACGATGGCCGAGGACGCGGTAGAGCGATGCGGCCAGCCGACGAGCGCGTCGCGCGCGGGCAGCAGAGCGAGACCGTGACGGACAGCGACATGGCCAGGGGTGACGAGGCGGGATCTCGCTTCACCCGTCATGGCGGCGACCTCGGTGCCGCCCGGGCCGCCTTTCCGTCGTCGCCGGAGCCCTGGATCGACCTCTCGACCGGGATCAACGCCCTGTCCTATCCCCTGCCGCGGCTCGACCCGGCGCTCTGGACCGCCCTTCCCGAACCCGGCGCCATCACCGGGCTCGAAGCCGCGGCCGCTCGCGCCTATGGCACGGCACCGGAGCGCATCGTGGCGGCCCCCGGCACCCAGGCGCTCATCCAGTGGCTGCCGCATCTCGTGCCGGCACGACGCGTCGGCATCCTCGGACAGACCTACGGCGAGCATGCAAGCCGCTGGGCCGCGGCGGGCGCCGACGTCGCGACCATGCAGGACCTCGACGCCCTGGCGGGTTTCGACGTGGCCGTCGTGGTGAATCCCAACAATCCCGACGGGCGGCTCGCCGCCGCCGCCGATCTCGCGACATTGGCCGGCCGCGTCGGCCTCCTGGTCGTCGACGAGGCCTTCATGGACGTGATGCCCCCCGGGGGAAGCCTTGTACCGATGCTGCCGGACCGAACGATCGTGCTGCGCTCCTTCGGCAAGACCTATGGCCTGGCCGGGTTGAGGCTCGGCTTCGCCGTCGCGTCCGGGGATCTCGCCGTCGCGCTGCGCTGCGCCGTCGGACCCTGGGCCGTGAGCGGACCCGCCATCGCGATCGGATGCGAGGCCCTGGGCGACGCCGCATGGCTCGGCAGAACGCGCTTCCGCCTCGCGGAGGCGGCCGGTCGGCTCGACCGCCTGCTCGCGACGCGTGGGGCGACGATCGTCGGCGGGACCCCGCTGTTTCGCTTGGCCGAGGTCGACGATGCCCGGCGCTGGTTCGACGGCCTCGGGCATGCCGGGATCCTGGTGCGGCCCTTCGTCGAACGCCCGCGCAGCCTGCGCTTCGGCCTGCCGCACGCAGGGGCTCAGTGGGTCAGGTTGGAGGCCGCGCTCGAAAGGCTCGCGCCCTGATCCAGAGGCCGGCGGCGCCCTCGACGCGCTGGTCGCCGGCCGGCGCCGTCACTATGTTGGTTCGGATGCCGCCACGCCAATACACGGGGCGCGACCCATGTCGAGGTGACCATGACCACGTCCCGCCGCCTGCATCTTGGGGCTTTCATGCGGCCCGTCAGCATTCACACCGGGGCCTGGCGTTACCCTGGGGCCTACCCCGATGCGAACTTCAACTTCGACCATCTTCGAACTTTCGCGCGCCGCCTGGAGGCCGCCAAGTTCGATGCTTTCTTCATGGCGGACCATTTGGCGGTCCTCAATATGCCGCTGGCGGCCCTGAGACGCAGCCATACGGTGACGTCCTTCGAGCCCTTCACGCTGCTCTCCGCCCTCGCCGGCGCGACGGAGCGGATCGGGCTCGTCGCCACGGCCTCGACGACCTTCGACGCGCCCTACCATGTCGCCCGACGCTTCGCGTCGCTCGACCATATCAGCGGCGGCCGGGCCGGATGGAACATCGTCACCACGGCCAACCCCGATGCGGCGCTGAACTTCGGCTACGAGAGCCAGATGGATCACGACGCGCGCTACGTCCGGGCGCGCGAGTTCTACGACGTGGTGACGGGTCTTTGGGACAGTTTCGCCGACGATGCCTTCGTGCGCGACGTCGACGACGCCATCTACGTCGATCCGGGCCGCATGCACGTTCTCGACCACAAAGGGCCGAGCCTTTCGGTACGCGGGCCGTTGAACATCGCCCGGCCGATCCAGGGCTGGCCTGTGATCGTTCAGGCCGGCTCCTCCCCGGCCGGCCGGCAACTCGCGGCCGAAACCGCAGAAGTCATCTTCGCCGCGGAAGCGACGCTCGCGGCCGGCAAGCGCTTCTACGACGACATCAAGACCCGGATGCGCGGCGTCGGGCGCGACCCCTCGCGGCTGAAGATCCTGCCGGCGGCCTTTGTCGTCGTGGGTGACACGATCGAGGCGGCGCGGGCCAAGCGCGCTCATCTGGACAGCCTCGTGCATTACGACAGCGGCATCGGCTCGCTCAACGGCATGCTGGACTACGACGTGTCGGGCTTCGACCCGGACGGCCCCTTGCCCGAGATCCCCGAAACCAACGCCTCGAAGAGCGCCCGGCAGCGGGTGATCGACATGGCGCGCGCCGAAAGCCTGACGATCCGCGAGCTGGCCCGCAAGGCCGGCAGCTACGCCGGGCTCGCATTCGTCGGTACGGCCGCCTCGATCGCAGACGACATGGAACAGTGGCTCGTCGAAGAGGGATCCGACGGCTTCAACGTCATGTTCCCTTGGCTGCCCGGCGGTCTCGACGATTTCGTCGACGAGGTCGTCCCCGAACTGCAGCGTCGCGGGCTTTTCCGCCGGGAGTACGAGGGCCGCACGCTGCGCGACCATCTCGGACTGGAGCGGCCGGCCAATCGCTTCTTTCCATGACCGAAACCGAACGCTTCGCCTCTGGCACGTCTCGCCGGGTCCTTGGAGACCAAACCCACCAACAGCGGGCGGCGCGGCATAGACGTTCGGGGTCGGGGAGTTCTCGGCTAATCTACCCTTCGCACCCTGCTTCGCCGTCGATCGAACGCGTAGCGAGCAGCAGCGCAGGAGAACGCCGTGTTCGATCTTGCCGTCGCAATCTCCGTCTTGGCGCTGCTGTGCGGCAGCGCCTTTGCAGGCCGGTGGCTGTTGAAGGTGCTGCCCGAGACACACCGAACGCAGGAAACCAAGGACTTCACCCGGATCGTCTCGGGTCTCCTCGTCACGTTCACGGCGCTCGTGCTCAGCCTGCTCATCACGACCGTCAATGGCGATTTCAAGAAGACGGACAACGATCTGCGCGCCTACGCCTCGATGATCGTCCTCCTGGACGGCGAACTCGATGCCTTCGGCCCTGCCACGGTGCACACGCGGTCTCTGCTCCGGCAATACACGGCGTCGGCCATCGCCAGCACCTGGCCCGGTGAGACACCGCCGTCCGGCGACTACCCGAAAGCCGCGCCCGACGGCACCGACATCGACGCGCTCGTGCTGGGCGACCTGCTGCGTCAGGCCGAGACCGAGATCCGGCATCTCAAACCTCAGGACGCCGAAGCCGAGAAGGTGCAAGCCGCCTGCTTGACCCGCATGGCGGCGCTGCTCGACCAACGCTGGAGCCTGATCAGCGAAGCCCATAGCTCGATCACGCCCGCCTTCTTCGTCATGATGCTCTTCTGGCTCGCGATCGTATTTCTGAGCTTCGGCATGACGGCGCCGCCCAACATGGTGGCGGCGGCCTCCATCCTCATGGTGGCGGTATCAGTCGCCGGAGCGATCTTCGTCATCTTGGAACGGGATGGTCCGTTGGACGGCTTGCTCCAGGTGGGAAGCGAGCCGATGCGGCATGCGCTCCGCCACCTCGACCGGCTGCCGGAAACACCGGCACGAGTCGGGGTTCGCCTCGACGCGATCGGTCCTGCCGGAAATATCGATGAAAACGGCAGGCGCTGACACGCTCGAGCCGACGGCTGAACGTATCGACTCGTGTTCCACGCGCGCCTTGTGCCAAGCGGTGAGAACTCCCGCTGATCTTATCGCAAACCGTCCTTGAAGGCCCGGTAACGCGGCGCGATGGCCCGGGCCGTCACCGGAGCCGAATCGATGGGGTCGTAGGTCCATTGCTCCAGCCGGCCGGACCATCGACGGATCGCTCCGACTTCGGTGAGCCGGTCGAGGTAGCGGGTCACCTTGGGGTGACCGCCGGACGGCTCGTAGACATGCACCGGCACTCCGGTCGCAGTGGCCTCGCCCACCATGTTGGCGCTGTCGCCCGTGACCACGATCGCCTGCGCATGGGCCAGGATGTGGGCGTAGGGGTTCACGCCCTCATGGTCCCAGACGAAGGCCCGCCCGGCCGCAACTTCATCGGACAGGGTTGCCGAGATGGCGGCGACGGCCTCGGCCGGCGTGCGGCGCGAGGGTGTCACCATGAGGCTGGCTCCCGTCGCGGCGATCGTCGCGGCGATTTCGGCCAGGGACGCCACATCGCGGCTGGTGAAATCGTGGTTCACGCCCTTGCCGCCCAGCACCATCGCGACCCGGGGCTGCGGCAGGGCCGCGATCCGGGGATCGGGACAGGCACGGGCGGCTGCGAAGATCTCCGGCCTCAGCCGATGCGCCGGCGTCAGCGTCACGACGACGTTGTCGCCGCGCAGCTTGTCGTGCTCGGGGATCCAGATGACATCCGCCGTGCCGATTCCCGTATAGGGATCCTTGACGAAGATCGTGAAGGTACGTCCAGCCGAGGCCTGCTTCACCTGGCGCAGGTAGGGGACGGTGCGCCGGCCGGCCGCAATGGCGATGTCGGGAAACGGGGGTGCCACGGGGCTGCGGGGCCGACGCGGCGCCTCGCGCGGGTCGACCGGACCCCAGGGGGTCAGCCATGACCAGGGCGGACGTGGCCGGATCAGACGGCGCTCGGGGTCGAGGCCGAGTTCCTCGGCGATGCCGAAGCACTGGACCTCGTCGCCGATCTTGCCGTCCGTAATCACCCAGGCCGTCGTTCCGGCGGGGAGGAGCCCCCGCTCGACCCGTGTCAAACCCCCATCTCGCGCCTCAGCCAGTAAGCGAAATGCTGGGTGATCGACGAGACCCGACGCTCGTCGATGCCGGGAAGGTACCAAGGGCCGCTGTAGCCCGCCTCGAGAGCCGACAGCACCGGCGTCTCGGACACGACATGCCCACCGCGTGTCACGACGCCGGACCCTTCGAGGTAGTCGACGTTCGACGTCCCGTTGCGGCCACCATAGGATCGGCTGCCGTCATAGTCGCTGAGCGAGAGAGAACGGATCCGCACAACCAGGCTCGGTGCGCTCCTATCGGCTGGTGCCATGAGGTCGGCGAAGGTCTGCCGAAGCTCGGGAGCCAGCAGGCGCTGGACGACATCGGCCGTTTGGGGGCTGCCCAGCGCGGCCAGACGCGATGTATCGATCGCGATGGTGCGGAAGCGGGAAGCCACCGTCGGCGCCTGCGCTTCAGCCGGCGCGGCGACGCCAAGGCCGAAAGCCGCACTGCCCAGCGAAAGCAGAACAATGCGCCGGGTCGGCCCCGATGCAGCGGTCATTCGCGTCGGACCTGAAGGTCCGGTCACCGAAAGGCGACGTTGAGCAATTCGTAGCTCTTGCCACCGCCGGGCGTGTTCACTTCCACGCTGTCGCCGGTCTTCTTGCCGATGAGCGCCCGCGCGGTCGGAGACGTGATCGACACCTTGCCCTGCTTCACGTCCGCCTCGTTCTCCCCGACGATCTGGAATACCTTCTTCTCTTCCGTGTCCTCGTCGACCAGCGTCACGGTGGCGCCGAACTTGACGGTGCTGCCCGAAAGCTTGGAGACATCTATGACTTCGGCGCGCGAAATGCGGTCTTCCAGCTCCGCGATCCGACCTTCGTTCAGCGACTGTGACTCTTTCGCGGCGTGGTACTCCGCATTTTCGGAAAGGTCACCATGCGAACGGGCTTCCGAGATCGCCTGGATGATGCGCGGCCGTTCTTCCTGCTGCCGCGTCCTCAGTTCCGCCTCCAGCGCGGAATAGCCCACGACGGTCATCGGCACTCTGTCCATCAAAGTCACTCTCAACGTTGCAGCGCGGCCCGTGGCCGCATCGCGATTTTAGGGTCGAGCCGGGCGCCGCCGCCGAGTGCCCCTCCGAGAACGGCACTGACCCGAGTCAGGGGACCGGAGCATGTTCCCGGCGTCGGAATTCGTCAACACGTGTCGAACGCCTGTGTTCCGCCCTGCATCGCCCGCAGGGTTCGACCACCAGCGAGATGCCCGCGCTGCGGCAACGATCATGTGAAATAGTCTTGCAGGGCGCGGACTTCCAGGTCCCCGCCGATATAGCCGCGAATGCCTCGCGCCGCCGCGATGGCACCGGACAGGGTCGTATAGTAAGGGACCTTGTGGAGCAGGGCGGCCCGGCGCAGGTCGCGCGAATCGGAGAGGGCTCGGGCACCCTCGGTCGTGTTGACCACGAGCTGGATGCCGCCGTTCTTGATCGCGTCGACGACATGCGGCCGCCCTTCCGACACCTTGTTGACCTTGCTGGCCGCGATCCCCGCGTCGCGCAGGCTTTTCAGCGTGCCGCCGGTCGCCAGGATCTTGAAGCCCAAGGCCGCCAGGACCTTCATGGTGTCGAGCACACGGCTCTTGTCGGCATCCTTGACCGAGACGAAGACCGTGCCAGCGGTCGGCACTTTGGTGCCGCTGCCGAGCTGGCTCTTGGCAAAGGCGATGTCGAAGGAGCGGTCGAGGCCGATGACTTCGCCCGTGGAGCGCATCTCGGGACCGAGGACCGTGTCGACGCCCGGGAAGCGGGCGAAGGGGAACACCGCTTCCTTCACGGCGACGTGGTCGAGCTTCCGGGCTTTCAGGCCGAAGCCAGCCAGCGCGTCCCCCGCCATGATGCGCGAGGCGATCTTGGCCAGGGGTTGCCCGATCACCTTGGCCACGAAAGGGACGGTGCGGGAGGCGCGCGGATTGACCTCCAGGACGAAGATCTCGCCCGCCTTGATGGCATATTGCACGTTCATCAACCCGACGACGCAGAGCGAGAGAGCGAGAACGCGTGTCTGTCGTTCGATCTCGGTGATCGTCGCGGCGTCGAGCGAATGGGGCGGCAAAGAGCAGGCCGAGTCGCCCGAATGGATGCCGGCCTCCTCGATATGCTCCATGATGCCGGCCACGAACACGTCCTTGCCGTCGCAAAGCGCATCGACGTCGACCTCGATCGCATCCGACAGGTAGCGGTCGAAGAGCAGCGGGTTGGTGCCGAGCACCGTGTTGATCTGGCCGGTCTTGTCGTTGGGGTAACGGGCCTTGACGTCCGGGGGCACGAGGCCCGGCAGCGTGTCGAGAAGGTAGCTGTCGAGCGCGGTTTCGTTGCGGATGATCGCCATGGCGCGCCCGCCCAGCACATAGGAAGGCCGCACCACCAGCGGCAGCCCGAGCGAGGCCGCGACGAGGCGAGACTGTTCGACCGAATAGCTGATGCCGTTCTTGGGTTGCTTCAGCCCCAGCTTGTCGAGCAGGCGCTTGAACCGATCGCGGTCCTCGGCGAGGTCGATCGAGTCGACCGACGTTCCGAGGATCGGGATCCCCGCGGCTTCGAGCGCGGTCGCGAGTTTCAGCGGTGTCTGTCCGCCGAACTGCACGATGACGCCTTTCAAGGTGCCATTGGCGCCCTCGGCCGCCAGGATCTCGAGGACGTCCTCCGACGTCAGCGGCTCGAAATAGAGCCGGTCCGACGTGTCGTAGTCGGTCGACACCGTCTCGGGGTTGCAGTTGACCATGATCGTCTCGAAACCGGCATCGCTGAGGGCGAAACAGGCATGGCAGCAGCAATAATCGAACTCGATGCCTTGCCCGATACGGTTCGGGCCGCCACCGAGGATCACGACCTTCTCGCGGCCGGTGGGACGGCCCTCGTCGACCGGCTCACCCGCGACGCCTTGTTCTCCGGTCGGCGATCCGCCAAAGGGCGGCGCGTAGGTCGAATACATATAGGCCGTGGGCGACGCGAACTCGGCCGCGCAGGTGTCGATGCGCTTGAACACGGGACGCACGCCCAGCGTGTGGCGCAGCGCCGTCACGCTCTCGGGCGTCTGCCCGCACAAAGCCGCGAGCCGCGCATCCGAGAAGCCGGCAGCCTTGAGCTGGCGGAGGACCCCGGCACCTTGCGGCAGGCCGAAGCGACGCACCTTGGCTTCAAGGTCGACGATCTCCTGCAGGCGCTCGATGAACCAGGGGTCGAAGCGGCACGCTTCGTGGATTTCGGCATGGCTCATGCCGTGGCGCAGCGCCTGGGCCACTACCAGGAGGCGGTCCGGGGTCGGACGGCCGAGGGCGGCGCGCAGCGCTCCGCGTTCCTCGCCCGGCACCAACCCGTCGATCGGGATCTCGTCGAGGCCGTTGAGGCCGGTCTCGAGCGAGCGCAGGGCCTTCTGCAGGCTTTCGGCGAAGGTTCGCCCGATCGCCATCGCCTCGCCGACGGATTTCATGGCCGTCGACAGGATCGGCTCGGCGCCGGGAAATTTCTCAAAGGCGAACCGCGGGATCTTGGTCACCACGTAATCGATGGTGGGCTCGAAGGAGGCCGGCGTGGCGCCGCCCGTGATGTCATTCTGGATCTCGTCGAGCGTGTAGCCGACCGCCAGTTTGGCCGCGACCTTGGCGATCGGGAACCCGGTCGCCTTCGAGGCCAGCGCCGAGGAGCGGGACACGCGCGGGTTCATCTCGATCACGATCATGCGCCCGTTGGTCGGGTCGACCGCGAACTGCACGTTCGATCCGCCGGTCTCGACGCCGATCTCGCGCAGCACCGCCAGCGAGGCGTCGCGCATGATCTGGTATTCCTTGTCGGTCAGCGTCAGCGCGGGAGCCACCGTGATGGAATCGCCGGTGTGGACCCCCATCGGGTCGACGTTCTCGATCGAGCAGACGATGATGGCGTTGTCGGCGCGGTCGCGCACGACCTCCATCTCGTATTCCTTCCAGCCGAGCACGCTTTCCTCGACCAGCACCTGGGAGGTCGGCGAAGCGTCGAGACCCCGCTCGATGATCTCGATATACTCGTCCCGGTTGTATGCGATACCGCCGCCGGTGCCGCCCATCGTGAAGGACGGCCGGATGATGGCCGGAAGGCCGATCTCGTCCATGACCGCCAGGGCGGCCGACAGCGACCCCACGTGATGCGAGCGCGGCGTCTCGAGCCCGATCTTCGTCATCGCGTCGCGAAACAGCTCGCGGTCCTCCGCCTTGTCGATTGCGGCCGCGCTGGCGCCGATCAACTCGACGTCGTGCTCTCGCAGCGTACCCATCTTCTCGAGCGCCAGGGCGCAGTTCAGTGCCGTCTGGCCTCCCATGGTGGGCAGCAACGCGAAGCCGCCCGGCACCGCATGGCGCTCGGCAGCAATGATCTTCGCCACCACCTCCGGCGTGATGGGTTCGACATAGGTCCGATCCGCCATGTCCGGGTCGGTCATGATGGTGGCGGGGTTGGAGTTCACGAGGACGATGCGGTAGCCGTCCTCGCGCAGAGCCTTGCAGGCCTGGGTCCCGGAATAGTCGAACTCGCAGGCTTGTCCGATGATGATCGGGCCGGCGCCGATGATCATGATCGTGGCAATGTCTGTGCGTTTCGGCATGAATCGGGTCCTGGCGTTCGTCTGAGGCGGCCCCCGCGCGGGCGATGTCTCTTACGTGACGTCCCGTCCCGACGGAAGCCTGCCGTCACGGCCCGAGCGCACCGGCAACATGCAAAGACCCGGCCGTAGCCGGGTCCGCACAATTCATCGTGGTCCTTCGACCTGACCGATCCGGAGAAGCCGATTGAAGCCGCTCACATCGGAGGCGTGACGCCGCCGAGGCCCACCACGACCGTGCCCTTCTCGATCTTGCCGTCGGCTTCGCCCGGGGCCGCGATGAAGACGGCCGCGCCGGGTTTCACGTCGGCCTTGGTGGCATCCGTCAGCTGGACGATGGGGGTCGCGTCGCCGATCGCCACCTTCTTCTCGCCGCCCTTGTAGGTGAGCGTCACGGTCTGGCCGTCGACGTCCTTGACGGCATTGTTGACCGTCGCATTGGTCATCATGGTCTTCGGCTTGAGGTCCCAGTCGTAGTGGCCTTCCCCGACGCCGCGCATCTTCTCCGGGAAGACGACGACTTCGAGGGCCTTCATCCCGTCGTCGGCACCGGTCGTCGCCGTGCCGATGAAGGTGCCGGTCTTGATGTCGGCCATCGTGGCCTTGGCGGCGCCGACGACGTTCCAACCATCGTCGATGTTGAACGACAGGTCCTTGCCTTCGCGGGACTTCACCGAGACGACACCGCCGTCGACGGAGGTGACGGTGCCGCGCTCGTGGACGCCCGCAGCCCGCGCAGGAGCCGAGGCGAGAGCGACACCGAGCACGGCGGCCAAGGCCGCCACGGGAAGCGTGTTGTTCGACATCATTTGAAATCCTCGACGAAGTCGAGCGCCGACCTCGCGGTCGCGCCATCAAACGGCCGGTCGGGCGGGTTGCCGGACACCGAGCCGTCGAGCCGTCTTCGCTGTAACCCTCGAGGTGGTTACAGTATCGGATGCGAGGCGCCTGGATATGCGAAGCGACTCGCGTCGCGCAGCTACGTCAGCGCCGCCCGAAATTGTCGTCTTCGGCTTCCTCGAGTTCGGCTTCGACGAGACAGAAGCTCGGCACCGTGCCGGTTTTGATTTCGTCCACGATCTCCGCGTACCAAAGCACCTGGACGTCGGCATCGGACGCACCCGTCACGACCATGGCCGGGCCACCCGACTTCAGCTGTACAATATCGCCCTTGTTGAATTTCATTTGCGATCCTCCGTTCACGCGCCCTTCCGGCCGGGCCGTCTAGCCGATGCAACGCCTGCATGGGCCAGGATCGTGTCGTTCGTGCAACGAACCCATAAGGATGCTGCCGCGACGGCCTCCGAGCCTGACGCGACAGTTCGTTAGCACGTCTCATGCGTGCCAAACAGGCGGAAGGCCGGTTGCTTCGGGTTTAGGCTCGACGGCGGATCCTGCTTACGACGCCCGAGCCCGCGACGCAGCGTTTCGCCGAGGTGAGGCCGGCGATCGGGAGCGCTATCGCATGAACTGCGCGACGAAGTCTTCGCCAAGGCCGACCGCGGCGTAATGCGCCCGGCAAAGGTCGATCTTCGAAAAGACGTCCTCGTAGCCCAGGACGCCGCCGTCCGGGTCGACGTAGATCATCGCGCCGTTGACCTGGAACATGGTGATCATCTCATCGACGTCATCGTCGACCACCAGCGTATGGGTCTCGCCGGGAGCCTCGTACACATATGCGCCTTCGGTCGCGATCCAGTCGTGTTCGAGATAATGCCAGCTGCCCTTGATCACATAGCCATGCACCGGCTGGGGATGCCGATGGCGGGACAGGACGCCGGACTTGCGGACGCGAAGCAAATTCACCCAGTAACCGCGCGACGTCGACAGGCACAGAGGCCTGAACCAGACGTTCTCGCCTTGCGGTACCCAGACTCGCTCATCCTTGGGCAGAGCGTCCGGGATCACCAGTTCGGGCGGCGAATCCCGAGGCTGTGCGTGCCTGTAGGGGATGCGGGACTGATCGCGCGACATTGCTTTCTGATCCATCGGGGCCTCTACATCGCGGCGTAGCCGCCATCGACCGGAAGTATGGTTCCCGTCACGAAGCGGGCCGCTTCCGAACACAGGAAAACGACGGCACCTCCGAGATCGCCCGGACTTCCCCAGCGCCCCGCCGGTGTCCGCGCCACGATGGCAGCCGATCGCTCCTCATCGTCGACCAATCCCCGCGTGAGATCGGTCACGATCCAGCCGGGCGCGATCGCGTTCACGCGAATGGAAGGCGCCCAGGCGACCGCCAGCGCCTTGGTGAGCTGGGCGACACCGCCCTTGGACGCCGTATAGGCCGGCACCATCGGGCCGCCGAAGAAGGACATCATGGACGCGGTGTTGACGATCGCGCCTCCCTGCCGCTCGAGGAGCGGTTTCGCCGCGACACACAACCGCATCGTGCCCGTGAGATTGACCTCGATCACCCGCCTGAAATTTTCGATTTCGAATTCGGCGCCGCCGCGCAGGATCATCCCGGCACAGTTCACCAGGACGTCGAGCCGGTGGAGGCCCGACAGGCAGGCTGCAACGGATCGGTCCCGCGTGACATCGAGCTGGACCGCCCGCAGAGAGGGGCGCGCCGGGACGCGCTCGACCTCCTCGACCGTGAGACCCGTTGCGGTCACCGCATAACCTTCCAGCAGCAACGACTCCACGATGCCGAAACCGATTCCACGCGCGCCTCCCGTCACCAGGGCGTGACGCATGCTGGGCTCCCTCGACGCGTTCGACATGGCAACCGTCCCAACGACGTTCTTCTGCGACGACCGGCGTATCGACAGCCAACGCGTCCTGGCTCATCCGGAACACGATCGCACCCGAGCACCCCGACGGTTCCCTTCACGTTAGCATGCCGCCCCGGTTACGTCTGACAAAGCAGGACATTGCGATCCGTCACGATGAGATCGACCGGTTCGTCGTGCGGCTCGTTCGGGATCGCGCTTTCCTCCTGGATCGCGTAGGCGACGCCGATCACCCTGATCTGCTTCCGCCGTCGGAGTGCCGCGAGCGTGCGGTCGTAATTGCCGGCTCCATAGCCGATGCGATACCCTCGCCGGTCGAACGCGATGAGAGGCACGATGAGGACGTCGGGGTAGAACTCGGCCGCATCGCGAAGGGGCTCGGCGATCCCGAGTGGCCCGGCCGCGAGTCGATCACCGGGAGCCCAACGGCGGAAGATCAGGGGAGACCCGTGCGACAGATCCACGGGCAGAACCAGCGGCACTCCCGCCGCGTGAAGCGCCAAGGCCAAAGGCCTCGCATCGGGCTCGCTCCCGATGGGCGAGAAGACTGCCGTTACGGGTTTTCCGACCGAGGGCAGGCACTCCAGCACGAGGGGAGGACCGACGATGGCGAGGCGCGAGGCGAAACCGGCCCGCACATCGAGACCCAATTCGTTGCGACGCTGCAAAGCGATACTGCGGAGCTCGACCTTACTCGACGACGACATCGCGGTGCGACCAGGCTCCAAACCAGTGCGGACTGTTTGCAGAACCGCCTCCTAACCGACAGGGAGCGTAGCCGAGCGATCCCCTGTCGTCGAGGACTGCGGTCCGAAGACTTTCCGGCCTCTTGCGCCAGGGCCACACCGGCAAGCGAATCGATCAGAAAATCGGTGTCGGCCTTGTCGGGCGCGGGCACTCTGCTCAAGGATCCGACGAGGCCGTGGCAAATCGGATCTCACGTCTCGTCCCCGTGCTGCGGTCGGATTGGAGACTGTCCATGAGCGTGTTTCCAGCTCCCGAATGGATGCGTGCACCCCGTCTGGAGATCGCGACACCCGGCCGCGATGCCCGTGGCCGTCACGTCTTCCATCTCGTGTTTCACGACCACGGTCCCTGCGTGGTCTGGACCGGTTACGACTACGCCGCAGCCATCCTGGCCGCGGAGGTCTACGACCGGCAAGGTATCGAAGTCGTCGATGCCGTGGTCCGTACGCCGTGTCTCGAATGAGCCGAGCGCCCGAACGAACGACCCCTTGGTCGACGACCGGGTCCGTTCCCGTCGATGATCGGCTGCCCAAGCAGACGCTCAAGTCTGCTTGGGCTTGCGGTCCGTTGAAGAAGCGAAATCCGCCACGCAAAGCTGCTCAGGCGGGAGAGACAGGCGACGAGGTGAAGCCGACGTTCTGCGGGAACATGAAACGCTTGGCCTCCTCGTCCATTTCGGCCTTGAAGCTGTGCCGGCTCTTCAAAGCCTCGGCCCGTTGCGCGGCCGGACGAGCACTGATCTCCTCGTGCAGGCGTTTCACGTTCGGCAGCTTCTCCCAGGCGTCCTCGCCCATCACGAACGGCACCATGCGGGCCCAGCCCCAGACCGCCATGTCGACGATCGAATAGGTCTCGCCCAACATGTAGCGGTGCTGCTTCAGCCGGGCGTCGACGATGCCCCAGTGGCGCAGCGCCTCGAAGGCGTAGCGATTGAGGGCGTAGTCCTGGCTCTTCGGCGCGAAGTGTCTGAAGTGCACCGCTTGGCCCGAGTAGGGGCCGATCCCGGTCGCGACGAACATCAGCCAGGAAAAGAGATCCCCGCGTGCCTTGTCGCCGGCCTCGGGGATGAACTTGCCGGTCTTCTCGGCGAGGTAAAGAAGGATGGCGTTGCTGTCGAACACGGTCGCGTCGCCGTCCACGATGGCGGGCAGCTTGGCATTCGGGTTGATGGCCGTATAAGCCGGCGCGTGCTGCTCGCCCTTGCGCGAATCGACCGGAACCGCCTCGTAGGGCAGGCCGGCCTCTTCGAGGAAGAGCGCGACCTTCATCGGGTTCGGCGCCGCATTGTAATAGAAGGTGATCATTCTGGTTTCCTCTTCGGCGTCGCCCGACTGGCCCGAGATGTTTGACGCAGGTCGAGCTACTGCGTCAGGCCGCTTTGGGAGCATCCGCCTGTCTCGAGGGCTCCGCAGCCGCGAAGGCCGGCTCGGCCAGACAGCGGTCCACGATGGCCGTCACGGTCGGGGTCGGCGGCACCTCGACCTTGAAGACCTTGCCGATCATGGCGAGTCCGGTGACGCAGATGTCGGCCATCGTCACGCGGTCGCCGTGGCAGAAAAGGCCGGTGTCGCGGCTTCCGGAAAGATTGGCTTCGAGGCCTGCCAGTCCCTGGCTCACCCAATGGCTCAACCATTGGCGGAAGCCGTCGGCACCGAGGCCCGCTTCTTCTGTGAGGTAGCGACGGACGCGCGGTACGATCAAAGGATGGATGTCGCAGGCGACGGTCGCGGCAAGCGACCGGACCCGCGCCCGCCCGCGCGCGTCGGCCGGAAGGATCGGCGGCTCGGGATAGCATTCCTCGATGTATTCGAGAAGGGCGAGCGATTGGGTCAGGGGCGGCAGGTCGCCTTCGACCAGGGCTGGGACGGAGGCCTGGGGATTACGGGCGAGAAAGGCCGGCGCGTGCTGTTCCCCGGCATCGAGGTTCACGGGGATCTCGCGATACGCCACACCCTTGAGGTTCAGGGCGACCCGCACCCGATACATGGCATTCGAGCGCCAGAAGCCGTAGATCTGGAGGGGCTGCGGTTCGACCGTCATGGCAGGGCTCCGAGGTCGGCCGGTTCGGCGATCCTGGTCTGGTTGGCCGTCGCTCGATAGGCTTTCGAGGCTTCGTAGGCCGCCTTTCGAACTCGCATGATCGAGCCGAGCGGCTGATGGGCCAGAAGGCCGTGCCAGGGGCTGAATGCCATATGATCGTCGATAGCGTCGTGCTTCGCGGCATTCCAGCCCTCCTGCCGCCGCACCGTGATGCGCGCTACGGGAACATAGGGGCTCTTCGCCTCGGGCCAGACGACGGATGCGTCCTCGATCGGCATCGTGTCGAGTCCGGTGTTCAGCTGCACGCTGAGGTCCCAGACCGCATCATGGCTCGCGAAATAGGCAATGATGGCCTCTCGCAGACCGTTGGGTTTGCCGTTGACGTTGAGCGGCGCGCCTGTGAGTTGCTTCAAGGCGGGCCAAGCCGGTACCACCGCCACCTTGGCGATATAGTCGCCGTAGCGGAGCGGCACCTGGGAATAGAAGGTTTCGCCCAGGATATGGGTCTCGGGGTGACCGCCGAGGCTGATCAATGTGGTGCTCTTGCCTCCAAAGGTCTCCACCACGGCTTCCGTGCCGCGCAGGACCGCCGAAAGCGCCTTCTTCAGCGCTTGCGGCGCGTCGGTCGTGGCGGCCAGGAGCTTCAGGTTGGACAGGAACTTCTTGGCATTGGCGGCCGCAAAGGCCGGTCCGTTGGCCATCACGAAGTCCTGCGTGTCGCCGGCGGCATCCGGCAGTCTCTCTCCCCTCACGCCGCCGATCTTGAGGCCCAGTCCCCGGGGGGTCGAGACGCTGTCGTCGAGGATGTCGCCGGGGTTGGTCGAAAGCCGCATGACGACGGGATACCGACCGGGCTCGGCGAAGAGCCCTTGCGCCAAGGCAGGCGGCAGGTCGGGCAGGATCTCCAATTCGCCGCGCAGCAGGCCGTGGCTTTTCGCGTGGACACTGCGCTCGGCATGCCCGGAATCCTTGAACACCGTTTCGCCGATCTTGCGCATCTGAGCCATGATGCCCTGCGCCGTCTCGGCCTCATCGGCCTCGGGATGTTCGACGTCGGGCGTGTACCGGGTGAGGTTCGACGGGACCGTGACGGACATAGGGTTGCTCCTGTTCGGGGACGCCGCAGATCTGTCGCAGGCACAACACAGGGCCTGCGCAGCGGTTCCGCTGAAGCATGATGCCAGACGTCGGTACGGGTTCTGGGCACCATCATGCCCCGTCTCATCAGGGGATCCGCCTGGATTCCCGCCAACGATCCGGCTAAGCCGAAAAACGCTCGACCGGCCTGCCCATGGCCATGACCTTGCACGACCGCGGAGATTGCTGCTGTGACGAACCCGATGACGGACGTGGTCGCGTTTCTGACCGCCGACACCGGCGACTATGCCTCACTCGCTGCGGCGCGCTACGTGGTTGTGATCGTCTTCTACCTCCTGGCGATCATGAGCCTGACTCTGCTGGTCATCAACCTGCGCGACGACCGGACGCAGCGCAGTGGACGCCTTTTGTGGTTGTGGCTGGTGCGCGTCCTCGTCGGCGGCCTCGGCTTCGTCCTGATGCTGAAGACCTTGCCCCTCGGAACCGATAACGGCCTCCATGGCCTCGCCGACCAGGTGGCGGGACGCGCCGCTCTGCCCGAGATCGGCCGCTTCGCATCCGACGCCGTCATGCCGAACTTCGGGCTCTTCGACGTTCTGGTGTTTCTCGCAACGATAACGTTCGCGAGTTCCTTCATCCTCGGGCTTTTCGTGCGGGTTGCGGGTTTCGGTGGCCTCGTGGCGGGACTGGCGCTGTGGCTCGGCCTTTACGGCGAGGTGGCAGGCGGCGTGCCGATCTGGTCGTGGAGCCCTGTCGTCGTGGCCCTGCTGTGCGGCACCTGCATGGTCTTCGCGGCCGGACGCGCGCTCGGCGCCGATGCCTGGATCAGGCGCAACATCCCGAGCGTGCGGGACCGGCGCGGCTTCGGCCTCATGCTGCGGCTCCTGACCTGACGACCCCTCATCGCGGGATCATCCAGGGCACGACGTATTGTTGCAGGATGACGATCAGGCCAAGCAGCAGCGTCAGGACGATGCTGTGCTTGAACGTCCGGGCGAAGACCACACCTTCCTGTCCCTTGAGATCGGTGACCGAGACGCCGGTCGCGATGTTCTGGGGCGAGATCATCTTGCCCATGACGCCGCCGGACGAATTCGTCGCGGCGATCAGGACCGGGTTGAGGCCGAGCTGGTTCGCCGCGACGACCTGGAGGTTGCCGAACAGCGCATTGCCCGACGTGTCGCTTCCCGAAAGGAACACCGCGACCCAGCCGAGGAACGGCGACAGCAACGGAAACACGAAGCCGACCGACGCGACGCCGAGTCCGAGCGTGTAGTTGAGGCCGGAGTAGTTCATCAGATAAGCGAGGCCGACGATCAGCGCGACCGTCAAGATGGCGAGGCGGCTCTGTCGCCAGGTGATGCCGATGCAGTCGACGAACCGGGCCGGGCCGACACCGACGATGGCTGCCGTGATGACGGCCGAGGCCAGGATCGCGGTCCCGGTCGCGAGGGGCTGGAACACCCAGTTCGCCGCGTAAGGCTTGCTGCCGTAAAGCGTGATCGCGACGGCATCGTGCAGGCCCGGCCAGGCGATCGACTGCTGCCCGATCGTGAAGACCTTGAAATGGGTCCAGGCGATCACGACGGCCGATACGGTGACCCAGGGGATCCATCCTTGCCAGCCGGGGATCGCGGCAGCCGGGCGCGGCATGGCGACGACGTCGGCTCCGAGCGCGTGGGCCCGCACCGATGGGCCGCGGATCGCGAAGCTGGCGTCGGGTGCCGGCGACCACACCCGGAGGAACCCGAGCGTCACGACGAGCGCGGTCAGCGACGAGAGCACGTCCGTCAGGGCGTAGTCGAGATAGTTCGAGGAGACGAACTGCGCGAGTGCGAAGCTGCCGCCCGCGACCAGCAGCATCGGCCAGAGGGCGCGGACCGATCTCAGGCCGCCGTAGATCGCCATGACGTAGAAGGGCAAGAGCAGCGCCATGATGGGCAGCTGCCGGCCGATCATGGCGCCGAGCGTCACGGGCGACAGGCCGGTCACCTGCCCCAGCACCGTCACGGGCGCGCCCAGCGCACCGAACGCCACGGGTGCGGTGTTGAAGATGAGCGTGTAGGTCAAGGCTTCGAGCGGCGGGTAGCCCACGAGGATCAGGAGGGCGCTGGTGATCGCGACCGGCGTGCCGAAGCCCGACACGCCTTCCAGCAGGCAGCCGAAGCAGAACCCGATGACCACGAGCACGATGCGGCGATCGTTCGGCATATGGTCGACGATCCAGTCGCGGAAGGCGTCGAAGCGGCCCGAGACGACGGCGATGTTGTAGAGCAGCAGCGCGTTGAAGACGATCCACATGACCGGCCAGAGCGCGAACACCATGCCGGCCACGACGGCGTCGATGGCGAGACCGGGCGGGAACTGCCAGACCAGGATCGCGATCGCGAGCGCCGCCACGAGTCCGCCGAGCGAGGCCTGCCAGGCTGGGCGTCGCAAGACGCCGAGCAGTACCAGCACGGTCGCGATCGGCACCGCCGCGACCAGGAACGACAATGCCAGGCTTCCGCCGACAGGTGTCAGCAATTGATTGAACATGATGGCCCTCCCCGAACCGATGCCTTGTAGCTGCGTGACCGGCCGGTTCTCAGACCCTGTTCAGCGATGCCGCAGCCCTGCTCTGTCCCAAGGCGCTTTCCGCAGGAGGCGTGAGCCGCCCCGCACGAGATGGTGGACAGCGAAAGACCGCCGGACAGGGCCTCCGCCGAGACCTCAAGCCGGGGCCGGGAAAGCTGCAGGCCTCGGTCCTCCCGTGGCCCAATCCAGGAGTTCCACCGTGTGGACCACAGGAATGCCGGTGCCCGACGCGATCTGCGTCATGCAGCCGATATTGCCGGCCGCGATCAGTGCCGGCCGCGTGCGTTCGATGTTGGCCACCTTGCGATCGCGCAATTGCGCGGCGATGACCGGTTGCAGGAGATTGTAGGTACCGGCCGAGCCGCAGCACAGATGCGCTTCGGGGACGTCCACCACCTCGAAACCCGCGGCGGCCAGCAAGCGCTTCGGCTCCGCCCTTACCCTCTGGCCGTGTTGGAGCGAACAGGCGCTGTGATAGGCGACGCGCTGGCCGGTCGAGACCTTGGGCGGCTGCAGCCCGAGCTCGCTCATGAGTTCGGTGATGTCGCGGGCCAGAGCCGATACGGCACGGGCCGGCGCGGCCAGGCCTTCGTCTTCGCGAAACATGAAGCCGTAATCCTTCACGGTGGTGCCGCAACCCGAGGCATTGATCACGATGGCATCGAGTCCCTCACCCGTGGCCTCGCGCGTCCAGGCCTCGATATTGGCCCTGGCGAGATCGTGCCCTTCCTGCCCGAGGTGATGGTTCAAGGCGCCGCAGCAGCCCGCGCCGTGCGCCACGACGACCTCGCAGCCGTGCCGGGTGAGAAGCCGGATCGTGGCCTCGTTGATCTCCGGCGCCAGCACCCGCTGGGCGCAGCCGGTCAGCAGCGCCACCCGCTTGACGCGCGGACCGACGGCCCGGAAGACCTGCGGCTCGTCGACCGAGGAGGCCGGCGGCACCCTGGCCGGCGCGAGCGCCAGCAGCACGCGCAGCTGCGGCGGCATGAGACGCGCGAAAGGTTTACCCAGCCGGGCCGCCTGCAGACCGAGACGGAACACGCCCGGCCGGGGCAGCACGGCGCCGAGGAGCCGGCGCAGGGCGCGGTCCGGCCAGGGCCGCACATAGGTCTTCTCGATGTGATGGCGCGCATGATCCACGAGATGCATGTAGTTCACGCCCGACGGGCAGGTCGTCATGCAGGACAGGCAGGAGAGGCAGCGGTCGATATGCTTGACCACCTCGGTGGTCGCGGGCTTGCCGCCCTCCAGCATGTCCTTGATGAGGTAGATGCGGCCGCGCGGGCTGTCGAGCTCGTCGCCCAGCAGCAGGTAGGTGGGGCAGGTCGCGGTGCAGAAGCCGCAGTGGACGCAGGTGCGCAGGATTTTTTCGGACTCCCGCGTGTGCGGGTCGGCCAGGGCCTCGGGTGCGAAGTTGGTCTGCATGGCAAAAACCGTGGCTCAGGCGACCATGCGCCCGGGATTGAGGATGCCGTCGGGATCGAAGCTCGCCCTGATGCCGGCCGTGAGCGCGCGGACGGCCGGGGTTTCGGGC
>CAXUOD010000040.1:27890-30479 GCA_964252585.1 uncultured Lichenihabitans sp. | reverse complement strand
CGCAGGCCAAGGCGCTGACGGAAGCGTCGTCGTCCGCCGGAGCGCCCGCGCCACCTCCGTCTCCGCCGGCCGCGACATCGCCACCCCCAGCTATCGTCCCAGCGCCAGCGAAATAGCGCGGTAGACTTTGCGCATCAGTGACCGCAGCTAACCCGTGCTCGCATCGCACGGCTTACGGAGCCATGGTCATGCCATCGGCGGATGAATCCACCCAACTTCGTCCTGAGCGGAGTCGGCTGAAGGCTCCCGCATCCAGAGCGTGGTGGAGAAGCCGGCGCGGTCGTGTCGAGCGACGGGCGGCCCTGCGGGCCGGCTCAGCGTGAGCGTCGGTGAGGGCATCAAGATCGACGCGCAAGTGAGTTGATGAGATAGTAAGGACTTCCGCCGTTGGTACTACTCCGCGGCTTCGGCGACTTGGGAAGCCGAGATGGTCCGCCGCAGGTCCGGTGCGATCGCCTCTTCGACGAGCGTCGCCAGAACGGCTTCGGCAGACCCGCCGGTCTGTTGGGGCGACCCGAGACGCCGCATCGACACGGTCCGCTCGGCGGCCTCCTTCCGGCCGACGACGAGCAGCACCGGGACCTTGGCCAGCGAGTGCTCGCGGACCTTGTAGTTGATCTTCTCGTTGCGCAGGTCGCCCTCGACCCTGAGTCCGAGACGGCGCGCCTCGGCGATCAGCTGCAAAGCGTAGTCATCGGCTTCTTCCGTGATCGTGGCCACGACGGCCTGCACGGGCGAGAGCCAGAGCGGCATGTGACCGGCGAAATGTTCGATCAGGATGCCGGTGAACCGCTCCAGGGACCCGAACATGGCCTGATGAAGCATCACGGGCGTGACCTTCTCGCTGGCTTGATCGATGTAGAAGGCGCCGAACCGGCCCGGCAGGTTGAAGTCGACCTGCAGGGTGCCGCATTGCCAATCGCGGCCGATCGCGTCGCGCAGCACATACTCGAGCTTCGGACCATAGAACGCCCCCTCGCCCGGGTTGATCGACGTTTCGATGCCGCGCGCCGAGACGTTGTCGATCACGCGGCTCAGGGCCTCCTCGGCCTTGTCCCAGACGTCGTCGGACCCGACCCGCTTTTCGGGCCGCGTCGACAGCTTGATGCGAACGTCGTCGAAACCGAAATCCGCATAGACCGACAGGATCAGGTCGTTGACCTTCAGGCATTCGGCCATGATCTGGTCTTCGGTGCAGAAGAGATGGGCGTCGTCCTGCGTGAAGGCGCGCACCCGCATGACGCCGTGCAGGGCGCCCGAGGGCTCATAGCGATGCACCATGCCGAATTCCGCGATCTTCAGGGGAAGATCGCGGTAGCTCTTCAGACCGTTCTTGAAGATCTGGACATGACCGGGGCAGTTCATCGGCTTTAGGGCGAAGACACGGTCGTCCTCCGTCGTCGTGATGAACATGTGCTCGCGGTAGGTCTGCCAATGGCCCGACGTCTCCCACAGCGATCGGTCGAGCACTTGCGGCGTGTTGACCTCGATATAGCCGGCCGATGCCTCGCGCCGCCGCATGTAGCCGATCAGCGTCTGGAACATCGTCCAGCCCTTGGGGTGCCAGAAGATCGTTCCGGGCCCCTCCTCCTGAAAATGGAACAGGTCCATCTCGCGGCCGAGGCGCCGGTGATCGCGCTTGGCGGCCTCTTCCAGTCGCTTCACATGCGCGTCGAGTTCCTCCTGCTTGGCATAGGCGGTACCGTAGATGCGTGACAGCATGGGCTTCGTGCTGTCACCCCGCCAATAGGCGCCCGCGACCTTCATGAGCTTGAACGCCGTGCCGACTTTGCCCGTCGACGTCATGTGGGGACCACGGCAGAGGTCGAGCCAATCGCCCTGACGATAGATCTTCAGGCTCTGGTCGGCCGGGATCGCATCGACGAGTTCGACCTTGAAGGCCTCACCCTTCTGTTCGAAGTGGTTGCGGGCTTCGTCGCGGCTCCAGACTTCCTTCGTGAAAGGCCGATCGCGCGCCACGATCTCGCGCATACGCTTTTCGATGGCGTCGAAGTCGTCCGGCGTGAACGGGGCTTCGCGGTGGAAGTCGTAATAGAACCCATCCTCGATCACCGGCCCGATCGTGACCTGCGTGCCGGGATAGAGGCCCTGGACGGCCTCGGCCAGCACATGAGCCGCATCGTGGCGGATGAGGGTCAAGGCCCGAGGATCGTCTCGCGTCAGAAACTCGACTCCGGCATCGGCGTCGAGCGCATCGCCGAGGTCGACGATGACGCCGTCGCGCGCCATCGCGACGACGCGCTTGGCCAGGGAAGGTGAGATGGATTTGGCAACGTCGAGGCCCGTCGTACCGGCCGGATAGGATCGTTGCGCCCCGTCGGGGAACGTCAGTTTGACCATGCTGTTCTCCTCATGCTCACTCGCCGAAACACATCGGCGTAAGCGGGTCGTCTTCTCGAGACCGGTAGCCGGTACAGGAAAGCCGCCTAAGCTGCAATCCTCGGGCGAGCAAAGACTTGAGCCGCGGTCGTGTGGTCTCGACGGCCCACGAAATGTCCGGCAGCCATCGACAGTCGGCCGCGGGTCTTCACGGGACGCGGAAACTCACAGAGATGCAGCGTCACTCGC
>CAXUOD010000040.1:0-27880 GCA_964252585.1 uncultured Lichenihabitans sp. | reverse complement strand
CGGGCATGAATCCTTCGGCCACCATCGACCGACGGCCTTGGAGCGTCCTGGGACGTGCGACATCAGGGAGATGCCGCGTCACTCGCCCGCGTGTTGGCCGGTTCCGTCGAGCCTCACGCAGGTCGGTTGCGGGGCGGACACGGCGTCGCTGCTTCGTATCATCGTGTCGGTCACGAGGGCGGACGCCATGGCGCAGAGCACAAACCAGAGTGCGGCGAAGAGCCCGAGAGACGACGATAGATCCGCGACCATGGCGCTCTT
Source organism: uncultured Lichenihabitans sp. (assembly GCA_964252585.1). Taxonomy (GTDB): domain Bacteria; phylum Pseudomonadota; class Alphaproteobacteria; order Rhizobiales; family Beijerinckiaceae; genus Lichenihabitans. The sequence continues at coordinate 27,619 of CAXUOD010000040.1, read as the reverse complement.
CCCGACTCGCAGGCGAGCTTGGCCGCCGCGATACCGATCTGTTCTGCTGTTATATGTAGCAGAAAACTTTGTAGTGCGGCAATACAAGACTTATTAATGCGCAGTATGCACTTTTTCACGCCATAGCGGTGGCGAGGAGATAAACACCATGCGCCGCAGCAGGCGCCACCCTTGTCGCGATGCGAGCTTCGGTTAAGGTACTTCAACAAAGTTCGGCACAGACGGCGATGAATGCTCTGCGGATCCTGCTCGTGCTCCTGGCGGTCGCCGTTATGGGACTGCTCGGCTGGCGCCTGACCGCGAACCCTCAGCAAGTCGCGACTTTGACGCCAGTTCCCCTGCCCTCGATTCCGGTACCGCGCCCGGCGCCGCCTGTTGCTGCAGAGAGACCGGAGGATCGTCTGGTCGAAGTTCCGGAGTTCTCGGCCTTCTATGGCAGGCTCAAGACGGATTTCCCGCACGATTATGCGGCTGTCCTCGATCGCATGACGGTCGTTCGGCAGCGCGCCGACGATCACTCGGGTACGATCGGCGACGCCATGATCTGGGAGGCGCTTCGCGATCTCCAGCAGAACCAGGGCGTCCTCGCTTCACAGGCAGGTGCTGCCGCGCTCGACGGCTATTTCGACGCCCGGCTTTCCATGCTCGACGGTCTGGCACCCTTGAACGTGCGGGATTGCGTCGACTTTCTCTACGGGATGACGGGCGAGCCGATCGTGGAGTTCACGGCTTCGCATCACGGCCTCGTAGCGACCCTGGCGGAGCGGCAACTCGCCGCCATCGAGGATGGTCGGTCCCGTCACGCCGATCGCGCCATCCCGACGGATGCGGACTTCGCGACCCTCTCGACGGCCCTGGCGGCCCGCAAGGTCACGCCGCAGGAGATCGCCTTGCTGCTTGACGGCGCCACCCCCGATCCACCTCTCCCGGATCGTCGCCTGTGTGACCTCGGGCGGATCTACCTCGACACCCTGCGCGATCTTCCAGCCGATACGCGGCAGCGGATCTACGGGCTCGCGGCGGAACTGCTGGCGCGATCCTGAACGGCAGCATCGGTTTGTCCGATCTTCCATCGCCCATGGCGCCACGGCTGCAACCGGGGCACGCTCTCGCATCGGAGCGGCACCGGATCGTAACCCCAAGGTCCCCAAGGATGGCAGCGGCAGACCCGAGCGGCTGCCATCCAGGCACCGGGCCAGACGCCGTGCCGACGGACGGCCTCTCCCGCATAGTCGGAACAGCTCGGCAGGTAGCGGCACTGCCGGCCCAATACGGCCGACGCCGTCAGCTGGTAGGTACGGATCGCCGCACAGGCCGCAGCCCGAGACCACGATGGTCGTCGACGATCCGGAGGCGCTTCTCCAACGCGGCGCTCACCCAACGGCTGGCGCTCCTGCAGCGGCAGGGTTTCGACCCGATGCAGCCTCACGCCCAGCCACTTGATCGAGCGCGTCGACCACGGCATCGAACGTCAGCAGCGTCGAGGCGTGGCGAGCCTTGTAGTCCCGGATCGGCTCCAGCACGGCGCAATCGGCCCAGGACCCGTCGGGCGCCGGCCCGCCTTCCTTCAGCATGCGGCGCATCGTGTCGCGCAAAGCGCGCAGTTCGCCTGGGCTGCTGCCCACGACATGCTGGGCCATGATGGCCGATGAGGCCTGCCCCAGCGCGCAGGCCCTGACCTCATGGGCAAAATCCGCCACACGGCCGTCTTCGACCACGAGGTCGACCGTCACGGTCGACCCGCAGAGCTTCGAATGTGCGGTTGCCGAGGCATCCGGGGCTTCGAGCCGGCCGAGCCTCGGGATATTGCCGGCCAGTTCGAGAATACGGCTGTTGTAGATGTCGCTCAGCATGGCCGGCTCGCGGAACCCAGTGTCGAAACCCTATATAGGGATCCCACGGGCGCGCCGCGAGACGCAACGGAGAACCCCCATCATGTCGAGCACTGGAACGGCCCACGACGTCTCGATCGAGGAGACCTTGCGTTTCGCGCCCCGTTTCGATGCCGCCGGCCTCATCACCTGCGTGACGCTCGGCGTGGGCCGGGAAGTGCTCATGGTGGCCCACATGAACCGCGAAGCCCTGGACCGGACGCTGGAGACCCGGATCGTTCACTACTGGTCGCGGTCGCGCCAGACCCTTTGGCGAAAGGGCGATACGTCCGGGCAGGTGCAACGTCTCGTGGAGCTCCGGGTCGATTGCGACCAGGACGTGCTCCTGGCCGAAGTCGAGGTCGGGGGTGACGGAGGGGCGTGCCACACGGGCCGACCGACCTGCTTCTACCGCCGCGTCGAGCCGGACGGCGTCACCCTGACCAAGCTCGAAGTTTGAAGCTTGGAGCAGATCCGGCTCACTGGCCCGGTTTGACGGCCGTGAAGTAGAGTGTCTTCACATCGGCCACGGCCGTCGGACCCGGGACCTCGTTCTTCACGGCGGGCACGGATTTCAGATATTCGGCGATCGCTTCGAGATCGGCGTCTGTGGCTTGTGAATAGGCTCGCCACGGCATCATCGGAGCCACTACCCGACCCTCGGGCGTTTCGCCTGTCCGGAGCAGCCTGACGATGTCCTGCTTGGTCCAGTTGCCGATGCCAGTCGCGGGATCCGGCGTAAGATTCGAGGGATAGAAGACACCGAGGTTCGGCACGAGCCAGCCAACCTCGGCGCCGCCGAGGTATTTCGCAGGATCGGGCCGACCCATCAGACTGCCTGTGGTGTGACAACCGCCACAATGCATCAGCGTGACGAGATAGCGGCCACGGTCCGACGCGCTCTCGGCGCGAACCGCGACGTGACCGAGCAGGCTGAGCGCCAACCCGATAGCCCAAGCAGATGCCCGGAATGATGCCATAACGAGAGCCTCTCAAGTCGATGTCGTTGAAAAAAAGGATGTCGAAAAATGCCAGTCGCTTCAGTTTAGGCCAAGGCCGAAGGAACGCCAGCGGACCCCGAGCCGTTTCGCAAGGTTTTCCGAGCCGCCAAGCTGTCGCGCCAGCGCCGATGGGTGTTCGATCTGCCCAGAAGACCGGGGGCCTCGCTCGCCGCGACGGAGTTCACATCGCAACCGGCAATGCCTCTGCGTCGGCCGACACGAAACCCTGGGCGCGCGCCAGAGCCGCGAATGGCCCGCCGCGCTTCAGCAGGGCATCGAAATTGCCCTGCTCGACGATACGACCGCCATCGAACACCAGGATCCGATCGGCGCGGCGTACGGTCGACAGGCGATGCGCGATGATGAAGGTGGTGCGGCCCCGCGCGGCGGCGTCGATGGCGTCCTGCACCTGTCGCTCCGTGACGGCGTCGAGCGCGCTCGTGGCCTCGTCGAGCAACAGGATCGGCGGGTTCTTCAGGAGAACACGCGCGATCGACAGGCGCTGACGCTCTCCGCCCGAGAGCGAGCGCCCGCGTTCGCCCAGCACCGTGCGAAGCCCCTCGGCTTGCCGTTCCACCACCGCGGTGACGCGAGCGCTCCTGAGCGCGGCCGCGATGTCGGCCGGTGTCGCATCCGGCGCCCCGACCCTGAGATTCTCCTCGATGGACCGCGCGAAGAGCATCGGTTCCTGAAATACGACCCCGATGTTTCGCCTCAAGCCGGCCAGGGTGAGGTCGCGAAGATCGAAACCGTCGATGGTGATCCTGCCGCGGGTGGGATCGAAGACGCGATGCAGAAGGCTCAGGGTCGTCGATTTCCCCGAGCCTGTCGCGCCGACCAGCGCCACCGTCTCGCCGGCCGCGACCGAGACCGCGACATTGCTCACCGCATCGTGTCGACCGTCGTACGAATAGCCGACATCCTCGAAGACCACCGCGCCCAAGAGCCGCCCCGGATCGCGGGCATCCGCCCGTTCGCCAACGACCGGTACCGTATCGAGCACGGCGAAGAAGTCCCGCAGCTTCGGAGTCTGCAGGAACAGGGCGTTGCAGAATGCGACGAGTTGATCGAGCCGCGCGATCATGCCGGTCGCGAGGCTCATGAAGGCGATGACCTCGCCGATCGTCGCCGCGCCTTCGAAATGCAGGGTCAGTCCCAGAACGAAGATCGAGACCAGCGTCAACGTCGAAGCCGCCCGCGTCGCGACGGCCGCGAGCGCCCACCAGGACAACACCGGCATCTGAGCCGCCAAGGTCGATTCGATCACGGCGCGCAAGCCGCGCGCCTCCGATCCGATGCGGGTGAAGCTTTGGATGACAGCCACATTGGCGAAACTGTCGGCCACCCGTTCCGCAAGCCCGCTGTTGTGCTGCTCCACCTGGTGCTGCAGCGTTTCGGTCCGACGAAGCACAAGCAGCGTCACGGTTCCCGATGCGGCGACGAGGCACAACAGCAGCAGGCCCAGCCGCCAGTTCACGACCAGCGAGAGCGGCATCATCACCGTGAGGGCCACCACGGAGGCGCAGTTGTCGCGGAAAAAGGACAGCCACAGGCTGGCCATGCCGTTGACGCCCTCCAGCATGACCTTGAGCAGGCGGCCGGAATGGTGGGCACCGTGGAAGCCGGCCGGCAGATGCAGCACATGCTCGAAGAACGCGGCCGTGAGGTCGAGACGGCGGCGATGCGCCAGACGGTCCGCGTTGAACGCGAGAGCTACCCCGCACAGGATGTTGAACAACCCGAGCGTCGCCCATCCGATCAGTGGCCACACCACGCCGAACCAGTGACTTGCGGCGTCGCCGTCAGCCCTCGTCACACGATCGACGATCCGGCCGAACAGCAGCGGTTCGAGAAACTGCGCGCCCGCCAAGACGGCGTTGGCCAGCACCAAGGCCACCGCGAGGCGCCGTTCCGGTCCGAGGGCCGCGAGCACGCGAAGATAGATACAGATCATCGAACCTCAGGAGAGCAAGGACGTGTCGGCGCGGCAGAGCCGCCATCGCCAGCGAAGCCTTTGGCCATATAGCGCGTCATCGAGACCTGCGCCCCGGTCTCACCGACGTGATGACCGACCCGTTCGGACGCCACCCCGCCCAGCCGAATCGGTCAAAAGGTCTGAAAGCGTACCTCCCTATCGGGACGCTTGGTCCGCAACCGACCGCGGAGGCTCAAGCCGACACGAGCCGGAACGCGACAGGACGGCTCTCGAACCCTCCGGGTCGGCGAAGCTTGCGCCCAGGCGTTTCTTTGCGCACCTTGCCTTCGTCTCGACCGCGAGCGATCGGGCACGGATGCCCGTCGGCTGGACCAGAAGTTGGAAAGACGCGTCCATGGCTCATGCACGCAACATCCTGATCGTCGACGACGACGACGATCTCAGGGCGACGCTTGCGGAACAGATCAGCTGCCACGCCGAGTTTCGAGCCTTCACGGTGGCCAGTGCACGCCAAGTCCACGACGCTTTCCGCCTGCAGAAGCCAGACCTCGTGATCATGAACGTCGACCTGCCGGACCAGGACGGCAAGGATGTGGTCAAGGCCCTCAGAGCCGGTGGCTTCCACCATCCCATTATCATGCTGAGCGGTCGTGCCTCAGACCAGGAGGTCGTGATGGCGCTCGAAGCCGGTGCAAACGATTGCGTCAGCAAACCGTTCCGCTTCGCGGTCCTCATGGCACGGATCCGGGCGCACCTGCGACAGCACGACGGCAGCGAGGATGCGTCGCTGCAGATCGGCGACTTCACGTTCCGTCCCAGCGCCAAATCACTATTGACCGAAAAAGGGCTGCGACTGCGTCTCACCGAAAAGGAAACAGCCATCCTGCGCTTCTTGTACCGGGCCGGCAAACAGGTCGTAAGCCGCGACGTCTTGCTACGGGAGGTTTGGGGCTATAATTCGAACGTGACAACCCATACACTGGAAACGCACATCTACCGATTGCGTCAGAAGATCGAGGGCGACCCGGCCCATGCCCAACTCCTGGTGACGGAGGCGGGCGGCTACCGCCTTCTGGTGTGATCCGGCCGCGAAACGAAAGGCGAAACCATGGCGCTGGGCAAGGACAAGGACCGCCTGTCGCGCCTGGCGGTGTTCGCCTGCCTCGATGCGGATGCGCTCCATCTCATCGCCTTTTCGGCCGAGACCCGCAGCCTCGCCATCGGTGAGACCTTGTTCCGGCGCGGTGAGGCCGCGGATACCGCCGTGCTCCTGGTCTCCGGGACGCTGACGCTCGAGGGCGATGCGTCGAACGCGACCACGCTGCGGATCGCGCGACCCGGGACGCTGCTCTGCGAAAGCGCCCTTCTGGCGCCCGGCCAACGCACGGCGACCGTCGTGGCTCGCGATGCTTCGATCGTGACCGGGGTGTCCCGCAGCCTCATGCTCCGGGTGCTCCAGGCCTATCCGGACAATGCCGGAGCGTTGCGGGGCTACTGGGCCATGCGGCTTGCGCGGCGGGTGAACGGTGTCAGATCCGCAGTTCGGCCATGATCGGAACGTGATCGGACGGCTGGTCCCAGCTGCGGGCCTCGCGCACGACCGTCACGGCGCCGAGGCTCTGGCGAAGATCCGGGCTCAACAGGACATGATCGAGCCGACGGCCCTTGTCGGCGAGAGCCCAATCGGGTGAACGGTAGCTCCACCACGTGTAGAGCCTCTCGAGCGGCGGGATCCGCTCCCGCATGGCGTCGACCCACTCTCCGGCGGCCTGCAGACGGTTGAAGGCTTCGACCTCGATCGGCGTATGGCTCACCACCTTGAGCAAGGCCTTGTGGCTCCAGACATCGGTTTCGAGCGGCGCGATATTCAGGTCGCCTACGATGACGGCGCGCTCGGGCGCGAGATGACCTTCGTCGGGACCGCGGCGCATGCGGCCGACGAAGTCGAGCTTGTGGGAAAATTTCGGGTTGACCTCCGGGTCGGGCTCGTCGCCTCCGGCTGGAACGTAGAAATTGTGGATCGTGAGGCCGGCAGCCGGGCCTACGCCATCGGCCAGCGTCACGGCGAGATGACGCGAATGCCCTTCGCGGCAGAACGGCCCCCGGACGGCGCGGGTGAGGGGATGCCGCGAGAGCGTCGCGACACCGTGGTAGCCTTTCTGTCCGCTGATCTCGATATGGTCGTACCCGAGTTCCCGCAGACGGTCGAACGGGAACTCGCTGTCGCGGACCTTGGTCTCCTGCAGACAAAGGACGTCCGGGCGATTGGCCTCGACGAACCGTTTCACCAAGGGCAGGCGCAGGCGGACCGAATTGATGTTCCAGGTCGCGATGGTGAAGGACACACGAAGGCCGCCAGTCAGAGAGCCAGGCCGGGAGCGGGGAACCCCTTACCGCGAGGCGTCGCAAAGCGTTTGCAAGGCACGTATCGATACGCGTCGGCGGATCGATCAGCCGATCCCCGCAGGCCTGCGGAGCAGCATCACTTGCGGGTGTTCAGCATGCGCTCGGTATTGATCTTGAACAGAGCATCGTCGGGCTTGGTGCTGAGGTCGACGTTCGATAAAGACACCACAGTCTCATACCCCTGCGGGTCGACGACGGTCCACTGCTTGAGGCCGAACGGCTGCTTGTCGAAGGTCAGCCGGATCTTGGACGTCCCGCCGAACGTCGCCTTGTCCTCGATGTCGATCGACGACGAACTCGCGTCCCCCGAGACGCCGGTGATCTTGGTATCCTTGGCGAGGTCGATGTGGTCGTTGAGGAGGAACTTCAGCGGCGTCTGCCCGATGAAGTAGAGGTCCTGGGTGTGCAGCTTGCGGTCGATGACCGCGACCGAACTCCCATCCGCCACGACCTCGAGCGTCGCCGGAGGCGCGTAGGCGAAGCGCATGCGCCCTGGCTTCTCGATCGAGAGCTTGCCGTCCGTGCGCCGGCCGTCTCCTCCGATCTGGGTGAAATCGGCGATCATCGTGTTGTCGTCGTTGAAGTAGCCGTTGGCCTGCGCCACGAGCGCGTCCTCGTCGACGATCTCGGGCTTGCCCACGACCTTGTCGGTCGCGGCGCCCTTGGTCGGCTGCAGGTTCAACGGCGGCGTCTCGGCTCGGACCGGGAGACCGATCGCGACAACGGCAAGCGCCAGGGACATCGAACGAATCATGCGGGAGGAACGGCTGTTCATGGAGTGGGCGATAGGGCGCCGGTGTGGCGTTTGTGAGACGCGAGCACGGCCGGTGGCCGCGCCGGGATGGGCTTCGACGATGCTACCGTCAGTCATCGTCGGCCGCCCCGAAGCCACCGCGTTCTGCTCCGCCGACGAGGATCTCGCGTTTGCCCGAATGGCTCGCGGGTGCCACGATGCCTTCCTTCTCCATGCGCTCGACCAGCGACGCGGCCTTGTTGTAGCCGACCGAAAGGCGACGCTGGATGTAGGACGTCGAGCATTTCTTGTCGCGTAGTACGATCGCGACGGCCCGCTCGTAGAGGTCGCCCGTGTCCTCGGCATCGAAGCTGCCGGGTGCGGCAGGCTCGCCATCCCCCCCGGCGTCACCATCGACATCCTCGGTGATGGCGTCGAGGTAGTCGGGACGGCCCTGGGTCTTCAGATGTGCCACGACCTTCTCGACCTCGCCGTCGCTGACGAAGGGACCGTGGACGCGGGAGATCCGCCCACCGCCCGCCATGTAGAGCATGTCGCCCTGCCCGAGCAGCTGTTCGGCACCCTGCTCGCCCAGGATGGTGCGGCTGTCGATCTTGCTCGTGACCTGGAAGGAGATGCGGGTCGGGAAGTTGGCCTTGATGGTGCCCGTGATGACGTCGACCGAAGGCCGCTGGGTCGCCATGATGAGGTGGATGCCGGCCGCCCGTGCCATCTGGGCGAGCCGCTGGATCGCGCCCTCGATGTCCTTCCCGGCCACCATCATGAGGTCGGCCATCTCGTCGACGATCACCACGATGTAGGGCAGGATCGAGAGGCTCATCTCCTCCTGCTCGTAGACGGCTTCCCCGGTCTCCTTGTCGTAACCGGTCTGAACGGTCCGGGTGATGCTCTCGTCCCTGGCGACCGCCTCCGCCACTCGCGCGTTGAAGCCGTCGATGTTGCGGACCCCCACCTTGGACATCTTCTTGTAGCGGTCCTCCATCTCGCGGACGGCCCATTTCAAGGCCACGACGGCCTTTTTGGGATCGGTGACCACGGGAGTCAGGAGATGCGGGATCCCGTCGTAGACCGAGAGTTCCAGCATCTTGGGGTCGATCATGATGAGCCTGCACTCCTCCGGCTTCAGTCGGTAGAGCAAGGACAGGATCATGGTGTTGATGGCGACCGACTTGCCCGAGCCGGTGGTTCCGGCCACGAGAAGATGCGGCATGCGGGCGAGGTCGACGATGACCGGCTCTCCGCCGATCGTCTTGCCGAGCGCGATGGCGAGCTTCTGCCGGCTCTCGCCGAAGTCTTCCGCAGAGACGAGCTCGCGCAGGAACACGGTCTCGCGCCTTTGGTTCGGCAGTTCGATGCCGATAGCGTTGCGTCCCTGAACAACGGCCACGCGGGCCGAGACGGCCGACATCGAGCGGGCAATGTCGTCGGCGAGGCCGATCACGCGAGACGATTTGATCCCCGGCGCGGGCTCGAGTTCGTAAAGGGTCACGACCGGCCCCGGCCGGACATTGATGATCTCGCCCCGCACCCCGAAATCCTCGAGCACGCCTTCGAGCAGACGAGCGTTCTGGCTCAACGCGTCTTCGGAAACGACGTGGCCGGGCTGCCGCTTGGGCTCCGTCAGGATGCCTGCGGAGGGCGGTTCGTAATCGAACCCCCGCGCTTCGCGAGCCGGCCGGGGTATCGCCGCGGCCGTGACCCGCGACAGGACCGGATCCGCCTCGCGACGCCCTGCCGGCCGTTCACGCTCTCGCGCGGGGTCGGCGAAAGTCGGATCCCGCCGCGCCGACGGCGCCTTGGCTGCAGCCTCGAACGTGGGTTCGATGCGGTCGTGGGCCGGACGGTCGTCGGCCGCCGCGCACGGCGCGTCGGCCTCGCGGTCGAGCCAGGGCGCGCGCTGCGGGCGGGACGCCTCGGCGGCTCCCCTGCTCCGCCGAACGAGGCGCGACAGGGCCGCCTTGGCGCTGAGGCCCGCATGGATGGCGGCGCCGACCGAAACGAGGGCCATGCCGGGCTCACCGTCGGCATCGTCCTCGAAAGGTTGGCGAAGCGACTTCGGTATCGGCACCCAATCGTAGGCCGTGTCGATGTCCTCTTCATCCTCGCCGGGCTCGGGTTTCAGGCCGAAGCCCGCCGAGGCCGTCAGGGCCAGGATCGCCACGCCGGCAAACGCCAGAGCCACGATCATCATCCCGGTTGCGGAATTCCCGAGGATGCGACGCGGCAGCTCGAGCAACCCATCGCCGACGATGCCGCCGAAACCGCTCGGCAACGGCCAGCGGTCCGTGGTCGGAAGCGAAGACGCAAGCGCGGCCGCGGCAAGCCCGCCGACCGCGAGCAGGATCGCACGGAACTTCAGGTGGCCGAGCCTGCGCCGCGTCAGTAGCGACCAGCCCCAGCAAACGACCGGCGGAAGGACCGCAACGACCGCGACGCCGCTCATCTGCATGATCAGGTCGGCCGCGATGGCGCCCGCCGGCCCGGCTAGATTGCGGACGGTGCCACCGGCCGCATGGTTCCAACTCGGATCCTGCACCGACCAGGTCGCGAGTGCGACGCTCAACGCGCCGACGCCCCCGAGAAGCAGCAGACCGCCCAGTTCGGCGAAGCGCCGGCCGAGGAAATCGCGCGCCGCTTCGGGCATGTAATCTGCGGAAAAGGTCGTGATGCGCACGGGCAGCCCGGATGTATCCCAGTGATCGGATTGGCAATCCGGCCGGTTGCTCCGGTCATCGCGACCCGCGCAAGCCTCGGAGCCCGTCTGCGGTCGACGATATGTCGAGATGCTTAATCGAACGTCACCATGGTACGACGGGAGGTGAATTCGCATTTTCGACGAGATCGTCCATTGAAAAAGGCGGCCCGAAGGCCGCCTTTCGCCGGTTCAGTTTCCGGCTCTGGCGAGCCGGATGACCCATCAATAATTGTAGGCCCGCTCGCTGTGCTCGGCGATGTCGAGGCCTTCGCGTTCCTTCTCCGGTGTCACCCGAAGGCCGATGATCATGTCGACGATCCAATAGAGGATTGCGGAGCCGGCGCCGGAATAGACCAGCGTCGCGATCACGGCCTTGAGTTGGATCAGCACCTGCTGGCCCATGTCGTAGGTCCCGACGTTGTTATGCGCGAAGTTGGTGTAGTCCGTGATGCCCGTGCCGCCGAGCGAAGGCGCAACGAGGATGCCGGTCATGAGGGCGCCGAAGATACCCCCGATGCAGTGCACGCCGAAGACGTCGAGCGCGTCGTCGTAGTGGAACTTCTCCCGGATGACCGCCACGAAGAACCAGCAGAGCGGGCTGACGAGCAGTCCCAGGACCACAGAACCCATCGGCCCGGCGAAGCCGGAGGCCGGCGTCACCGCGACGAGGCCTGCAACCGCGCCCGATGCCATGCCGAGCAGCGAAGGCTTACCCTTCATGGCCCATTCGACGAAGAGCCAGGACATCGCCGCGGCGGCGGTCGCCACCATCGTGTTGACGAACGCGAGGGCCGTCGTTCCGTTGGCTTCGAGGTTGGAGCCGGCGTTGAAGCCGAACCAGCCGACCCAGAGCAGCGACGCGCCGATCATGGTCATGGTCAGCGAGTGCGGCGGCATCGGCTCGCGGGGATAACCGATCCGCTTGCCGATCAGCAGGGCGCCGACCATCCCGGCGATGCCGGCATCGATGTGCACCACCGTTCCACCGGCGAAGTCGAGCGCGCCCGCCTGCGCCAACCAGCCCGCCCCGGCCAAAACTCCGTCGAGATTGGCCTGCGCGGTCTTCTTGGCGGCATCGTCCGTCGCCGCGGCGAGCGCCTTGGCGGCCTTTGCGACATCATCGGGAGCCGCGGTCGCCCACACCCAATGCGCGATCGGGAAGTAGATCAGCGTGACCCAGAGCAGCATGAACAGGACGATCGCCGAGAACTTCATGCGCTCTGCGAACGAGCCCACGATCAGGGCCGGCGTGATCATCGCGAAGGTCATCTGGAACACCATATAGGCGTATTCCGGAATCACGACCCCGTTGGAGAACGTCGGAACGTTGGAGTCGGGCGTGATGCCGGCCAGGAAGGCCTTGCCGAAGCCGCCGACGTAAGCCGTGTAGGCCCCGCCGTCTCCGAACGCGAGGGAATAGCCGTAGAGGACCCAGACCACCCCGACCATCGAGACGATCATGAACACCTGGGTCAATACCGACAGCATGTTCTTGCTGCGGACGAGACCGCCGTAGAACAGGGCGAGGCCCGGAATGGACATCATCAGCACGAGGGCCGAGGAGATCAGCATCCAGGCGGTGTCGCCCTTATTAGGAAGGGGCGCCGCCTCGGCCGTGGGCGTCTGCGCCCAGGCCGTACCGGCCATGAACAACACGGCCACGGCGGCAAGCCCCAGTGCCGATCGCATTCGAGGCGACTTCGCCAATGGCAATGTCGCGGAAAGCGACTGGTTTATGAACGTCATCGATGAACTCCGGTCAACTGGTCTCGGGTTGGGATCAAAGGGCGTCGGCGTCGGTTTCGCCGGTGCGGATGCGAACGGCCTGTTCGAGGGTCGTCACGAAGATCTTGCCGTCGCCGATCTGCCCGGTGCGGGCCGTGGCCGTGATGGCATCGACGACCGGCTCCAGCATTTCGGCCGGAACCGCGACCTCGATCTTCAGCTTCGGCAGGAAGCTCACGGCATATTCGGCGCCGCGATAGATCTCGGTGTGCCCCTTCTGCCGTCCGTAGCCCTTGACCTCCGTGACCGTGAGGCCGTGAACGCCGACCGCCGTCAGTGCGTCTCGAACCTCCTCCAGCTTGAAGGGTTTGATGATGGCCATCACTATTTTCATCGCAGCAGTCCTTCGATCGGGCCAAGGCACAGGATCCGCGGTGGGCGGGCGCGCAACGGGTGACCGGTTCGCGTCGGTGCAAGGGCGTGGGACTGCTCTTTCAAAGCTCGTGCCAAACTTTCGACACGTGTCTAGCTTGAACGCGACCTTACCCGGAGCCGATCGACCCGAGATTGACGTGGCTAAAATGTGGCTAAGAGGCTAAATATTAGGCATCTTCGGGGATCGGCGGATCGCCCTTGCCTTTGCGGGCTCGGATCAGCCCCTCCTGTGCGGTTGAGGCCGCGAGCTCACCGTCCCGCGCATAGATCAACCCTCGCGTGAAGCCACGGGCACCCGAGGCGCTGGGGCTGTCTTCGGCATAGAGCAGCCACTCGTCGGCTCTGACCGGTCGATGGAACCAGATCGCGTGGTCGAGGCTCGCGACCTGAAGACCGGGTTCGAACACCGAGCGGCCGTGAACGGCAAGCGCGGTGTCGAGCAATGTCATATCCGACATATAGGCCAGAACCGCCCTGTGGATCGCGGGGTCGTCGGGAAGGCGCCCGGACACCTTCATCCAGATATTCTGCCGATCCGACCCCGGGCGGTGCCCCCTGCAGGCAAATCGGAGCAGGTCGGCAGGACGAATGTCCATCGGGGTTTCGCGTTGGAAATAGGTGCGCACCGATGCTGGAAGGTCAGCGTAGGCCGGATCCCCGACCTCGCGCAACGATGCAAGCGCCTCCGGCGCCGGCACTTCCGGCATCGGGTGGGCGTGGTCGAAGGCGTCGTCTTCGGCCCGGTGGAAAGAAGCGGAGAGCGCGAAGATGGCCTGCCCGTGCTGGGTGGCGAGGCACCGGCGGGTCGAGAAGCTTCCCCCGTCCCGCAGACGCTCCACTTCGAAGTCGATCGGGATCTCGGGGTCGCCGGGCAGCATGAAGGATCCGTGCAGCGCGTGGGCCGGACGCCCGTCGACCGTACGTTCGGTTGCGACCAGCGCCTGCGCCACGACGAGGCCACCGAACACGCGGCGCCAACCGACCGAGGGGCTGCGACCGCGGAAACTGTTCTGGCCAAGCACGGCGAGATCGAGGGCCGTCAGTAATTCGTCGACGCCGAACGGCATCCTTCCGTGTCTCCTTCGGCCCGCAACCACCGCGGCTCACGGCGTGCTCCGTCGAGCAAACCGTCTCACTCGGCTCTGACCTGCTCGACGGCTACAGCCAGGAGTTCGGCCATTCGCCGCTCGATCTGGTGGTCCGACACCACGACGCCATGCGCCGCGAGATCCTGCCGCAGGCGTGACACGACCGCTTCGCCGCCGCCTTTCTCGATGGATTGCATGAGGACACCGGTCGCGTAAAGGTCGGCTTCCGCTCCCGACTTGCCGAGCTGTTGCGCGGCCCAGAGGCCGATCTCCCTGTTGCGTCTGGCTTGAGCCCTGAAGGCTAGCTCCTGATCGTGCGCAAAGAGGTTTTCGAAAGCGCGTTCGCGGTCGTCGAAGGTCGTCATGCGGCTCGTCTCCTCACGGTCCGGCACCCTGTTGCGCCGTCTGCCGATCGGAACGCACGGCTTGCGGCAGAAGTGCCCGGTTCCCATCTGCAACGCTGGGGCGCAAGCATCGTGAAGTCGCGACCTGCGCTGACGGAGCGCCCGCGGCAAGGCGCTCTGCACCGGCGTTGTGCGGGTCCTAGCAATCCGCTACGCTAAGGTGTGGTCGGCTGAACAGGGCGATCGATGCCCCAGAGCCGCTAAGCGGCTGAGATGATGAGATGGCTTCGCCTCAAGTCGCAGGACTGGAGAGAAGTCGACAAGGAGCCCGGCCGACCCATGGATTTCCTCAAGCCCCGGTTAATCCCAATGAATCGCCGCCGTCGCATCTATGAGGGAAAGGCCAAGGTCCTGTACGAAGGACCGGAGCCCGGAACGCTCATCCAACACTTCAAGGACGATGCTACGGCCTTCAACGCCAAGAAACATCAGGTCATCGACGGCAAGGGGGTCCTGAACAATCGCATTTCCGAGTTCATCTTCCAGCACCTGAACAACATCGGCGTGCCCACGCACTTTATCCGTCGGCTGAACATGCGAGAGCAGCTGATCAAGGAAGTCGAGATCATTCCGCTCGAAGTGGTGGTCCGCAACGTCGCGGCAGGCTCGCTGTCGACCCGGCTTGGCATCGAAGAGGGAACGCAGCTCCCGCGCTCGATCATCGAATTCTACTACAAGAACGATGGTTTGAACGATCCGATGGTGTCCGAAGAGCACATCACGGCGTTCGGCTGGGCATCGCCTCAGGAGATCGACGACATCATGGCCTTGGCGATCCGGGTCAACGATTTCCTGTCCGGTCTGTTCTTGGGCGTCGGCATCAGGCTCGTCGACTTCAAGATGGAGGCTGGCCGCCTCTGGGAAGGCGACCTGATGCGGATCGTGGTCGCGGATGAGATCTCGCCCGACTCTTGTCGCCTGTGGGACGTGAAATCCAACGACAAGCTCGACAAGGACAGATTCCGTCGCGACCTCGGCGGTCTCGTCGAAGCCTATACGGAGGTCGCGAGACGATTGGGGATCATGCAGGAGAACGACGCGGCCAGGACCGCAGGACCGCAACTCGTGCAGTGAGACTGACGGACGTCCAGCTTCGAAGCCGGCCGAAGCCCCTCTCTCGAGGGGCTTTTTTCGTGGCTCGTGCCGGCAGCAGAGCGACCCCGCCTCAAACTGGGGAGATCTTGTATGAAGTTCAGGCAAAAAGAATGGATTCCGCCCACCTTTTCGACATGGCTGCCTTGATTAAATGCGCGGCTTGAGCTTTATGAACAACCAACGACAGGCGCAGCTCCAAATGGGCGCGCCGTGAACAAGACCGCATCGAAGCGGCCCAGGTCTGGGGAGGAAGACGACCGTGCAAAGAGCCTCAAGGCCGCTGCACGGCGACGACAAGCCTGCTGAAGCGGGTGGGACGGCTTCGACATTGGCCGGTGTGCATGCCCGTCGCATGCTCACCGGCTTATTTTTTTCCAACTGCACCGACAGAGGCCGGCCAAGATGACGGTTGCCGTGCGCTGCGGCTCGAAACGCCGTCGCGATCCTGCTAGGATCACGGCGAGAGGGCCGGTACCTGGCCGCGGAACGCTTGTCGCCATGGTCGGCACGCCCCTCTGCCGTTGAAACACGATCAGGCGCTTCTATGACAACGATCGATCTCGCCAAGCGCGTCTACGATCATACCTGGAAACTCGATCCGATCGTTCGAAGCCTGCTCGATACGGATTTTTATAAGCTGCTCATGCTCCAGATGATCTGGGGCCTCTACCCCGACCTGCAGGTGACGTTCTCGCTGGTCAACCGTACGACCCAGGTCATGCTGGCCGAGGAGATCGACGAAGCCGAGCTGCGCGACCAGTTGGACCACGCCCGTTCGCTGACGCTCTCCAAGAAGGAGATGATCTGGCTGGCCGGGAACAGCTTCTACGGCCGTGCCCATATCTTCGAGCCGGGTTTTCTTGCCTGGCTGTCCGAATACAGGCTGCCGCCCTACGAGTTGCGCCGCAGGGGCGGACAATACGAGCTCAGCTTTTCGGGCTCCTGGGCCGAGGTCACCCTTTGGGAGATACCGGCGCTCGCCATCATCAACGAGATGCGGTCTCGCGCGGCGCTGAAGGGCCTCGGTCGCTTCCAGCTGGACGTCATCTATGCGAGAGCCAAGGCCAAGTTGTGGAGCAAGGTCGAGCGGCTGCGTACACTGCCCGAACTCAGGATCTCGGATTTCGGCACGCGACGCCGGCACAGCTTCCTGTGGCAGCGCTGGTGCGTCGAGGCCTTGAAGGAAGGATTGGACCAGTCCTTCACCGGGACCAGCAATGTCCTGCTGGCCATGGACAACGATCTCGAAGCCCTCGGCACCAACGCCCATGAACTGCCCATGGTGCTGGCCACGCGCGCCAGGGACGACGAGACCTTGCGCCGGGCGCCTTACCAGGTGCTGGCCGACTGGCAGACGTACTACGGCGGCAATCTCCTGATCGTGTTGCCCGATACCTTCGGCACCGAGCCCTTCCTGCGCGACGCCCCTGACTGGGTCGCGGATTGGACCGGCTTTCGCCCTGATTCCGCGCCGCCGATCGAGGGCGGGGAAGCGCTTCTGGCCTGGTGGCGAAGTCGCGGCAAGGATCCCCGCGACAAGCTCCTGGTGTTCTCCGACGCGCTCGACGTCGACACGATCGAGGCCACCTATGCTCATTTCCGGGGCAAAGTCAGGATGAGCTTCGGCTGGGGAACGAACCTCACCAATGATTTCGCCGGTTGCGCCCCTACGCCGAACGGGGCACTCAAAGCGATATCGATCGTCTGCAAAGTCACGAGCGTGGACGGGCGACCGGCGGTTAAATTGTCCGATAATCCGATGAAGGCCTTGGGACGGCCCGACGAGGTCGAGCGCTATCTCGGCGTCTTCGGTGCGGCGGGCCGTGTCTCGCAGCCGGTCCTGGTCTAGTGCACCGCCCTCGAAGCTGGTAGTCCGACCCAAACAGTTGGATCCTCTGTTTAGGTCGGCACCAGCTAGGCACATGAACCTGTTCTCCGATGTCGCTCGAACCAGAGCGCCTGCGGCCTCGGGAACTCGCCGCCGATTGCCGAACCGCCAGTCCGCTCTTCCGGAAGAGGTCCGTACGGCACGAAGCTCGACACGCGCCGACTGACGGCTCCAGTAACATCGGTGATCGCTGACCACCGGCCGGACGGTCGCGACCACAGTTTCGATGCAATTCCGACTTGATCCTTTATTTAATTTTCGCGGTAGCGCTCCAGAGACTATGGGAGGGACATGTACAATCCTGATTGTAAACCCATCAGGATAGGAAGCTAAGCCAGTTCGTAAGATACAGATTGGAAAATCGATGCAAAATTACGAGTTCACTCAGAACCAAGCGGGTCAAGTCAGGTCATTTTACAAGTACATGTTCGGCATATTCGCGGTTCTGTCCGTCGTTCATGTCGGATTTATCGGCTCCGCTCTGCCTTATGTCTACTCCGAGCAGGAGGCAAGTATCTGCGGCGCCCGAAAATTGATCGGCTTCTTGAGCCATCGGCTTTCGGTTATCGCGATCGTATTCGTAGTGACATCCATACTACTCCTTTGCATCGCCGTCATCAGCAGGTTAAGCTTCCAAACTCGGGTATATCTTATTATTTTCGTGGCTCTGAGTGGAATGAGTGGGATGTTGATCACTTCCTACGCCGAAATCCGATTGGCGGCCAAGCTGCCGCTCCTGCCACAAGACGTTCATAATTGCGCCTACCCGACCAATGCTTCGTCTTGGAACTAGCCCGGCTGTCTCCGGGAGGACGCCGTCGATCTTCAATGCGACAGCATGAGGCTGATCACGCAGTTTCGTTGCGACACTACAGCGATGCACCGCCCTCTGCGCACGCGGATGACGCGTCGCATGGACAAGTACCGTCGAGGGACTAGTCTTTCAGCCTTCGCGTCCACAGGGGCTTCCGATGCACGCGATCAAACGAGGACAGACCGACATGCGCGCTGCCGGCTCTCTCGGCGTCGTCTTGACGCTCACATTGTGCTCTCCGTCCTGGGCAGGCGCGGAGCATATCAGCCCCGAACTACGGGCCCAGGCCGAACAGGAGTGCACGGGAGATGCCATCCGGCTTTGCTTCGGCTCGTTGATGGACGAGCACGAGACGAAGAAATGTATGAAGGCGAACCGCAGCCGTCTCAGTCAAAACTGCAGGGCCGTTCTGGATCGGGGTTTACTGGCCGAGCGGCACTGAGCAGAGTTTTACAAGTCTGCTTGCACTCCAACTGCGCTGCATTGAATTTGTCTCGAAGCCAAGTCAAGCGTGGCTTCCGCCACGCGGGGCTGCTTGCTCCAGGACCACTTGCCCGCGCTCTGCTGGCCATTCAACGCGACGTGGCGGCGCCCTAAAACTGGGGCGCTCGGCTAGCGTGACTTTGGGACATAGCCGCTGACCTGCGATCCATCCTCCGGCCGCAAGAGCAGGAAGCCCGGGAGGGCGATCAAGGGCAGAACGGCCATGATCATGAAGACCTCGTGAAAGCGGCTGGCTGTCAAAACCTCGCCCCGCCAGGTTACGATACCGAGCAGCGTCGCGCTGAGTGACACACCGAAGCTGACGGTCAGTTGCTGGAGGACACCGCCGAGGCTCGTGGCGCGGCTCAGCTTGTCGGCCGGCATGTCCGAGTAGGACAGGGTGTTGGAGGTCATGAACTGCGTCGAGCGGACGAGCCCGAACACGAAAACATAGCCGCCGATCAACCATCTCGGCGTTTCCGCGTCGATGAAGGAAAATCCCGCGAGCACCAGGGATCCCGCCACGGCACTTCCGCTCAACACTCTGTCGAACCCGAACGATCGCAGCAGCCGCGATGCAAGCAGGCGAATCAGGATGGCGCCGAAACTGCTCACGAAGGTCAAGGCACCCGATGTCACCGGACTGAAACCGAACCCCACCTGCAGCATGAGCGGGATCAGGAAGGGCGGTGCGTTCATGGCGATCCGGCAAAGTCCCCCCGCCAGCGTTCCGACCGCAAATGTCCGGTGGCCGAAAAGGCTCAGATCGACCGCTGGCGCTTTCACGCTTCGCGCGTAACGGGCATAGCTGACCAGGAGGACCACGGCCGCCAGCAGGGTCCCGGCGATCTCGGGCCAGGACATTGCCGGCTTTCCGATGCTCTCGAGACCGAGCTGCAGCATGGCGATGCCACAGCCGACGAGGAGAAAGCCGACGAAATCGAACGACGCCGGAGTGTCCTCGCGGTAGTCCTCGACGAACCGCAAGGCCAAGGCCATGCCGAGCAGCCCGAAGGGCAGGTTGACGTAAAAGATCCAGCGCCAGGACGAATAGGTCGTTATGAATCCGCCGAGCAGAGGGCCCATGAGCGGGCCGACGATGGCCGGGAGAGTCACATAGGTCATGGCGGTCACGAGGTCGCTCCGCGGAAAGCTGCGCAGGAGGATCAACCGGCCGACCGGCGTCATCATGGCGCCTCCCAAGCCCTGCAAGGCCCGCATCGCGACCAGAAACGGAAAGGTGTCGGCCATACCGCAAAGCGCGGATGCGATCGTGAAGGTCAGCAGCGCCAGAGTAAAGATGCGCCGCGCACCGAACCGGTCGGCGAACCAGCCACTCACCGGAATGAACACCGCCAGGGTCAGGACATAGGTCGTGACGGCCAGGTTCATTCTGACCGGCGTCGTCCCCAGACTGGCCGCGATGTCGGGAATGGCGGTCGTGATGATGGTCGAGTCCAGTTGCTCCATCAGGAACGCGATGGCGACGATCATCGGTATGAGGAGGCGGAGCTGCGGATTTCGCTCCGTCGCAAAGCCGCTCTCGGTCGGTGTGACCCCCGATGTCGTCATCGGACGGGTCTATGACCGAGAGTCACTCGCCGCAACTTCAGCCTCCGGCCTCGAAGCCACTTGGGATCGCTCGCTTTGTGCGGCTTTGGCAACGCGAAGCAAGCTTTTTCAAAGAACGCCGGGTTTAAGGAGCGGATACGCTCCGGTGCTCTGGACGACAAGGGGGCTTGCACGGCACAGTCGGCCATGGCTTACGTCCGTCCCATCCTCTTGGTCGCTGCTTGTCTTTGGGTGTCCGGGTGCGCCACCGGGCCGACCGGCCCGGTGCTCGCCTATCCGCCGACATCCTCAATTCGGCCGAACGGCCAGCCGAAGATGTTCCCCTGCATGATCGGCGATCCCCTCTGCACGCCGCAGACGTGATGACGCGGGTCGCGCCGCCGACGAGAATCGATTTGCAACGCGGAGCTATGGCGGCGTCGGCTCTCCGATCGAGACGGGACCCGCGGCGAACTCCGCCGGGGTAGGCAGAGAGGACACGGACGCGTCCGCAGGGCGTCCTTTTGGCCTAAATCCTGGATATCGACCGCAGCCGAGGATGACGGCTTTCGTCACCCGCCCAAGCACCGTTGAAGGCCAGAGACACGCTATAGACCTCGTTGTCGCCGCTATCACGGACCCGACACTCGACCACACGACGGTCGTCGTCGGACTCTTCGAGTTGCAGGACCTGCGCTACCGCGACCATCGCCTCTCGTTTGGCACTCTCGGCATTGGGAAGTTCAAGCCCCTCAGCATCGCGGGTCCGTCGCGCGCCGTCGCGGAAATCGAAGAAGAATTTGGGCATACGCGCACCTCTGGGATTCGGGCTGGAGGGCATCAGTAGCGACGTGGCGGGTGAGCCGTAGACCTGTTAACCACGGTTCTCGGCCTATTGGCAAATTATTCATCACGCGTTCAGGTTCAATCGAAGGCATGGTTTGCCGTGGCCGGTGCTGATGCGGCCGGATTCCCGGGGCGGCGAGTGACCCGGTCGTCTGGGCACAGAGGCAGACACGAGAGGCAAAAGGCAGGTGCCTATGAGCCGGTTCTTTGCTACAACGTCCTAGTTAACGGAACGTTAAGCTGGCGCCGGACGATGCAGCTCGTAACCTTATTGCCTACCAAAGTCCTAATGGCCATGGCTTTGGCCCAGTCGATGCGTTGGTCTTTCCAAAACTGGAGGGATCATCGCGTGTTGGATCAGATTGGGCCGATCCCGGGTCAAACGGTAATCGATAATCTCAAAATGGCATCCGCGGTGATAATCGCGGCCGCGGTCATGATACCCGCCATTCTCGCTTACGCCTTCATAGCCTGGCTCATCCGAACTCTGTCGAGCTCGTCAGGTCGAGAGAAGTTGCTCGTCGGGACTTCGATCGCCGGCGTCCCTCCCCGCGTGTTCGACTGATCCGTTGCTGGCGACTCCGGTTGGGTTCGAACCAACGACCTGCCGCTTAGAAGGCGGCTGCTCTATCCAGCTGAGCTACGGAGCCTGAACTTTCGACGGCATCACCTGATCGATGGCGCTCCCAGCGACCCTCCAAGCAACTTCGGAGCACGTCGGAACGCTCTGGTTGTCGCCGAGCGGTTACAATGCCAAACCGTCGGGCAACGGCCAGTTCCTCCTAGTGCGTCCACAACCCGACGCGTCCAGGTTTGAAATTGTCGGAGTACGACAGCCCTCGACGCTCTTCTTCGGGCGGCCTGTCCTCGATGTCGAACATGATGCCGCGCTTCTCGGCGAAAGCCACGGCTTCCTCGCGCGTATCGAACGACACCTTGACCTGCATCTCGGTCTCGGAAGACCCTGTCCAGCCCATGAGCGGCTCGATCTCCAGCGGATCGGACCGTTCGTATTCGAGCAGCCAGGCCTTTGTTCGGGCATGACCGGATTGGGTGGCCCCGCGGGTCGGTCGGTAGATGCGAGCGATGGTCAAGCGTTGTACCTCGGAGGACTCCAGCCGGTCGCCAACCGGACCGACACTCCAGCCTATCACGGAAATGGTCGGGGCAGCAGGATTCGAACCTGCGACCCTCTGCTCCCAAAGCAGATGCGCTACCAGGCTGCGCTATACCCCGATCGATCCGTGGCCGAGCGTGTTGGGCTAGCATGGCGCAGGAGCCGGGACAAGCGCGCCGCCGACAAGCTCGGAACCGTCGTCGAGATCAGGGCTTGAACATAGGGTCGGAAACGTGATCGCCTGGCTTGAGGCGGATCCGCTCGGCTGTGCCCGCGTCGAGTTCGAGCACGCCCAAAACGTCACCCCCCGATGAGATGGTCTTCTCGGAGAGCGGCTCGGCGTTCTGCTTCACCGAAACGACGCGGCCGTCGCTCGCGATGAACACCATGTCGAGCGGCAGGTAAGTGTTCTTCATCCACATCGTGACGGGCTGGGGAGAGCCGAAATCGAACAGCATGCCGTGGTTGTTCGCCATCTCGCGGCGGAA
The DNA here is from genome assembly GCA_964252585.1 of uncultured Lichenihabitans sp. Taxonomy (GTDB): domain Bacteria; phylum Pseudomonadota; class Alphaproteobacteria; order Rhizobiales; family Beijerinckiaceae; genus Lichenihabitans. The sequence goes on along the minus strand of CAXUOD010000040.1, from coordinate 5,022 downwards.
CATCAGGCCGCGTTCGAGTTCGTCACGGGTCCGCATGACCTCGACGGCAAAGTGGTGCGGCCCCGTCGCCGTCGTGATCGTGAGGTCGTCGACCGCGGCATCGGCGCGCCCGCACGACGCCGCCACGCAGCCCAAGAGAACGGAGGAAAGAAGAATTTTTCGCAAGGCCATCGCATGCTCGTGGAGACCGGGGCCGACGAGCCCGGAACCCGACCTCAATGCGACGAAGTCGAACCTGATTCAAGCGGCCGGACCTCTGCCGCCATGAGGCCTTTGGGCCCGCCGCCGAAGCGCACCAGGAAACTCTCGCCCGGTTTGAGTTCCGTGATGCCGTAGCGGCGAAGGATCTCGATGTGGACGAAGATGTCTTCCGTTCCCTCGCCGCGAGACAGGAAACCGAAGCCCCGGACGCGGTTGAACCACTTGACGACGGCGATCTCGAAGCCGCCGCTGGGCACGACCTGGACATGCGTACGGGCCGGCGCGGTCTGCGAGGGATGAACGGCGGTGCTGAGGTCGAGCGACAGGACCCGGAAGACCTGCAGCCCCTTGGCGCGCTTCAGGACCTCGCAGACGACGCGAGCGCCCTCGCGCGCCGTCTGGAAGCCGTCTCGGCGCAGCGTCGTCACATGGACGAGGACATCGGGCATGCCGTTGTCGGGGACGATGAAGCCATAGCCCTTGGACACGTCGAACCACTTGATCTCGCCTGCGACCTCGACGAGGTCGAGAGCACTGTCCGCGGCATCGCCGAGATCGGCATGGAGGTCCAAAGAATGATCTTTGCTGCCCAACGCAACCACCCTGTCCAGAGGCCTGACGGCCCCGACCTCGAAGAACAAGCGCATGTCGACGTACAGAACACCTCGACGGCCGCCACCGTCGAGGCTTTCCAGGGTATGCGCCAGACCTCGCCGGTCTGAGTTGGTCGGAAAAACCGCACTCAACCCACAGACGACAAAGACCTGTGGTTCGGGCCAGCCGCTACGCCCCGGACCTCCGCCGAATCAGTCTTTTCTTCATCGAGTGTGACCTTACCATCAGCATCGGAGCGGCAAAGGCGAAACTGCGATCTCGGTTGCAAGAATATGAAATGTGTGTTGTCGGCGCCCACCGGCTCGCATCCCGTTCCGAGACCGTGTGGCTCACAGCCCGTCCAGGACCTCTCCGATATCGGCATGGATCGCGGCCGTCGCCGCGGGGTCGAGCGGCGTCGGCTCCCTGTTGACGATGGCGAGCCGCGCCCCCTGGCGAAGGGCAAGTTCCGGGAACCGCGATGCCGGCCGCACCAGCAGGGTCGAACCGAGGATCAGGAACAAGTCGCAGCCGAGGGCGGCGGCTGCGGCGCGGGCCAGATCGGCCTCAATCAGGGATTGCCCGAACGCGATGCTGGCCGATTTCACGATCCCCCCGCACGGGCAGGCCGGGAGCGTTCCGTCATCTTCGAAAGCCGTGCGGATCGGAGCCAGAGGGTACCGGGTTCCACAAGACAGGCAGGCCGCATAGGTGCCGTTGCCGTGCAGTTCGATGAGCTTGTCCTGCGGCAGCCCGGCCGCCTGGTGCAGTCCGTCGATGTTCTGCGTGATGACGGCGCCGACGAGGCGCCGCTCGGCCCAGCGTGCGATCGCCCTATGGCCGCGTCCCGGCCGGGCTCCGGCATAGAGGTCGTCCATCGCGAACTTTCGGCGCCATGCCTCGGCCCGCTGCGCCGGGTCGGCCATGAAGTCCTTGAACCCGATGGGCTGATGGACCCGCCAGGGACTGCCTGGTGACCGGTAGTCCGGCACGCCGCATTCGGTCGAGATGCCGGCACCGGTGAAGACCGTCACGGTTTCGGCTTCCTCGAGCAGTCTCGACAGGGTCCGTCGCCCGTCTGCGGCCTCCGTCACGTCCGCTCCGATCAGTCCCGATCAGGCCGGGCGTTTCAGCGGCAGGACATTATGGAGGCGCGTATCGGCGCTGTCGAAGAAGCGCTTGATGCCGCGCGCCGCCTGTCGGATGCGTTGTTCGTTCTCGACCAGGGCAAGGCGCACGTGGTCGTCGCCATGCTCGCCGAAGCCGATCCCGGGCGCCACCGCCACCTCGGCGCCCTCGATGAGCAACTTGGAGAACTCGAGGCTGCCGAGATGGCGGAAGCGCTCGGGGATCGGCACCCAGGCGAACATCGAAGCGGTCGGTGCCGGAACGGTCCAGCCCGATGCTGCGAAACTCTCCACCATCACGTCGCGCCTCGCCTTGTAGATGCCGCGCATCTCGACGATGCAATCCTCGGGGCCGTTCAAGGCAGCGGCGGCTGCAACCTGGATGGGCGTATAGGCGCCGTAATCGAGGTAGCTCTTGACGCGCGTCAATGCCGCCAGCAAGCGCTCATTGCCGACCGCGAAGCCCATGCGCCACCCGGGCATCGAGAAGGTCTTCGACATGGAGGTGAACTCAACCGTCACGTCCATGGCGCCCGGCACCTGCAGCACCGAGGGAGGCGGCTCGCCGTCGAAATACACTTCCGAATAGGCCAGATCCGAAAGGATGAAGATCTCGTGCCGCTTCGCGAAAGCCACGAGGTCCCGGTAGAAGTCGAGCGACGCCACCATGGCGGTCGGGTTCGACGGATAGCAGACCACCACGGCCAGCGGCTTCGGGATCGAGTGCACGACCGCGCGTTCCAGCGCCGAGAAATAGTCCGGCGTCGGCTCCGCCGGAACGGAGCGGATGACGCCGCCCGCCATCAGGAACCCGAACGCATGGATCGGGTAGGACGGGTTCGGCACCAGCACGACGTCGCCGGGCCCCGTGATGGCCTGCGCCATGTTGGCGAAGCCTTCCTTCGACCCCAGGGTGGCCACGACCTGACGGTCCGGATCGAGTTTCACGCCGAAGCGGCGGCCATAGTAGTGAGCCTGGGCACGGCGGAGGCCGGCGATGCCCTTCGATGCCGAATAGCGGTCGACGCGAGGTTTCGTGGCCGTCTCGATCAGTTTGTCGACGACGTGTTTCGGCGCCGGAAGGTCGGGGTTGCCCATGCCGAGGTCGATGATGTCGGCGCCACCGTTCCGGGCTGCGGCCTTCAGGCGATTGACCTGTTCGAAGACGTAAGGCGGCAGGCGACGGACGCGGTGAAAGTCGGACATAGGAGCGACCCGTGAGAAGCTTGGGATGGGCAGGCCGAAGGTTATTACCGAAGGCTGAGCCAATGGTAAATCAATCCGCATTCGCGGCGGGATTGGCCTTGGCGGTCTTGGCCTTGGGCGGCTTCGACGTGGCGGAATGTTTCGTGAGGTCGACGGGAGGCGGCGTCGGATTCAACTGCCGCGCCTGCGCGGCATCGAGGGCATCCTTGGCGGCTTGGATCTCAGCGGGCGTTTTCACCGGGACCGGACTCACCGCATGCGGCACCGCCGTCGGCAGATAGTGGAGCCGCGCCGGATTGGGACGCGTTCGCGTCACGAACTCGGGTGGGGGTTCGGCCGGTTTGGCCTTGACGTCGAGCTTCTCCAACGCTCCGTTCACGCTCTGCGGGATCAAGGGCGAGGAGTTCTCGTCATCTGCGGCGACGGCCGGTCCGGCCATGACTGCAGTCCAGGCCAACACGGAGAAAGCAGCACCCGTCAGCCGAGCGGCCTGAAAACCCTGCGGGTTCCGGGATCCTTTCGATGCCATGGGTTCGACCTCGAGAAACAACGAGCGGCGCGGCCCGGAACGGGATTCGAAATCCGCGGGTAGCGTCACAATATGGTTGAAGCGGGACGGAACGCGCGCACGGCGCCGGGCGTGCATGGCTTTTGCGTCGTAGGGCGTGATCAAACCGTCGCCGCGACCGTTGACGTCGGGGTCGGGTCGAGTGATGCAGCGTTCACGCCGCACGGTCGCGATGTTCCCGACAGCGTCGCGATCGGAAGAACGGGTCGGTCGCGGGCGGAATCATTCCGCTTCGGCAGGTCGGCCCCACCTGGGGAAGAGGGGAAGCGTGATGAAGGGCAAGCGTCCACCGCGGTCCAAGCGTGAAGCTGCGCGGCACGGCGCGGTGACGGTCGACGTTTCCACGACGGCGGCGCAGCCCATCGGATCCGTTGCCCCGGACGCGCGCCCGCAGACCACGGCAGGCGTCAGGCCGCATTCCACCTCGGAGCTGGCGAAAGCCAAGCCGAAACAGCGGCCTGCGGTTGCGCATCCGGCGGTCGGAACCGCGAAGCCCGAGGCCGCGGTCTCGCTTTCTCGGCCGGCGGACCCGAAGCCCCTCACGCAAACCGCAACGGCTGAAGCCGGCACCGATCGGGAAGCCGCGGAGGCAGCGACGCCCGGCATGGCGGACTTCGAACGGCTGTCGCGGAACATGGGCCGGCTGATGGAGGAGACCCGGAAGGTCGCCACCGCCTATCTCGAACCCCGCGGGCGGATCGAACCGAAGGTGCCGGGCGAAGACGCCAAGGACATGATGAAGACCCTCGGCCAGGTCGCGAGCTACTGGTTCATGGACCCGACCCGCATGGTGGTGGCGCAAGCGTCGCTGTCGAGCCAGATCATCGATCTTTGGGCCGATACGATGCGGCGCATGTCGGGGGAGGCCCCGCCCACCCCCGAGCCGGAGCGGGCTTCGGACAGGCGCTTCTCCGCGCCCGAGTGGCGCGAGTTCCCGGCCTTCGATTTCATCCGGCAAGCCTACTTGCGGACCAGCGACTGGGCCAAGACCATGGTGGACGACGCGGAGCTCGATCCCGTCACGCGCGAGAAGGCACGCTTCTACCTTCGCCAGGTCACGGGCGCGCTTTCGCCGTCCAACTTCCTCGCCACCAACCCCGAACTGCTGAAGCACACGTTCGAGGAAGGCGGCGACAACCTCGTCCGCGGCATGCAGATGCTGGCCGAGGATATCGCGGCCGGCAAAGGCGAGCTCAAGATTCGGCAGAGCGACACCAGCACCCATCAGCTCGGCGTCAACATGGCGATGACGCCAGGCAAGGTGGTGTTCCGCAACGACCTGATGGAGCTGATCCAGTACGCCCCTCGACCGCGGAGGTGTATCGG
>CAXUOD010000039.1:0-30778 GCA_964252585.1 uncultured Lichenihabitans sp. | reverse complement strand
GCTCCACGAACACGATGGACACCGCGGCGGCGTGCCGGCGCAACCTATGTCGGCGTCTGGACCGCGAGGGGCGGTGCTTCGACCGCCTCCCTCTCGGCGGCGGCGGCATGCTGGCGCAGCGCGTAGCGCTGGATCTTGCCCGACGCGGTCTTGGGCAGCGCCGCGACAAAGGCCACGGCGCGCGGATACTTGTAGGGCGCGATCTCGGCCTTTACGAAATCCTGCAGGTCCTTGGCGAGGGCAGGGCCGGGCGCGACGCCGGCGGCCGGCACCACATAGGCCTTGACGATGGTGCCTCGCGCGGCGTCCGGTGCTCCGACCACCGCGCATTCCCCGACCGCGGGGTGGCCCAGCAGGGCCACCTCGACCTCCGGACCGGAGATGTTGTAGCCCGAGGACACGATCATGTCGTCCGAGCGCGCCTGGTACCAGAAGTAGCCGTCCTCATCCATGGCGTAACTGTCGCCGGGGTAGTTCCAGCCGTCGCGCACGAAGACCGCCTGCCGCTCGTCGGCGAGGTAGCGGCAGCCGATCGGCCCCCGCACGGCGAGCCGACCCACGGTGCCGGGCGGAACATCTCGGCCGGCCTCGTCCACCACCCGCGCCTCGTAGCCCGGCAACGGACGGCCGGTCGCGCCGGGACGGACCTCGTGTTCGGCGGCCGAGATATAGATGTGCAGCATCTCGGTGCCTCCGATGCCATCGAGCAGCTTCAGGCCCGTGGCGGCCAGCCAGGCGTCATAGACGGGACGGGGCAGAGCCTCGCCGGCCGATACGCAAAGCCGCAGCGACGAGAGGTCGTGCTCGGGGCGCTTGGCGAGCATGGCGCGATAGGCGGTAGGCGCCGTGAAACAGACGGTGGCGCGCTCCCGTTCCACCGCAGCCGCGATCTGATCCGGCCCGGCCTTCTCAAGCAGGATCGCGGTGGCGCCGACCCGCATCGGGAACAGCAGGATGGCGAGGCCGAACGTGAACGCGAAGGGGGCGGAGCCGACGAAACGGTCGGCCTGTGTAGCGCGCACGACGTGGCGGGCGTAGCCGTCGCAGATGGCCAGCATGTCGCGGTGGAAGTGCATCGCGCCTTTCGGCTCGCCCGTCGTGCCCGACGTGAAGGCGATGAGGCAGACGTCGTCGGCCGCGGTGTCGACGGGTTCGAAGTCCGGGCTCGCCTCGGCCATCAGGGCTTCGAGCGAATCCGGGCCGCCTCCGCCCCAGGTGACGACGCGCTCGAGGCCGGGTGCCAAGGCGCGGGCCCCCTCCATGTCGTCGGCGAGGCGGTGATCGCAGAGCGCCAGCGCGATGCGTGCCTTGTTCAGCGGATAGGCGATCTCGCGTGCCCGCAGCAGCGGCATGGTGGCCACCACCACGCCTCCCGCCTTGAGCACCGCGAGATAGGCCGCCGCCATGGTGATGGAATTGGTCGAGCGCAGCAGCACCCGGTTGCCCGGGACGAGGCCCAGGCGGCCTACGAGCACGTTGGCGATGCGGTTTACCCGTTGGTACAATTCGAGGTAGGAGAGGCTCTCCTGCTCCCCGACCAGGCAGGTCGCATGCCCATGCCCCTCCGCCACCCAACGGTCGAGCAGCGGCGTCACGCAGTTCAGCCGCGGTGGCTGGCAGAACTCCGGCAGGGCGAAGAGAAGATCCGGCCAGAGGTGGCGTGGCGGGAGGTTATCGCGGGCGAAGGTATCGATGTGAGCGGACTCGGCCATGGCTCGGCGCCTCTCGCGGACGACGGACGAGAAACCGCGGTCCAGAGCGATAGTTTAAGTCTAAAGCATCAGGTGATGCCAGGTGAAATTGGGGTTGAAGACGGGCAACGGGGCAGGTGGCTCGAGGTCGGCCCGACGCGTCCTGCCTTCTGGCGTCGAGGACCGGCTCCAGGTCGGCACGGATCGCGCGGGTGAGCCAAGAAGTTCCCGACGGGCGGGAATAAAGCATGTGCTGATGCGGTTCTCGCATCAGCACATGCTGTGAGGTGCGATCATGCCGCAGACGAGTTCACCAAGGGATATGGCTCTCGTGTTTTGGACCGCGAGCCCAAAGAGGGCCGCAGATTTCGCCAGAGCCGAGCAGGAGAAGGCCTGCTGGGAGATCAGCGGGGATCGTGCTGAGTTCTGGAACGAGGTTCTGGACGCGATCTTGGCATTCACCCAAGCCGCAGCCTCTCCTGCGGCAGCGACCGCCGCTTCAGCGGCTCGCGAAACGACCGTACCGTTCGGCGCGAAGTCGCGACCGCGAGCAACCCCGTCGGGTCGATATCGCCACAGCGAACCGGTCCTGTCGGAGCCGGCTCTATAAGACCGCTGCCAGCGGCACCACCAGGGCGGCAAGGCCGAGGGCCGTCAGGGTCGCCCCCATGCCGCCGACCCGGAACGCGGCGTGATGCTCCCGACGTGAGACACCCCAGGCATGGGAAAGCCGGCCAAGGAGCAAGAGCAGGCACAGGCCGTGGACCGCGAGCGGTGGGAGGCCGCGCAGTTCATCGACCAGAATGAGCACGAGCGTCAGGGGGACGTATTCGGCGAAGTTGCCATGAGCGCGGATGCGACGCTCCAGGTCGTCGACGCCGCCCGAGCCGAGATCGACGCGGTGCAGGCCGCGACCGCGAATGACGCGGACCGACAGTCCGAGGAAGATCAACGCGAGGGCGGCCGCGTACCATGGCATGACGGTCGGCAGTTGAGCGATGCTCCGGAAGCTCGAAGACAGTGGCGCGACGCGCTCGTCTTACAGGAGCTTCGTCGTTCTTTCCATTCGTCTGAACCCGCCGCCCGCCGAGGCGCCGTCAGGTTGCAGGTGCGATCAGAACAGGCGAGGCTCGTCTACTCGACACCGCGGCACGCGTATCGGATCTGTGACACGGTATTGCCGGTCTTGAGGATCTGCACGGCTGTGACGAAGGAGTGCGGTGGGCAGTTGATCACCGCATTGTCCATTGCCAAAGAGTTGGCCTTCGCACCGCCGGCACCGATGAAGACGGGATCGGCGACTCTGACGTCGCGCAAAGCGGAGGCGGGGCCGAGATTATCGATGCGAGAGTGGAGCGTGCGAAGGTCGCTTTCCAGCCGCTCGACTCTCTTCGCCAGCGTTGCATATTCCTGAGACCAGGCAGGAGCAGAGATCAGGATGATAACGGTCGCGAGCACGGATGTATTGAAGGCCACTTCTCTTCTCCATGACACGAGGAAGTTCGGTCCGGGTCTTTGATCAGGGTGTATCGTTCACGGTGTCCACCGGATCCGACAGTCGCCAGGCGGTGCTTTAGCGGCAGGCCGACATCCTGTGCGGGCGCGCTTTGCGCTGAAGGGCACCTTCGCATCGGTTTCGACGCGAGCTCTCGCAGCGTTACATGGCAGGACCAGATCTCCCATGCACTCATCGACCTGTCTCGCGGGAGAAGGGCAACGCCCAAGAGCGCCGAAGCGATCGCACAAGCGTGTGGGCGGACCATGAGCAAGCGCTTGCCGAGCTCGAAGACCCTTCGAGGTGATGCGGGTCGGTCGTTCTCCGAACCGAAGGAGAACTTCTCAGGGGAAGAAGGAACTGGTGTGGTGCTTCGCGCGACGGAGCGTCCGTCCTCAGCCTGCCGGCGATGACAAGCTCTAACGTCGCTCGGGCGACATTCTGCGATCGTCTTGTCGAAGAACAGTTTCGATCTCGGCTGATTTCAGCTGCGGCAGCCTTCACGTAAGATTGCGGAAACCATCGGGTGAGAGGGTTGCTCTGCCGACGTTACCGCAAGGGAGCGCTGGACGATCGGTTTCCCGAGAAAGGTCGAAGCATCGTGTCCATCTCTCCCGCGCAGGTCACAGAGGCGCGCCGGCTCCTGCGGCGGGGTTCGACTTGGCTCGCCAAGGCATCCCATGTCGATTACAGCACCGTTGTCGGCGCTCAGCAGAGCCGGGCGACCGACCCCGATCCTTCGGTCATGGCCGCGCTTCGTCGCACGCTCGAGGCCGCCGGGGTCGAGTTCCCGAGCGAGGAAGAGGGCGGGGCTGCTGTTCGACTGAGGAAACCGTCGGCAGCCGCGTAACGGGAGCGCCGATGTCACCGCAGTGAAGGCGAACGCTTGTCGGTATCGACAAGCACTAAGCGGCTTCCCGTTTCGTGCAGGCGGGACCGTGTAGTCTGGAGCCGTGTCATAGCTGCCGCATGCCCGGCCCGGGTCGCCAAGAGTTGGCCCCTTGCCGTGACCGCCGCACGCCGACCTTCACAACTGGCTAAAAACGTTATAACATACGCCTTGCTCAATCTGAGGTGTTGGTGTAGCGGTCGAGGGTCCCTGGGGAACTTCGATGACGAAGCGCGTTGCGATCGCCGACAAGGCTGCATCGATCCTGGAGGTGCTGAACCGGTCACAGAAGCCGATGACGGCTTACGATCTCCTGGATCAACTCCGCGGGCATGGCATCACGTCGCCACCGACCATCTATCGCGCGCTGGGAAGACTGGTCGAGACCGGCAAGATCCATCGCCTCGAAACCTTGAATGCCTACACGGTCTGCAGCGACGGCCACGGATCCCACGACCATCGACACGAAGCCCTGTCGGTCGGCTTCGCGATCTGTGACACCTGCGGCTCGGTCGACGAATTCAGCGATGCGATGCTGAAGGCCCGGATCGAAGGCGTGGTGGCGGCAAGCGCCTTCAGACCGACCGGCACCACCATCGAGATCCACGGTGTCTGCGCGCGGTGCAACGCCGTCGGACCGGAGGACGCCGGATTCCCGTGAGGAGCCCGTGCCAGTGCTCCGACCCAAACAGATGATCATCTCTGTTTCGGTCGGTCGGCAGCTGTTCGGTGCCCGAAGGACGCGCTCCTCATCGAACAAGCCATCGTTGCGGTATCGGATCAGACGGAGACCTGCGCGGCGTCCCCGCGAGCGTCGCGCTTTCGCGATACGATGCGCAGGACACCGCCCGGACGGGCCGCTACGAGGCTGACGGCGTAGATCGCCGCGGAAAGAGCCGTGATCCAGAAGCTCACGGGCCAATCGGTGAACCAGGCGAGCGTCAATCCTCCCCAGGCCTCGACCAGGGCCAGAACGGCGGAGAGCGCAACCCCGAGCCCGAACCGAGGCGTCAGGTTCCGCGCAGCGGCACCCGGCCCGACCATGAGCGTGAAGACGAGCAGAACGCCGACGATCTGTGCCGATTCCGAGACCGCCATCGCCACGATCCCGAGGAAGACGGTCGAGAGAAGGCGCGTCGGTAGGCCCCGCGCCTCGGCCAGTTCCGGTTGCAGGCTCGCGAAAAGCAGCGGGCGCGACACGAAGGCCAGTGCTGCCACGCTCAGCGCGGCCAAGCCGGTGAGGGACAGCAAAGCCGTGCGATCGACGCCGAGAACGTTGCCGAAGAGCAGCGCCGTCGCCTGTGTCGCGAAGGCGGTGTAGAAGTGGAGGAAGAGCAACCCGAACCCCAGCGCCAAGGACAGCGTCATGCCGATGGCGACGTCGCGGGCGCTGAGCTTCTCGCCGAGGGCGCCCATGGCGAGACCCGCGATCAGCGTGAAGCCGACGAGTCCCCAGAGGGGCGACAGGCCGATCAGGATCGCTCCCGTGGCGCCCGTGAAGCCGACGTGCGACAGCGCGTGGCCGGCGAAAGTCTGGTTGCGGAGAACCAGGAAGTATCCGACGAGGCCGGACAGGAGCGCCACGATGCCGCTCGCCATGAAGGCGGTCCGCATGAAGTCATAGTCGAACATGCATGGGCTCCCGATGGTCGTGACGATGTGCCTCGGCTTCGGCGTCGACATCGGCCGACAGGACGAAGATCCGCCGGCCGACGCGCATGGCGCGCATCGACGTCGTCTTGCCGGCGCCGTTCGGACCGGACAGGCCGACGAAGTCCCCGGACTGGATCGAAAGGTCGACCCGCCACAGTACCGTCCGCCCCGCGAACTCCGGCGTGACGCCGTCACACGCGATAAGGCTCAAGAGGTCTTGCCGGAGAGCGCATGATCGAGGGCGTCGAGCTGATCCATCATCCAAGCCTGGTAGGTCTTGCCGGCGGGCTCCGTTTCGCTGACGCCCACGATCGGGATCTTCGACGCCTTCGCGATCTCGACGAGGCGCTTCACGGACGGGTCGTCGGCCTGGGCGTTGTAGATCATCACCTTGACCTTGTGGTTCTTGAGATCGTCCTCGAAACCCGCGACGTCGGACGCCGAGGGCTCCGTGTTGTTCATCACCGCCAAGGCAAAGTTCTGGTTGTGGACGTCGAGACCGATGAGCCCCGCCATATAGCCGAAGACGGGCTCCGAGGCCGTCACCGGCTGACCGGCGTACTTGGCCTTCATGGCTGCGATCTTGGCGTCGAGCGGCTTCAACGATGCGTCGAACGCGTCCGCGTTCCTCTTGAACTCGGCCTTGGCGGCCGGGTCGGCGGCGCCGAACTTCTCGGCCATGGCGGCGGCCACCACCTCCATGGTCTTCGGGTCGTACCAGAGGTGGGGATTGTCGCCGGTCTTCTTGCCCATCAGGTCGGCGGCCACGATTGCGGCTCGGCCCGGCGAGGGATCGGCGGCGGTCAGCTTTTCCATCCAGGGATCGTAATCGACACCGTTGCTGACCACCACCTTCGCGGATTTCAGCGCCCGCGCGGTCGACGGATCGGCCTCGAAGAGGTGAGGGTCCTGGTCGGGGTTCGACAGGATACTCGTCACGGTGACGGCCTTGCCGCCCACCTGCTTGGCGAGATCGCCGTAGAAGTTCTCCGCCGCGACCACGTTGAGGCCGGCCGCTGCAGCAGGCGAGACGGCGATAGCAGATACGGCTCCTGCCAGGAGAGCCATGCGAAACCCAGACATGCTGTTTCCTCACGCATCGGTGGATCAGGCAGGCCATCGGCCGGCCCATCGGGTTACCGGATAACATACGATGAAATGTTATACCGTTACGTGGCATGTTGTCGAGTGTGCCGTGCTGGTTTCTTGAGTGAATGGTTTTCAGGGCGCCGGTCCGGCCTCGACGGCCAGCCTCACGCGGCGTCGACCTCCGCACCGACAACGCTGTCGGCACCGGCCCTAAACCATCCCGGCGGATCATCGCGGGCCGCGGCAAGCTGCGTCGCCGGCCTCCCAGGGTCGAGCCGCGTGAGCTCCGGGCAGGTGCGCGGTCAGGCGTTCGGCGCGAGGACCGTGGCCTCGGCCACGAGATGGTAGAAGCGCCCGTCGAAGAGCTGCATGACACTCTCGGTCGCGGCGTGGGACTCGGGCCGGATCTTCGAGGCCATGCAGTCCTCGATGGCCCTCATGTCCTCGAAATCCATCTCGAGGATCATGGCGATCGGCCGGCTATCCTTGTCTGCGGTGATGGTCCGCTGGACCCGCACTGCCTTGACATGGGGAAAGCGGCGCCACATCGGCTCCAGCTCGTCGCGCACGCGACGGAAGAACTCCTGTTCGCGGCCGGCCTTGATGGTGCCCTCGTAGATGGCGGTTCTGGTCAGCATGGCGCACGCTCCGGCTCCGATGTCCCTACCGGCCAAATCTCCCGGCCGGCCACGGGTTCCCGCATGACGCGCGTTTGGGCTCCGAGGCCCCCGGTGACGCGGTTCGTGGTCGTGGCCTATGGTTTCGTTCGGCGGACTCGCGCCACGGCCGGGCTCGTGCCTTGAGCTACCCCATCTCCGCAGGAGGGCTGCGATGACACGTCCCGCTCCGATCGATGCGCTCGCCACCCACGACGTTCTCAACCAGCCACCCGATCTCGCCGGGTTCAACCTCTACCTCGCCGACGCCGCACTCGGCGATGCCGCAAGGCGCGAGGGAGGCGACTGGGTGGAGGCACCGCTCGCGGCATTGGGCGCAGAAATGGGCAGGGAGGAGGCGTTCGCACTCGCCGCGGAGGCGAACCGCTTCCCGCCCGAGCTCCTGAGCTTCGATGCCCGCGGGCGGCGCCTCGACGAGGTCCGCTTCCATGCGAGCTACCACGCGCTGATGGAGGCCGGGATGCGTCACCGCATCCACTCGGTCGCCTGGACGGCGGGGCAATCCGGCGCCCACGTGCTGCACGCGGCGCTGCTCGCCGTATTCAGCGAGGTCGAGCAGGGGACGATGTGTCCGCTCAGCATGACCTACGCGGCCGTGCCGGCCCTGCGCCACGCCCCCCTGCTGGCCGAGACGTGGCTGCCGAAGCTCTTGGGCGGTCGCTACGACGCTTCCGTCGCGCCCTTCGCCGAAAAGCGCGGCATCACGCTCGGCATGGCGATGACCGAGAAGCAGGGCGGCTCGGACGTCCGCGCCACCCGGACGCAGGCGAGACCGGCGGGCGCGGGCGGACGTTACGCGCTGCTGGGTCACAAATGGTTCTGCTCGGCGCCGATGTGCGACGGCTTTCTTACCCTCGCGCAGGCGCCGGGTGGCCTCAGCTGCTTTCTCGCGCCACGCGTCACCCAGGCGGGGGGCCGCAACGCCATCCACCTCATGCGGCTCAAGGACAAGCTCGGCAATCGCTCCAATGCCTCGGCGGAGATCGAGTACCACGATGCGGAGGCGCAACTCGTCGGGGAGGAAGGGCGCGGCATCCAGACCATCATCGCCATGGTCCATGGGACGCGGCTCGACACCATGGCCTCGACCCTCGGCATCATGCGCCGGGCGCTGGCCGAGGCTTCCCATCATGCGATCCACCGCCGCGTCTTCGGGCGCCGCCTGATCGACCAACCCGCCATGCGGGCTGTGCTGGCCGACCTGCAGCTCGATTACGAGGCAGCCGCCGCGCTGACGATGCGGCTGGCCCGCGCTTTCGACACGAGCCCGGGCGAGCGCGCCCTGGCCCGGCTCGGGGTCGCGCTCGGCAAGTACTGGCTCACCAAACGGGTGAGCGGCTTCGTGGTCGAGTGCATGGAGGTCCTGGGGGGCTCGGGCTACGTCGAAGAGAGCGTCTTGCCGCGGCTCTACCGCGAGGCGCCGGTCAACGCGATCTGGGAAGGATCCGGCAACGTCATCGCGCTCGACGTCCTGCGCACATTGGGGCGCGAACCCGCAGCCCTCGAGGCGATCCGGGCCGAGGTCGCACCCGCTCGCGGACACCACCCCGGGTTCGACCGTGTCGCCGACATGCTCGACCGCCTCGCTCCCGCCTCGCTCGGCGATGGCGACGCCCGAGGCACGACCGAGCGTCTCGCGCTGCTGCTGCAAGCTGCGCTGCTCCTGCGCCACGCTCCCGCGCCGATCGGCGAGACGTTCGCGACGCTGCGCTTCGCGCCAGATGCGGCCCGCCTTTACGGCGCGCTCCCGGACGGTATCGACCTCGACCCCATCCTGGAGCGCATCTGGCCGGCGTGAGCCGGTCGGCGTTGCTGCCGTTCGAGGCCGTGTCCTTCGTTGTGCGGCGCAGCAATTTCGTTGATCCGGGCCGAAACCTCCCGACGCCCGCCCCGTAGCTTCGCCACCCCTGGCAACTCGGTGACGCTACAGCATGAGCGAAGTGAAACGGATCGACGATCATGTGGCGCACCTCGGGGAGCGTCTCGCACGTGGTGGGATGACCTACGAGGATGCCGTTGCGGTCGACGAACTCATGTCGATCCTCACCGAGATCCGGGCGAGGCTCGTCGATACCCTCGAAACCGGCCGCCCATCGGCGCCGTGGACCGCTGCACGACACCGGGTGCCGACACGGTGACTCGAAGCGGTTCGGTGTCTCACCGACGCGGGTGGAAGCGGCGGCCCGGAGATCGCGAGGGGGCTGCTGATGCCGTCATCCGGGTCGCGGGTCCCTAAGTCGATCTCGCTCGTGTTCGCGGCTTCGGTTCGATGCGACTGTCGGGAGCCGATCCGGCCGAGACGCTTGATTCCCACGTCGCGTGGGGTCGCCGTCACGACGTGTGGTGGCTTCGTCCAATGGCCAGACCTTGTGCCGATACAGAGCCAAATGGGACCATCCGTCTCCAGCCCGCAGCCTTACCGGAGCAAGGCCCCCGCCAACGAGCGCTTACCGATATCTGCGGGGCGCGCGCAAGCTGACGCACCGAAAGAGAGGCCGGCCGGTTAAGTGTCACTGGTCCGAGGCAGCCTGCACCGGTTCGCGGCTGAACACACCGCCATGCCGACCACCCGGCGTAGCGCGCTCGCCCACCGCACGACGAGCAACGTCGACCGGCGTTCCACGTCCGAGACGGTGACGCGAAACTCCACGTCGACAGCCGGGCTTCCGATGCCGCGAGCAGTCCCGTTGCTCGGCGAGCTGTCGATAAGGATGACGGGCTCGTGTGAGAGCGGCGACGGAACCGCAGTGCGGCGCTCTGCTAGGATCGGGTCTGGTAGCGGAGCGATCGCATTGCACATGCCGGGGCGTCGCTCGATCGACTACTTCGCGACGACGTTCTCGTCGCGCACGTGCCAGAGTACGACGTGATAATGGGGCACGTTCACGCCCGCATGACCAGGGTGGAAGTACATGGTCACATGGTCGACGGGCGCGGGCAGGCCCTTCACCTTGTCCCATGTCTTATGGCTGTTCATGTCGGACAAAAGCGGCATGTAAACCGTCGACACTAGATTGCCGGCCCGGTCGAAGCACCGGAACGGTCCCATCGGCAGGGTTTCGGGCTTCACGGTGACGATCCCGAGGCCCGGATAGAAGGCTGGAAAAGGGACGAGGTCGCTGACTCGCTTGAAGCCTTGTCGGTCGGCCAGCTTGAACTGATCGACGTGTCGAGTCTTCACAGAGCGCAGACGCCGCGGCACCGGCACGTGATGGCCCATCGCGTGATCCGAGCCGTGCACGATGAGACTATCTACGCCCTGCTGAGCGGCTTCCGGTTGTGTCTGTGCGGAATGAGGTTGGGTTTGAGCGGCGTCCGGTTGAGCCTGGGCGGCGTCCGGTTGAGGTTGCGCAAGATCCGGTGAGCCCGCACGTGCGGTCCCGGCGCAAGCGAGAGCGAGAGCGGCGACGATAATTGCGGACTTCATGGTCGGTCCTTTGGTGTGGTCGGAACGGGCGTCGTCGTTGCGGCCCGACGCTGCACGTCAAGCCAGCGCGCGACAGGATCGAGCCGACGCCAGCCCGGCAACTCCGCCGCCCAGTTGACGTCACCGAGCGCTCGGCCCGCAGCGTCGGCTCCGTGCTCGTCTACGTGGGTCAGGATCCCTGCTATCAGCGACCAGAGGGTTTCGGCGCGCTCGCTGCGTGGCGTTCGAAAGTAAACTGCGAGCACGGCCGGCGTCGCAACAGTCGTGAGTCCCTCCTCTGGCACGAGGCTAGGCAGGTCGGACTGGCGGAGAGTCACAGGGACGAAGTCGCGCTCGAGCGCTGCGGAGTAAGGCACTGCGAGGAGCTTGATGCCTCGGTCGGTCGTGACTGTCGTCGGGAGCGCCGTCGGATCGCCTCCAACGACCACGACCGCATCGACGGTTCCGTCGCGAATAGCCTTGACAGGGTCGTCCGGAATCGGAGCCACGGGTGTGGCTGCGATCTGCAGGTCTTCCAAGAGCGCGGCACCGACCCCGTCCGCGCCGTCGATCGCCACGCGGCGCCCTGCAAGCTCCCCGACCCCCGCCACGTCAGCGCGAACGAGCACGTGGACCGTTTCGAGATAGAGAGGTGCGATGTAACCAACGTGCGTCTTCAGTGTCGGATCCGTGCGAGCCGCTCGTTCGAGGAGCGGCGCCGGCACGATGGCGATATCAGTGCTTGGCTGCGACAAAAGGTCAACGAGCGCTTGACGCCCCGACTCCTCGACAAGCGGCACGAGGCGTGGGCCACTCTCGCCGTGCGGTCCACCCTCCTGGCCCAAAGCCGCCAATGTCGCGAGGCGTCCTGCAACGGCGAATTCGAGGCTTCCCGCAGGCCCGGACGCCAGACCATACAGAAAGTCCGCCGGCCCCGGCGCCGGTTTGCTGGTTCGTGACGCGGACAGAGTTGATGCCGTCGACAGGACCAGCAAAGCGAACGGAACGAAAAGAAATATGGCCTGTTTCACATCTATCCTTTGAAGGATCGTGATGGAAGAAAGTAAGCACAAGCTGGACCGGCCACCTCGGACTCGGCGAAATTACTGTTTCCAAAGATATATGCGACTTCCGGCAAACGTCACCGTTAAAGTCACGCTTCGTTAGCAATGAGAGGTTTGTCAAAGCCGGACCGCAACACCTACCGGAGAACCCCATGTGCTTTTTGCCCCGTCAAAATCGATCCATTGTCGCGGCGGGGTTCGCCTTCGTCCTGACCACCTTCGCTCAAGATGCCGTTCATGCCGGCGAGGACGCTGGACATAGTCCGTTCGGCGCCCTTGCTCGCGTGGGTTTTCCCGCTGTCAGTCGCCCGATGACGGCGGAGCACGAAGCGCTCTTCGCGTGGCCCCACGAGGGGATGACAGACGCTTGGAGTGCAGCGGAGCCGTCCGACGAACCTCCCGACGTTGTTGTTTTCGCTGTACCGGTTCTGCCGGCGAACCAAGAGGTCGTTTCGGCTCCGGCCATCATGGCACCTTCACCTCCGCCGATCGGAACCCAGATGGCGGCGGAGCACGCAGCGCTCTTGGCGTGGCCCCGCGAGGCGATGACAGACGCTTGGAGTGCGGCGGAACTGTCTGACGAGCCTCCCGACGATGTCGTATTCGCTTTACCGTCCCTGCCCGCGAGCCAAGAGGTCGTTGTGGCTCCGGCCATCATGGGACCTTCGCCTTCGCCGATCGAAACCCACATGGCGGCGGAACACGAAGCGCTCTTCGCGTGGCCCCGCGAGGCGATGACAGACGCTTGGAGCGCAGTGGAGCAGCCTGACGAGCCTCCCGACGATGTTGTTTTCGCTGTACCGGCTCTGCCGGCGAGCCAAGAGGTCGTTGTGGCTCCGGCCATCATGGCACCTTCACCTCCGCTGATCGAAACACGATACGACGCCGTCGTATTCGGCCCACCGTCGGCCGTGGCCAACTCGGCCCCAATGCCCGATCGTCCCGCTTCGACTCCTTCGTTTACGACTGGAGCAAGATCCGTTCCCGCGCCTCAAGCAGAGGAGACCACGCGCATGAAAGCACGGGCACGCGAGCTTCTCGCCGACGGATCCGTCGCATCGGCACGCGCTCTGCTCGAAAATGCGGCGTCAGGCGGCGATGCGGAAAGCGAGTATCTTCTTGCTCAGACCTACGATCCGCAAGCGCTGACGCGTTCCGGAGTGATCGGTGTCGCGGGAGATGCTGGGAAAGCCGAAGCGTTCTACCGCGCGGCCCAGGTTAAGGGCTATCCCCGGCCGGACGACGATGCCAGTGCGGCTCAGCCCTAACCTGCCGTCGACGCCGGGTGTTTCTCGGTCCTGAGCGAAGCTCGCCTGGGCGTCGCCACACCAGAAGCGTCAAAAGGCAAGCCGGGCGCGACGGACCTGCTGGGCCCAAGAGAGATGCAGGACCGATCGGAGCCGTCGGTCCAAAGGCGATATCGGTCGACCCGGGCCGGGATCGGGCTTCAGCGCCGCGATAACGGAAGGGCCCGTAAGGCTTGGCCTCCACGTGCCGAGCGGCGCCCGACGCGAGCAGTCATCGAACGATCAATATGCCATGCATGCATGCATGCAATCGTGTAGCCACGAGACGCCCGCGGCTTCTGGCTGTCGTGTAGGTCATTGATGCTGCAAGCAAGTTCCCAAAGGAACTTGGTGCCCTGGAGAGGACTCGAACCTCCACGGTGTTACCCACTGGTACCTGAAACCAGCGCGTCTACCAATTCCGCCACCAGGGCCTCGGGCGAGCTTCTACGGGCCGCGGGGCCACGGTGTCAACCGGATCGTCCGGCGAACGCGGCTCGCTCGCGCCTTGCGGAACAGGGTTCAGCCATCCCGCGCCACGGCAATGACGAGGTCGACAACCGTCGATACGGCGTCGTCCGAAAGCCCCGCCCAGAGCGGCAGCCGCACCAGTCGCGCGCTGAGGTCTTCGGTCTTCGGCAAGCTCCCATGCTGCCGGGCGTAACGAAGGCCCGCCGGGGCATTGTGCAGCGGAACGTAGTGGAACACGGCACCGATGCCGGCCGCCTTGGTGCGGCGCAGCAACTCGCCCCGCAGATCGACCGTCGGCAGGATCACATAATAGATGTGCGCGTTGCCCGCACAGATCTGCGGTACCGTCGGACGGGTAAGGGCGCCGGCGCGCTCGAGTGCGGCGAACTCGCGATGATAGCGCGCCCACACGCGATGACGCTTCTCCTGGATCTCGTCGGCCTTCTCGAACTGCGCCAGCAGATACGCCGCGTTGAGCTCGCTCGGCAGATAGGACGAACCCATGTCGACCCACGTATACTTGTCGACGCGACCCTGCAGGAACTTCGTGCGGTTGGTTCCCTTCTCGCGCAGAATATGGGCGCGGTCGATGAAGCGCTCGTCGTTGATCAACAGCGCGCCGCCCTCGCCCGAGATCAGATTCTTTGTCTCGTGAAAGCTCACCGCCGCAAGATGCCCGATGCTGCCGAGCGGACGGTCCTTGTAACGCGCCGCGATGCCCTGCGCCGCGTCCTCCAGAACGAAAAGCCCGTGGCGCTCCGCGATCTCCATGATCTCGTCCATGGCGCAGCCGACGCCGGCGTAATGGACCACGAAAATCGCCTTCGTCTTTTCCGTGATGGCGGCCTCGATCAGGTGCTCGTCGATGTTGAGCGTGTCGGACCGGATATCCACGAAGACCGGCACGGCACCCCGTAGAACCACGGCATTCGCGGTCGACACGAAGGTGAACGAGGGCATGATGACCTCGTCGCCCGGCTCGAGCGCGAACAGCATCGCCGCCATTTCCATGGCGGCCGTGCAGGAGTGCGTCAAAAGGGCCTGGCGGCATCCGATTTCGCGCTCGAGCCACGCGTTGCAACGCTTCGTGAACGGGCCGTCCCCGCTCAGTTGGCCGCTCTCGATGGCTTCCAGCAAGTAACGGGTCTCGTTCCCGGCCGGCAGAGGCCGGTTGAACGGGACACCGGCATCGATGCGATCGACGGACGAGCCTGTCACAGCAACGTCACGGGCGTCTGAGGTGGACACGGTGTTGTTGTTCTCGAGCGTTACGGACACACGATCCCTTAAACCCCTTTAAGGGCCCGTGCTACCAGACGCCCAAGCGGACTTGCATCAGCGCGGGACGTCGCTCTCCCTGCCGCAGCCGGCAAGCCATGGGGCGAGGACACGAACTCCCGACCGGCGTCGCGAGACGGTGCTCAAAGGCTCGAATTGACGTTTTCTACCCGAGATGTAACGATTTGTCGACGAAAGCCGGGGTGATTCGGTAAAATTAACCACCCGTTAACCAATTGTGTTAACGATGCTTTAACCGAGTATTTCAATCGTCCGAGGCCCGCATGCAGCGCAGTACGATCCTGATCGTCGAGGACGACCCCATGCAACGGGCCGACACGATAACGACTCTCGAGGACGCGGGTCTTCGGGTGGTCGACAAGGCGGACGCCGACGAGGCCCTGGGTTTTCTGCTCGAGAACTCGACCGACATCGCTGCGGTCCTGACCGACATCCATATGCCCGGTCACTCCGACGGTGTCCACCTCGCCGAGGTCATCACACGTCACTGGCCTCATATCGGAGTCTTCGTGACCTCGGGCCGCATGCGGCCGTTGCGCGACCTGCCGTCGAGCGTGCACTTCATTCCCAAACCCTGGCGCGCCGATCAGATCGTCGAGGCCATGCAGACCCTGGTCGAGGCGGACTGAGGCGCGGCTCTCCCGACGACGGGGGTCCCCCCGCTATACACCCGTGCCGCCTTTGACTACGACATCGGAGGGCTTCAAAGGAGGACAGGATGGCCGGATCGGATCTCGCGACCAGTGGGCTGGTGACCGTATTGGGTGGCTCCGGTTTCCTCGGCCGGCACGTGGTCCGCGCCATCGCTCAGGACGGCTTCAGGATCCTGGCCGGCTGCCGTCGCCCCGATCTCGCCAATTACCTGCAACCCCTGGGGCGTGTCGGCCAGATCCAACCTGTCCAGGCCAATATCCGCTACGGGTCCTCGCTCGCTGCCGCGCTGCGCAACGCCAAGGTGGTGGTCAACCTCGTCGGGGTGTTGAACGAAAGCGGCCGACAGACCTTCGAGGCCGTGCATGTCTTCGGCGCCCGTGCCATCGCCAAAGCGGCGCGCGAGGCCGGAGTCGAGCGCTTCGTCCAGGTCTCGGCCATCGGGGCCGACCTACAATCGCCGTCTGTTTACGCCCAGTCCAAGGCCCGTGCCGAAGAGGCCGTTCGCGAAATCTACCCCGATGCCGTCATCCTGCGGCCCTCGATCGTGTTCGGTCCCGAGGACGACTTCTTCAATCGTTTTGCCGCCATGGCCCGCATGTCCCCGGTGCTGCCGCTGATCGGCGGCGGCCATACGCGGTTCCAGCCGGTCTTCGTCGGCGATGTCGCCGAAGCCGTGGCCAAGGCCGTGGCGGGCCAGGCGTCGCTCGGCACCACCTACGAACTCGGCGGACCCGCCATCAAGACTTTCCGCGAACTGCTGGAATATATCTGCACCGTGACGCGGCGGAGCCGGGGTTTGCTCCCGATCCCCTTCGGTCTCGCGCAATATCCGGCCGCAGTGACCGAAACGGCCGACGGATTGCTGATGGGCCTTTTTCCCAAGATGCTGCTGATGACGCGCGATCAGCTGAAGCTGCTGCAGAGCGACAACGTCGTTTCGCAAGTGGCGATCGGTGAGGGAAGGACGTTGGAAGGCCTCGGTATCGAACCTCGGGCGATCGAGTCCATCGTGCCGACCTATCTCTACCGCTTCCGCAAGCAGGGCCAGTTCGACCGCGACGACGTGGCGGCCTGAGGTCGCCTCTTGTGACGGGGCTGCGGCGTTGTCGCGGGCATGCGCCACGTCCCGGTGTGGAGGGTGGCTCCCAGATCCGGCGCCGGATCAGACGAGGACGCGTACCCGGGCCTCGGCCGGCCGGGGGAGGCGTTTGAAGACCCGAACCATGAAGGCGGCGCCGAAGAGCGGCGTCACGAGGTTGAGAACCGGCACCGAGACCAGACCGGCGATCACGAGTCCGGCCAGGAAGATGCGGCCCGCGTACCGGCGGCGCAGCACCGCCGCGTCCTCGGCCGTCATGTGGCGCAGCGCCACGAACTCGTAATATTGACGACCGAGCAGATAGGCGTTGGCGCCGATGAAGGCGACCGCGTTGACGCCGGGAACGAGCAGCAACAAAAGTGCCAGTAGCGTCACACCGAGCGACAGAGCGCCGAACCGCACCGACAGGACGACGGCGTCGAGGATGGGCAGGGGCCGACCCGGCCGTGCCGTAGGGTCGAGGTCGCGCTCGACGCGTTCGGCGAGGTCGTCGATGAAGAAGCCGGCGACGATCGACGAGACTGGCGCGACGAGGAAGACGGAGCCGACCGTAAGGCCTAGACCGGCTAGGATCGAGATCAGCATGGTCAACCAGGCGTATGGCAGGACCACCAGAGTCAGAAGGCCGTGTTGCAACAGCGCAACGGCGCCAACGAGGAGCAACACCGTCAGGCCGAGCACCTTGGCGAGCGCTGAACGGAACGGCGGCGTCAGGATCTCGGTGAAAGCCGCCAAGGCATCGTTGATCATCGTCGAGAGGCTCGCCGCGTAGGATCGGGCAACCGAGGCTACCGCAATCCGCAGCCATATGGGTCCAAGTCGCCGGCCGCGCCAGCGAAAAGGCGACATCGCCGACACCGGCAATCCTTGCCTCGGCCCACGCCTTCGCGCCACAGCGTCTGAAACGATAAACCATCACTAACAGGTTCGATCGATTTGAGGGGAACCTGCGGTGTTCCATGTCGTTGCTGTGACATGGCACAACGTCACACCCTTTGGAACGACAAGATCGTGGTGATCATCGAGGACGAGTTCCTCGTCCGCGAACTTGCGGTGTGTGAGCTCGAAGAATACGGCTACACGGTCGTGGAGTTCGAGTCCGCCGATGCCGCCTTGCCCTACCTGCGCCAGCACGGCGGCGACGCCGCCCTGATCCTCACCGATGTCCAGATGCCCGGGAAGCTGAACGGCCTTCAGCTCGTGGACATCCTGATGCAATTATGGCCGGGTGTGCCGGTGCTCGTGACTTCGGGTGGTCCACTCGTCGATCCGCGCAAGCTTCCGCAATGCGCCGCTTTCATCAGCAAGCCGTGGCGCCCGGACGAAATGGTGGCTCGCGTCAACCGGATTGTCGAACTGAGGCACTGATCCGCCCCGTCCTGGTCCGCCGGGCGTCGTCACGCCGGTAGCGCGGTCTCGACGAGGGTCACCCAATAGCGGATCCCGAGCGGAATGGCGGCGTCATTGAAGTCGTAGGCCGGGTGGTGGAGCCCGGCGGTGTCGCCGTTGCCGATGAACACGAAGGCACCGGGCCGGGCCTCGAGCATGTAGGAGAAGTCCTCGGCGCCCATGATGGGCGGCGTATTGCCGTCGACGCGGTCGTTTCCGACGATAGCGGCCGCAACGCCCTCGGCGAGCGTGGCCTCGCGCGGGTGATTTCGGGTGACGGGATAGCCCCGGGTGTAGTGCAACGTCGCCTGAGCCCCGTGAGCTGCCGCGACGCCTTCCGTGATGGCGCGCAACTTCCGTTCGGCGAGATCGCGCATCGCGGCCGTCAAGCTCCGGGTCGTTCCGGCGAGCTTGGCGGTCTGCGGGATGGCGTTCAGCGCCGTGCCGGCCTGGAACTGTGTCACCGACACCACGCAGGAGTCGAGCGGGTCGACGTTGCGGGCCACGATGCTCTGGGCCATGGTCACGATATGGGCGCCGACCAGCAACGGATCGACCGTCTGATGGGGTGCAGCCGCATGGCCGCCCCGGCCCTCGATCTCGATCCTGAACTGGTCCGCCGCCGCCATCATGGGGCCTGGGCGAAGCGCGAAGCGGCCGATCGGCAATCCCGGAAGATTGTGCATCCCGTAGACCTCGTCGATCGCGAAACGGGTCATGAGGCCGTCCTCGATCATCGCCCTGGCGCCGGCGCCGCCCTCTTCGGCCGGCTGAAACACACAAACGGCGGTCCCGGCGAAGTCGCGATCGGCGCAGAGGGCCTTGGCGGCCCCGAGCAGCATCGCCGTATGGCCGTCATGGCCGCAGGCGTGCATCTTGCCTTCGTTGCGGGACGCGTAGGGCAGGTTGGTCTGTTCTGCGATCGGCAGGGCATCCATATCGGCCCGCATCGCGATGGTCCTGGTGTCGGAGCCGCGCTCCCCACGGCCGCGGATCACGCCGACGACGCCGGTGCGGCCGATGCCGGTCACGACGTCGTCGCAGCCGAAGGACCTGAGCCGGTCCGCGACCAGCCCCGCGGTGCGGTGCACCTCGTAGAGCACTTCCGGGTTCTGGTGGATGTCGCGTCGCCACGCCGTCGCCTCGGCGGCAATACTCGCGTCGATCGGCATGACGGTCCTCGGCTGGCGGGTCTGCGCGACAGGAGAAGCCAGGGGCGGGCATCCGTCAACCGGCTCCGCCGTCGCGGCTTCGACGGGTCGACCAGAGCTGCCGCCGCCGTCGCTGGCCAAACCGCAGGCGACCGTTGGCTCGGCCGTGCCGGATAGGTTAAGGAAATTTCGACCGAAATCTGCCATTCGTCGCGCGGTACCTCCGAACACCAAGCGGCGAGCACGACGCAGGTCCAAGAGAAGGCGTCCATTTCCATAGCGGCCTGACGTGTTCTAAGGGTTCAGGTCACGGCACACACCGGCCATCGTCCCATCCCGGCCGGTGCATTCGAGGAGCTTTATGCGGATTTCCGACTCGGCCCCCGTCAACGAAGGCGGCCGATCCATGCCCCTCATCCGGAGGCTCCTGTCCGAACACGCCAGGGCGCATATCGGGTCCTACGCGCTCGCCCTCGGGTTGATGGCGCTCAGCGCGGGAGCCAGCGTGGTATCGGTGGCGCTGTTGCGTCCCGTGGTCAATGGCATGACGACCCTCACGGTCGCCGAACCCGGCGCCTTCATACAGTTGCGCAACCTCGCCATCGCGGTGGCGCTTCTCTACGTCGTTCGCGGCCTCGCGACCTGCGGCCAACTGATCCTCATGTCGCGGGCCGGCAACCGCATCGTGGCGACCTTGCAGAAGAAGGTTTACGACCACCTGCTGCACCAGCCCGTCCGCTTCTTCGCCGATCGCCATTCGAGCGAGCTCATGGCACGGCTCGCCATGGCGGCCAACGGGGCGCGCGACGTCGTCCAGTTCATCATGGTCTCGGCCGGCCGCGATGTGCTGACGGTCGTCGGCCTCGTCGCGGTCATGATCTACAACGATCCGCTCATGGCGCTGTTGGCGCTTTCGATCGCACCCGTGGGGGTGCTGATGCTGAGCCGGCTCATGAAGCGGGTGCGGCGCGCCGCGCGGCGTTCGTTCGACGGCTCGGCCGAGATCATGCAGCACATGGGCGAGACGGCCCAAGGCATCAGGATCATCAAGAGTTTCAACCTCGAGAGCCTCATGCGGGACCGCATGGCGGGGGCGGTCGGCAAGGTCGAGAAGGCGGCGAACCGCATGGCGCTCGGCATCGCACTGTCGAGCCCGGTCAGCGAGACGCTGGGCGGGGTCGCGGTCGCGATCATCATCCTCTACGGCGGCTGGAAGGTCGCGGTGGCGCATAGCGATCCAGGATCCTTCTTCGCCTTCATGGGGGCGCTCCTGTCGGCCTACGAGCCCGCCAAGCGCCTCGGTCGGTTGAACCTCGACCTCCAGAACAGCCTCGTGGGCGCACGGCTGGTCTACGATCTGCTCGACGAGCCTTTGCCCGATGCGGACGATCTCGAGAAGCCCGACATGGTGCCGGGACCCGGCCTGATCACGTTCGAGGGCGTGTCGTTCAGCTATCGCCAGGGCGAGACCGTGCTCGACGGCATCGACCTCCTGGCCGAACCGGACAAGACCACCGCCCTGGTGGGCCCATCCGGGGGCGGCAAATCCACCATCATCAGCCTCGTCCAGCGGCTCTATGAACCGAATGCCGGGACGGTCCGCATCGATGGGCAGGATGTCTCGGCCGTCAACATGCGATCCCTGCGCGAGGGCATCGCGTTCGTGGCGCAGGACGTCTTCCTGTTCCGCGGCACCATACGGGACAACATCGCCTTGGGGCGACCCGATGCGACCGAAGCCGAGATCGTGACGGCGGCTCGCAAGGCGCATGCCTACGACTTCATCGCCGGCTTCGATCGCGGCTTCGACACGGAAGTCGGTGAACACGGCGCCAAGCTGTCGGGCGGGCAGCGCCAGCGGATCGCGATCGCGCGTGCCTTTCTGAAGAAAGCCTCGATCATCCTGCTCGACGAGCCCACGGCGGCGCTCGACTCCGAATCCGAGCGTGAGGTGCAAAAGGCCCTCGCGGACCTACGCGTCGGGCGGACCACGATCGTCGTGGCGCATCGGCTTCAAACCATCGTGGATGCGGACCGGATCTGCGTGATCGAGAACGGCCGCGCGGTCGAGTTCGGAACCCATGACGAACTGATAGGCCGCCGCGGGTCCTACCACAGCTTCTTCGCGACCCAGTTCGGCGAACGGGCACGTCGGATCGCCTGACGAGCGGCTCGATCGAGGTCGAGCGGCTCGACCGAGATCGAGCGGCTCGGCCTGCGGCAGCGGTTCAACCGAAGTCGAGCGGATGCAACCCCGAATGCCGGTCGAGCCTGACATGGGCACCGCGCGTGATCTCGATCTTCGTTCCGGTCGCGTCGCGCCATACGCGGAGGTCGACGTCATGCTGTCCGACCTTGATCTGTTCCAGCCGTAGCTCTGGCAGCCAGTCCGGAAGGAAGGGATCGGCCGCGATCGAACAGCCTTCGACGTCCAACTCGACGCCGACCAGCGCGCGGAGCAAGCTGAAGACCGAACCCGCCGCCCAGGCTTGCGGCACGTTCGCGCCGAGGTACTGGATCGGGAAGGGCGACTCGTCCCGGCTCGTGCCGGCAAAAACCTCGGGCAGGCGGTTGAGAAGGAAGCGGCTGCCCGCATCGACCAGTCCGCCCGCGATCCGTGCCGCCTCGACATGGAAGCCGTATTGTTTGAGCCCTACCGCGATGATGCCGTTATCGTGGGGCCAGACCGCGCCGAGCTGGTAGTCGTGAGGATTGTAGGCCGGGTGAGCGGCCGACAGCGTGCGTACGCCCCAACCGCTCCACATATCGTCCGCCATCAAGCGTCGGGCCACGGCGGCGGCCCGCTCCCTGGGGACGATGCCGGACCAGAGAAGATGTCCGGCATTCGAGGCGATGCTCATCACCCGCCGCTTCTGCGGGTCGAGGCAAAGCGCGTAAAATTGCTGGCCTTCGTCCCAGAAAGCGGCGTTGAAGCGCTCGTAGAGGCGCTGGGCTTTGGCCCGCAGCGCCGCGGCGCGATCCGGGTGGCCCAGCGCATCATAGATCTTCGCCATGCGGCGCCACGCATCGTAGACGTAGCCCTGGAGTTCGCAGACGGCCTTCGGGGCCGGCACGTCGTCGCCGTTCTCGTCGAGAATCGCATTGCCGGAGTCCTTCCAGGCCTGGTTCTCGGCCCCCGCGGGGGTGCGGCGCTGGTATTCCTGGAACCCGTCCCCGTCCATGTCGCCGGACCGGTCGATCCACTCGAGGCAACGTTCCGCGGTGCCGAGGTGGCGCTCGATCAGGCCGCGATCCCCGGTGAAGCGCCAGGTGTGATGGAGCAGGACGATGTAGAGCGGCGTCGCATCGGCGGTGCCGTAATAGGGCCGGTAGGGCACGAGGCCGAGCTGGGCCAGTTCGCCGCGCCTCAACTCGTGCGGGATCTTGCCGGGCTGCATGTCGCGGCTGTCGTCGGTGTCGTCCGCCTGGTAGCGGGCCAGCACTTCGAGGGCGCCGCGCGCGAAATCCGGGTAGACCGCGACCGTCTGCAGCGCCGTGATGAGGCTGTCGCGCCCGAAGAGCGCCGCGAACCAGGGAATGCCGGCCGCCGGAACGAAGGATCTCATGTCGGTGCCTTCGATGGGCAGGCGCAGAGCCGCGAGATCGTCGAGCGATTGTTCGTAGATCAGTTGGAGCCCCAGGTGCGGGGTGTGGAGCCGGATCGCACCCGAACGCCATTCGTCGGCAGCCCGCGCCTGCTCGCATCCGTCCCTTTGTGCGAAGGTTGAGCGAGGCGTCTCGAGGCGGCGCTCGCCGTCGATGACGCCGTAGGCGAGGTCGGCTTGCCAAGACGCCTGAGGGTCCAGCAGGACGACGAAGCTCAGCGCACCGTCCCGCAGCATCGGCTCCGGCGCATCCGCCGAGGCGCTCACGGAGAGGCCCCGTCGGAACGAGCCGTTGAAGTGCACCGTCTCGAGGCGGTGGTCGGTGGCCGACCAGGTGGTCACGGTGTCGCCCCGGCTGACGAGGCGCTTCGACTTCACATCGAAGATGTCGGCGAAATCGCAGCCCAGCCGAACCGTCAACGCAAGCCGGACCGGTACGCGGTTATGGTTGCGGAGCGTGAGCGTCTCGCGCAGCCCACCGAGGCCGAGAAGGCGCGACACGGTCAGGCTGATGCTGCCGGCCGGGATCGCCGTGCCGTCGGTCGGCAGTTCCCGGTTCGTCATGACGATCTGGGCGGCGAAATGAGCCGTCGCGGCGGAGCTCAGCAACTGCCAAGGGTGACCATTGACGTCCACCGTCCATCGACTGATGAGACGCGTGTCGCGGTAGAACAGGCCCCTCTCGCTCGGCTGGTGCACTTGGCCATCGGATTCGGTGATCAGGACGCATTCACCGACATTGATCGTCAGTTGTGCTGGCCCGACGCTGATTTCATAGCTCACCGGCGGTTTCCTCGGTCTCGGGGTCGCGGCGACTGGCGGCCGACCCACGATGCACTTAACGAGCGAGCGGCGCCTCCGGGTGCATCGTCCCGCTCGCTGGAACCAGAACGTGATCGCCTTCGATCAGCGAGACCACGAGGTCGGTCGGAAGCCGTGCCGATGCCTGAAAAGCTCCATCGGATCAGGATCGCGCCTGACGGCGGACCGGCACGTCGACTTCCGGCATGATCCGCGCACTCGGCCGATCGGTCCGGTATTCGCCGCGGATGACGGTCGCGAAGGCGAGCGCGCCGACCGAGAGCAGGGTCACCCACCAGAGTTCCGTGGTGTCGAGCCCCCAGAGCGCGAAGGTGAGGCCCGAGACGAGTTCTGCGATGAGAAACGGGGCGACCGCCGGGGACGTACGGCCGGCCGCCGCGAAGCCGCCATAGGCCAGAGCTGCTGCCGCGGCCGCGCCCACGATCCCGAGGTCGTACCAGATCTCGAACGCGAGGCTGCGTGGGATCTCCGGTGGCAGGTAGCCCAGGACGGCACCCCGGGCCGCGAGATCGAGGCCGTGCCCCGTGATGAGGCGGAGAGGTTGCGCCGCGACGACATCGGCCCACAAGTGAAAGAGCCGACCTGTTCCGGCGACCTCCGGAAGCCGGTCACCGAGGGCCGGAGCAAGACGGTCGATCGCGGGCCCGAACACGAAGGGGATCCCAGGCGCCAGCAACAGGACGGCGGCGGCCAGGAGTCCGAACACCTGTCCCACGCGCACGGGCGACAGCGTCGCGGCCGCGAACGCCAAGGCCCCCATGGCGAGCGCCGCCAACGCTACGGGAGTCCAGGCCGCCATGGCGCTGAGCGTGATGCCGACCACCAGCAAAGCGGCCGACGACCAACGTTCGCGCACCGCGAGCGCGCCGAGGGCGGGCCAGACCAGAACCACGAGGCTGATGACGGCGCGCTCCAGCGTCGTGTCGGCGTCTTGGAACAGGCCAAGAGCCTGGCTTCCTATGAGCCCGGACGCGGCGGCCCCGGTCGCGAGCGCGGCCGGCACGAGGCCCAGGGGAAAGAGGTAGAGGTTGGAAGTCCGGGTGCGCTCGGGCAGCAACGCGATGGCAAGGCCGACCAGGATGATCGTGCCGGCTTCCTTGACCCAACGCTGCGCGGCATCGATCGGAAACGGTGTCCAGATGATCGACGCGGCGCTCCAGGCGAGCAGGCATAGACTGGCGAGCCCGGCCGCTGTCGTCAGAGCATCGGCGAGGCGTCGGCCGACCGGCAGCCGCGGCAAAAGCGTCGAGGCGACGAGCAGGAGACCGGCCCCGATCGGCAGAAGCGTGAAGATCGCGCGTCGCGATACGACGGCACTCAACGGCACCGCGAAGGCCAGGACGATGAGGCCGAGGCGGATCAGCAGCAAAGCCGCGTCGGCCGCCGGATCGTCGATGGGTCTTGAGGTCGGCGCGGGCATGGGCGGTACGCGGAAGATGACGGACCACCTTGCCTCCGCGGCCTCGGCGAAAGCGAGGTTGTGGCGGCCGGGGGGAACGTGTCGACGGCCCGACGGCGAAGGTCCCCTCCGACAGTACGTCCGATACCCGGGAAACTACCGTGAAACCACCCCGTAGGTTGTGACCGGCGCGCAACAGGTGGGGTCCAATCAGCACACCCTCGGCCGCCATCGTTCGGACCGCGAGGGCGCGGTCGAGCCTCTTGGCCGCCGCTCCGAGCCTGAGCCCGGAAGCAGAGGCTTCCAGACCTGCCGCGCGGCGGGCGTTTATGTCGCCGCGTCGTACGTATCGGCTCTACTGAATCGAGGGATCCAAGATATCGCGGTTGCTCCCGCTTGAAGCGGTATGCGGGCGCGCTGAAAATTCCTGTGCACGCTGACGTACCGAAGCTTGTTACGGGACGTTAATCTTTCCGGCACGATGTCGGAGCTGTTACCCTCGGGAACATCCCGCCGAAACCCCAGAAAAATCGGCTTGGGCGCGATGAGAGTTCATCGTCATCTCAATCTTTTGTTGCAATGCAACGAGTATCGACCAACTGGCCTCGATCAAGATCGCTGGACTACTCCGCCTATGAGGGAATTATCAACACAGGCTGGCTCTGTTCACGTTGATATCTGAAAATTTTTCTTGAATTTGCACTTCCGCACCTTGTGAAATCAGGGCGTCATTGCCTATGTTGCACAGGCGAGCGATTCTGAATGAAGTAGAAGATCAGACATGATGAACGAAAATGATACCACCGCCCTTGCCGAAATGGCGACCACGATCGTCTCTGCATATGTGGCGAACAACTCGATCCCGATGGCCGAGCTGCCGGCCCTGATCCATAGCATCCATCAATCCCTTGGACGCCTGTCGGATACGACGGCGGTATCCGAGACGAAAACCGAGGAACTGAAGCCCGCCGTGGCGGTGAAGAAATCCGTCACTGAAGACTATATCATCAGCTTGGAAGATGGTCGAAAATTCAAGTCTCTGAAACGCCATCTCGCGGCGGAATACGGGATGACGCCCGAGCAATATAGGGCGAAATGGGGGTTGCCCAACAATTATCCTATGGTGGCACCCGCCTATGCCAAGCAGCGGTCGTCGCTGGCGAAGTCGCTGGGTCTTGGTCGCAAGCCGGCCAGTGCCGCGCCCGTGGCGCCCCCTCCTGCGCCCGCCGCCAATGCCGAAGCCAAGCCGCGGAAACGCGCAGCGAAAGCGGCCTGACGCCCAAGCAGACTTTCGCACGTCTGCTTCTTCAATGCGCCACGCTGGGCCGCTTGAGGCAGGCACTCAGGACCATCACCTTCATCTCCCGGGTCGCGACCGGCGCCTGGAGCACGGAGGTCCTGTCGCCGATCGACGATGCACATCCAAGCCCGTCACCCGGGATAGCGTCGTGCCGCCGTCGATGGCGCGCCGAGATCCGTGCGCCGATGTGTTCCAGCATCATTCGATCCACAAGCCCCGGGACTTGTGCCACTCCTCGATCGTTTCCGCCGGGTAGGCGTCAAAGCACGCATCGTTCGGAGCGTTCCGCGGCACCAGCCAGGTGGCCTTGAAGTCCAGCATGATGTGGGTTTGCTCCACCGGCACGGGCAGGTCGGTATCGATCACCGACGCGAACGGATGAATGAGGTCGGGCCAGCGTGGATCCCATAGCCAGAGTGCGGATGCGCAGCGGGAACAGAAGCTGCGTTCCGCCGGCGAGGTGAAAGGCGTGCCGTCCTCGCCCACGAACTCCGCCCGATAGACCGCGATGGCTCCGCCCGCGTCTTCGATCGTCATCGACGCGGCGACCGCCATGATGTTGATCGCGGTGCCACCGCCACCCGCCGTCTTTCGGCACACCGTGCAGTAGCAGCGCTGGTAGGGCTGCGGCGTATGGCTCTCGCAGGTGAACTGCACGGCGCCGCAATGACAGGAGCCGTCGAGCTTGAGCGGCATGGCGAACTCCGTCTCAGGTGGGTTTGATGGACGACTGGCTGCGCCAGAGATCGATGCCGCCTTCGGTCGCGTGCCGGTCGATGCGCGCCAGTTCATCGGCGCTGAACGTCTGATGGTGGAGCGCATCGAGCGAGTCGTCGAGTTGGGCGACGCTTCGGGCACCGATCAAGGCCGAGGTCACTCGCGGATCCCGCAACACCCAGGCGATCGCCATCTGGGCCAGGGATTGCCCGCGTGCTTTGGCGATGTCGCCGAGAGCCCTGATGCGCTCGAGGTTCTCCTGCGTCACGAGGTCGGGTGAGAAGGAGCCGTTCTTGGACGCGCGCGACGCCTCGGGGACCCCCGTCAGGTACTTGTTCGTGAGCAGGCCTTGAGCCAGCGGCGAAAATGCGATGCAGCCCATTCCGAGATCGGCCAGCGTCGAGAGGAGTCCGTCTTCGACCCAGCGGTTCACCATCGAATAGGACGGCTGGTGGATCAGCATCGGCGTGCCCATACCCTTCAGGATCGCTTCGGCCTGACGGGTCATTTCGGGCGAATAGGACGACACGCCGACGTAGAGGGCTCTGCCCGATCTCACGAGATGGTCGAGCGCCCCCATGGTCTCTTCGAGCGGTGTCTTGGGGTCCGGCCGGTGGTGATAGAAGATGTCGACATAGTCGAGGCCCATGCGTCTCAAGCTCGCGTCGCAACTGGCCACGAGATATTTGCGCGAGCCGAAGTTGCCGTAGGGGCCCGGCCACATGTCCCAACCGGCTTTCGACGAAATGACGAGTTCATCGCGGTGCGGGCGGAAGTCGAGGTCCATCCAGCGCCCGAAGTTTGCTTCGGCAGAGCCGTAGGGCGGTCCGTAGTTGTTGGCGAGGTCGAAATGCGTGACGCCGCGGTCGAAAGCACGCCGCAGGACGGCGCGTCCGGTCTCGAAGACGTCCTCGCCACCGAAGTTCTGCCACAAGCCGAGCGAGATCGCCGGAAGGTCGATGCCTGAACGTCCGCAACGGCGGAACGTCGCGTCGGCGTAGCGGGACGGGGCAGGCACATAGGTCATGTCGGATCCTCCGTAGGACGATCGGGCGTGGACCCGAAACGCTGTTGGCATGCTGCCGTATCTCGAAAGCCGCGGAAATGTTCCGTCGATCGGTCGACACTCCGTCCAGATCGGCCACTGAACTCCATGGTGGGGCATGAGCCGCACACGGCGCCGCCGCACCGCATCACATCGCCTTCCGCCGTCAGGCCTCGACGTCCAGCATGCGGCAGATCCGGATCAACTCGCCGAGCGACCAGGCCTGGAACGGGCAGCCGCCGGGGGTATGGGGCGCGTCTCCGTCGACCACCTCGGAGACGTGGCCGAGGCCGGCCCGTTCGATATGGGCCAGCAGCGGCGGCAGGAAGCGCCGACGCGCCTCGGCCTTTGCCGCGACCGTCCCGCCGCGGACGGCGAGCCAGGCTTCGACGAACGGCCCCATCAGCCAGGGCCAGGCGGTCCCCTGATGATAGGCGCCGTCTCGCTCGACCAGACCGCCGCGGTAATGGCCCTGGTAGGCCGGGTCGTCCGGTGCGAGCGTGCGCAGGCCGAGCGGCGTCAGGAGCTTGCTTTCGACCACGTCGACGACGGCTCGGGCCGCCTCGCCCGACAGGATCGGGAAGGGGAGCCCGCCGATCGCGAAGATCTGGTTGGGCCTGACCTTGGCGTCGACCGTCCCCGGCGCATGGTCGACGTCCACGACGTCGTAGAGCCCGGTATTGCCGGGCCGGATGAAACGCTCGGCGAAACTGGCGCGGGCCTTGGTTTCGACCGCGCGCCAGCGGCCGTCCCAGCGCAGGCCCGCGATATGGAGCGCGTTGATCCACAGCGCCTGGATTTCGACCGGCTTGCCGATGCGGGGCGTCACGACATAGTCGCCGGTCTTGGCGTCCATCCAGGTCACCTGCACGCCGGAGGTGCCGGCGCGGACGAGCCCATCGGGACCGGCCGCGATGCCGAAGCGCGTTCCGGCGCTGTAGCCTTCGAGAATGGCTTCGCAGGCCTTGCGCAGACTCTGTCCGAGCGTCTCGCCGACGGGCCTGCCAACGGCCGCACGCGCATCAAGGAAGTCGTGAACCGCGACGACGTACCAGAGGGAGGCGTCGACGGCGTTGTATTCGGGCTCCTCGCCGCGGTCGGGGAAGCGGTTCGGGAGCATGCCTTCGCTGACCATATCGGCCCAGGCCAGCAGGATGGCCTCGGCGGTTTCGAGATCGCCCGTCGCCAGCACGAGACCGCGCATCGAGATGAACGTGTCGCGACCCCAGTCCGAGAACCAGGGAAAGCCGGCCAAGATGGTGCTGCCCCTGCCGCGTGCGACGCTGTAGCTGAGGGCGGAGCGGGCCAGCCGGGTCGGCGCGGCCGAGCGCCGGGCCTGCTCCGCCGCCGCCAGGGTCGTGGCGAGGCTCGCGGCTTCGCCTTTCAGATCGTCGCCTGTCCGCAGCACCATGACCGCGTCGAACCCGGTTGCGAGGTCGAAGCTGAACACGCCGGGAGCGCCGAGATCCTCGGTGTCGTTGTAGCCCCGGTCCCGTTCTTCCGTGTAGAGGAAGTCGCGATACCAGTCCGGACCGTGCTCGTAGATGCCGTTGGTGAGTGCCGTACAGGCGGGCTGCTCGGCGTAGGGGCGCCAGGCGACGTTGCCGCCGGCCGTCGTGGCGTCGAACCGGAAGGCGGGGTTTTCGTAGTGCAGAGCTCCGAAGTCGCGGCCGGACAGGAAAGGCCGTACCGTCAGGCGGCAGGCGCCCGTGCCCGCCGTCCGGCGCCAGCGCATCACCGTGGTGGCGGAGCGCGGGTCGACGAAAAGCTCGTGTTCGATCTCGGTGCCGTCGGGCAGGCGCCATCGCCAGCGGGGCCAGGGATCGCGGGAAAAGCCGACGAGGCGGTCCATGCCGTCGGGCGCGACGACGCCAGGCGTGTAGCGCTGCGACGAGAGGGCGACCCTGCCCGCCGGACCTTCGACGAAGACGTCAACGCCGTTCACGAGCAGGACGCGGACGGTCGGCGGCTTCGTGGCGGTGAGGAGCAAGGCGTGGTAACGACGCGTCCTTGGACCGCCGACGGTGCCCGAGGCGAAACCGCCGAAACCATCGGCTTCGAGCCATTCGGCGTCCCGGTCGAGAGGATGGTCGTCGAAGACGTCCTGTTTGGCCATGGTTCTTCACCTCCGCACATTGCTCGACCATGACGGCCGTTCCACCTTCGGCGCCCTGCGAGGTTAGCGGGCCGCTGCGCCGCAGATAGGTCAGTCGTCCGGGAGCATGCGCCGACCCGCCGGCATCGGGAACGGGATCTTGGTCTGCCGATTATCGGTTCGTGGGCGGGCGGCCGAACCTGGCCGCCCGTCAAATGGACCTCCACCATGCCAGTAGCGACCGCCGCGCCTTTGTTCCAGCCGTTCAGCCTGGGCGATCTCGCGCTCAAGAACCGCATCGTCATGGCGCCGCTGACCCGAAGCCGGTCGGACGACGCCGGCGTGGCGCCCGCCTTCGCGGCCGATTATTACGCTCAACGCGCCACGGCAGGGCTGATCGTCTCGGAGGCGACCAACATCTCGCCACAGGCGCGCGGCTACGCGTTGACGCCCGGCATCTGGTCGCCCGCCCAGGTCGAGGC
>CAXUOD010000038.1:0-30802 GCA_964252585.1 uncultured Lichenihabitans sp. | reverse complement strand
TCATCAAGAAGCTCTTCGGTGGGGGCCTGGGGATGCTCAACATCGAGAACCAGGCGCGCATCTGACACTCGTCGTCGGTACCCAGTTTGGGGACGTCGTTCGGGCGCGGTGCCGCCACCATGGCGCTCTGGGACCTCGAAAACAGCGATTGCATCGTGATCATGGGCTCCAACATGGCGGAGAACCATCCGATCGCGTTCCGCTTCGTCGTGGAAGCCAAGCGCCGCGGCGCGACCGTCATCCACGTCGACCCGCGCTTCACGCGAACCTCCGCCCTCGCCGACATCCACGCTCCCCTCCGGTCCGGGAGCGACATCGCGTTCCTGGGCGGCATCATCAACTACATCTTGGAGAACGATCTCTGGTTCAAGGAATGGGCGATGGCCTATTCCAACATCGCCCACATCATCGACGCGGGTTATGAGGATGTCGATGCGAACGGAGGCGTGTTCTCGGGCTTCGACGCCGACCAGGAGGCCTACGCCGAAGGGACCTGGCAGTACGAGGGCAAGACAGTTGCGCCTGCGACGGAGGAACACGCCGTGAAAGGCTCGTCCTCCGACCCGGAGTCCATGCGGAGGGGACCTCCGCCGGAGGACCGGACGCTACAGCACCCCCGCACGGTCTACCAGATCATGCGCCGCCACTTTTCCCGTTACACGCCCGAGATGGTGGAACGGGTGACGGGCTGCCCGCGGCAGGTCTTCTTGCAGGTGGCCGACGCCCTGGCGAGGAACTCGGGGCGCGAGCGCACGGGGGCCTTCTGCTACGCGGTCGGATGGACGCATCATTCGACCGGCGTGCAGATCATCCGGGCCGCGACCATCATCCAGGGTCTTCTCGGCAATGTCGGGCGGCCGGGCGGAGGCATCATGGCGTTGCGCGGCCATGTTTCCATTCAGGGCTCGACCGACATCCCGACACTCTACAACATGCTGCCGACCTACCTGCCGCAGCCGAACGCCTTTCAGGATCACGCCTCGCTCGACCGCTACCTCGAAGTCGAAACGCCTCCGACCGGCTGGTGGAACAACTTCCCCAAATACATGGTGAGCCTGCTCAAGGCCTGGTACGGCGAGAACGCTTCGGCCGACAACCAGTACGGCTATCAGCACCTCCCCAAGCTGACCGGAGATGTCTCGCAACTGCCCATGACGCTAGCGATGGCGGACGGTGTCGTGAAGGGCCAGTTCATCCTCGGCCAGAACCCCCTCGTCGGTGCCGTGAATGCGGATCTCGTCGAGAAGGGCCTCGGCAGGCTCGACTGGCTGGTGGTCCGCGATTTCGCCATGATGGAGAGTGCCAACTTCTGGCAGAGCGGCAGGCTTGTTGAGAAGAGTGAGACCAGCCCGGACCGGATCGGCACCGAGGTGTTCTTCTTGCCGGCCGCCATGCCGGGCGAGAAGGACGGCACGGTCACCAACACGAGCCGGCTCGTGCAATGGCACGATGTCGTCTGCGAAGCTCCGGGCGACAGCCGTTCCGATCTCTGGTTCATCTATCATCTCGGGGAACGATTGAAGCGGCTCTATGCCGACAGCCGGGAGACCCGTGATGCCGCGATCCAGGCTCTCACCTGGGACTATCCGCTGCAGGGGGCGCGCCGCGACCCGGATGCCGAGGCCGTGCTGAAGGAGATCAACGGCTATAGGGTAAGCGACGGCAAGCAGGTCGCGACCTACCAGGACCTCAAGGACGACGGCTCCACGGCCTGCGGTGGTTGGATGTATTGCGGGGTCTTTCCGGAGGAGGGCCGCAATCTCGCGCGCTCGCGCAAATCGGACGGACCGGGCGGCAAGGGCAACCACCTCGACTGGGCCTTCGCTTGGCCCGCGAATCGGCGGACGCTGTACAACCGCGCTTCGGCGGATGTGGAGGGCAAGCCTTGGTCGGAGCGCAAGAAGCTCGTCTGGTGGGATGAGGCCTCGGCCCGATGGACGGGGGACGACGTGCCGGATTTCGTCCTCACCAAGCGCCCCGACGAGAGGCCGGATTGGTCGAAGCAGCCGGTCGGCATGGAGGCTCTAGGCGGCGACCGACCCTTCATCATGGAGGCGGACGGCCATTGCCAGCTCTTCGTCCCGAGCGGCCTCAAGGACGGTCCGCTACCGGCGCATTACGAGCCCCTCGAAAGCCCGGTTTCGAACCCGCTCTACGCCCAGCAGAGCAACCCGACCGCCAAGATCTGGTCCCGGCCGGGGAACGCCTTGCATGAGACATCCGACCCGCGCTTCCCTCACATCTTCACGACCTATCGATTGACCGAACTCCACTGCGGTGGCATCTCGACCCGCGTCATGCCGCATACGGCGGAGCTGCAGCCGGAAGCCTTCGTGGAAGTCTCACCCGAATTGGCAGGGGAACTCGGTATCCGGCACCTCGGCTGGACCGTGATCTCGACGTTGCGCGGTGAGATCGAGGTCAAGGCCATGGTGACGGATCGCGTGCGGCCGTTCACGATCGACGGACGCACGATTCACCAGGTCGGGATGCCGTGGGTGTTCGGTCGCCAGGGCTACAACCCCGGCGCGATCGCGAATGTTCTCCTGGCCATCACGGGCGACGCCAACACCAGCATCCACTCGACCAAGGCCGTCACCTGCGCGATCCGCGCCGGCCGGCTCGACGAGACGGGCCGTCATGGCGGTCACTGAGCACCCGTCGGGTCGCGATGCGTTGCATCACCTCGATCGCGCGATCGCGGCGAAGCCGATTCGCGACGGGCGAGCACTCTCCGAGGCCGTGAGCCGGCTCGCGACTTTCCGCGACATGGTGATTGCGGCTCACCGCCGCGAGGGAGGGTCCAGGTATCGGAGCACGCTCGACCGCATCAACGCCGTGATGAGCGTCGTCTTGGCGGCCGAGTTTCCCATCGGCGAGATCCCCTGGGAGGAGGTCGACAAGGCGCGGTCCTGGCTGGTCGATGTGGTGGGTGAGGCAAAGCCTCAGTAGCCGACCGGATACACGGCTCTCGTCCGCGAAGGACGGGCGTTCGGGAGGGGCATCAGGACAAGATCCGGATCCACGGCACCGGCAATCCGGGTCGGGTCGTTGTACACCACCGTCAACGGCTGACCGGTGGTGCGGCTGATCTCGAGGATCGGTCCGCGGTAGATGACGTCGGCGACCGAACCGATCCGCAGCCCCTCTGGCGTATAGGCCGGGAAGACGACGATGTTGCGATTACACCTCTGGAACGCCGGATCACAGGCCCTCGCGGCCTGTCCCATGGCCGGGACCAGGAGGCCTGCCATCGTCGCAAGAAGGAGAACACGAATCATCGTCCAAGCTCCAGTGGCTCGTCCGATCACAATAAGGGAACGAGGTGCGGGTTCCTTGCTGCCGTGGCGTTCTCGGCGAACTTCATTGGAAAGATGGTTGATGGGAGCTTGAGCCGCGGCGGCAGGCAACGCTCGATCACCCTCGAAGCGCGGCATTCTCAGGATCGAACGGGCTCTCCGGGATCACGGTGGCATGGCGTCGCTCGCCGAGCACGACGATCTCGAGCTCCGTCCCCGGCTCCCCGAGATCGGGCCTCACCATGGCGAGGGCGAGAGACTGGCCGGTGCGCCATCCGTAGCCGCCGGACGTCGTCCG
The DNA here is from genome assembly GCA_964252585.1 of uncultured Lichenihabitans sp. Taxonomy (GTDB): domain Bacteria; phylum Pseudomonadota; class Alphaproteobacteria; order Rhizobiales; family Beijerinckiaceae; genus Lichenihabitans. Next base: position 27,205 of record CAXUOD010000038.1, on the reverse strand, counting down.
TCCCGCGATCTCGCCGCCGTGGAACACGGGCTCCGAGCCGCGCGCATCGGCGTCCGTCACGCCCTCGATCCGAAGCGTCACGCTGCGGTTGGCGAAGCCCTTTTCCTTCCAGCGCAGCAACGCGTCACGGCCGATGAAGTCCGGCTTCTTGAGATCGATGAAACGATCGAGGCCCGACTCCAAGGCCGCGTATTCGATCGAGAGTTCGCGTGGGATCAGCTTGTAGGACTTCTCGAGCCGCAGCGCGTCCATGGCCCGGATGCCGAACGGCTTGATCCCGAAGGACGCGCCGGCCGCCATCAGGCGATCGAAGATGTAATTCTGCATCTCGATCGGATGGTGGAACTCGAAGCCGAGTTCGCCGAGGAAGTTCACCCGCAGCGCCATGAGCCCGGCCGCCCCGATCGACAGGTGGCGGCCAGTCAGCCAAGGGAAGGCCGCATTGGAGACGTCGATGTCGGCCACCTTGGCGAGGACCGCGCGCGAGTTCGGTCCGGCCAGGACCAGCACGCCATATTGTGTCGTCACCTTGTCGATCCGCACGCTGCCGTCCTCAGGAAGCAGCTTCGACAGGACGTCGAAATCGTGGGTTTCGAGCGCGCCGGCCGAGACGAGGTAGAATCGGTCGGGCGCGACGCGGGTCAATGTGAATTCCGAACGAACTCCACCGCGCGCCGTGAGCAGGTAGGTCAGGGTGACGCGGTTCAGCGCCTTGGGGATGCGATTGGTCAGGATCCGGTCGAGCCACGCCGCGGCGCCCCGCCCCGACACCTCGAATTTGGCGAAAGCCGACATGTCCTGAAGGCCGACGTTCTCGTGTACGTTGCGGCATTCGGCGCCCACGAGGTCGAAGTAGTTCGAGCGACGGAAGCTCCAGCGCTCCTTGATCTTGTCGCTGTCCGCCTTGGGCGGGTGGTTCTCGTTGAGGATCACCTCTTCCTTGGCGAGATCCGCCTCGCTGAGCTCGTAGTCGAGCGGTGCGAAGAAGTTCGGTCGTTCCCAGCCGTAGATCGAGCCGAACACCGCACCGAGCGCTTTCATGCGGTCGTAGCAGGGCGTCTGCCGCAGCGGGCGTGCCGCGGCCCGTTCCTCGTCCGGATAGTGGGTCGCGAAGACCTTGGCATAGGCCTCCTCGTTCTTCTGGACGAGGTAGCCCTGGCTGGCGTAACGGCCGAAGCGGCGCGGGTCGACGCCCATCATGTCGATGGTCGGTTCGCCCTCGACGATCCACTCGGCGAGTTGCCAGCCCGCGCCGCCGGCCGCCGTGACGCCGAAGGAATGTCCTTCGTTGAGCCAGAAGTTCGGCACCCCGGGGGCGGGGCCGACGATGGGGGAACCATCGGGCGTATAGGCGATGGCGCCGTTATACACCTTCTTGATCCCGACCTCGCCGAAGGCCGGCACGCGGGCGATGGCGGCCTCGATATGCGGCATCAGCCGCTCGAGGTCCTCCTGGAAGAGCTCGTATTCGCTTTCGGGCGACGGACCGTGCACGTAGCAAGCCGGCGCACCCTCCTCGTACGGGCCGAGCAGAAGACCGCCGGCTTCCTCGCGCATGTACCAGGACGAATCGGATTCCCGCAGCACGCCCATCTCGGGCAGGCCCTTGGCCTTGCGCTCGAGGATCGCAGGGTGCGGCTCCGTCACGATATACTGGTGCTCGACCGGGATGACGGGAACCTGCAGCCCCACCATGCGCCCGGTCTGGCGGGCGAAGTTGCCCGAGCACGACACGACGTGCTCGCAGGCGATGTCGCCTTTGTCGGTCTTGACCAACCACTCGCCGCCGCCGGTCCGCTCGATCGCCAGGACCGTGGTGTTGCGATTGATCTCCCCGCCTCCGTCTCGCGCCCCGCGCGCCAGCGCCTGGGTGAGGTCGGCCGGCTGGATGTAGCCGTCCTGCGGGTGCTGGATGGCGCCCAGCAGCCCGTCGGTCTCGCACAGCGGCCAGATCTCCTTCAGCTGCTCGGGCGTGAGGACGTTGACCTCGATGCCGCCGATCGTGCGCGAGATGCCCGTGTAGTAGCTGTATTCGTCGAGGCGATCCTTCGTGCGGGCGATGCGGATGTTCGACACCGGCCGGATGCCGACATCCATTCCGGTTTCTTCGCCGAGACGCTTGTAGAGCGCCACCGAGTACTTGTGGATCTGCCCGACCGCGTAGCTGACGTTGAACAGCGGCAGCAGGCCGGCCGCATGCCAGGTCGAACCCGAGGTGAGCTCCTTGCGCTCCACGAGAAGGCAATCGGACCAGCCCTTCTTGACCAGATGATAGAGCGTCGAAACGCCGACGACGCCGCCGCCGATCACCACCACACGCGCGTGCGTCCTCATGCTGTCCCGCCGTTCATCCGAAGTAGCCGAAGTCGGCCTCGACAATCCTCGCGTCGCAAGCCCGTGTCTCGTTATCGCGCGACTCCACCTGTCGCGGAAGCGTCGGCAGCTTGCAGCCCAATGCCTTGCCCGCTACGCCCGAGCCATGAAACCCGTCCGTACACTGGTCTGCCTGGTCTTCACCCTCGGTCTCGTCTCCCGACCCCTGCCGGCCGAGGCCGTGGTCGGAGCTTCGGCGGACGGCGATGCCCATGCCGCGTCCATCGTAATGGTGTTGCAACGCAAGGGATCGGCAGCAGGCTTCTGCTCCGGCATCGTGATCGGCCGAGCGTCCGTGCTGACGGCGGCCCATTGTGTCCCGCAAGGCGCCGATGTGAGGATCCACTTTCGCGATGCCGGAGGCGCGCCCGTGCTGCTTCCCGTGACCCGCGTCCTGCGACATCCGGGCTACCACGCCGACGCCATTGCCAAACGCGTGAAATCGATCGATCTCGCCGTCATCACGATGTCACGGCCCCTGCCCGATCGCTTTTCGGCCGCGACCATCGGCGAAGCCGGCGCGGTTGCGGCCGGCACACCGTTCAAGATCGTCGGTTTCGGCGTGACCCGCGAGAACGACGGCAAGAGTTCCGGCCAGCTGCGGGAAGCCACGCTTGTTGCGCGCGCGCCCCTCTCCCCGGTGCTGCTCTGGGCGGAAGACCCGCGCCGCCAGGGGCTCGGCGCCTGCACGGGCGACTCGGGAGGCCCGGTCTTCCCGACCGACGACGGCGCGGTCGTGGCGCTGACGCTCTGGGCCAGCGGCACCGGTGCGGCACGATGCGGGGCCGTGACCCAGGCCCTCTGGCTGGCGCCCTACCGAGACTGGATTCGCGACGCCGCGACGGCCCCGTAGGCGCGGCTGCGGCACGCGATGTCGTCCGCCGTGATCGTCACGGGACGGGCTTCGGCGGAAGCCCGATCGCTTGTGGTCGGCGCGCCTTCTTGGGCCAGCGGTTCGGCCATTTGACGATATGCAAGGGCAGATCGTCGACCGCGACGTCGTCTTCGGACGCCGCCACCCTGCCCCGCACCGAGACGCCGGCGGCGTGGATCGTCTCCCGGTCACCCGACACGAGCCAGTGCCACCACATGAGATCGCGGCCTTCGGCGACGAGGCGGTAGGCGCAGCTCGGCGGCAACCAAGAGATGCCATCCAGGGCCTCCGGCGTGAGTTTCACGCAATCGGGAACCCGGGCCTGCCGCTCCGGATAGTTCGAACATCCGCACGATCCGGCATCCAACAGGGTACACGCCACGTCGGTGTAATGGATTTCGGCCGTGTCCTCGTCTTCCAGTTTGACGAGGCAGCAGCGACCGCATCCGTCGCAAAGGCTCTCCCATTCAGTCTCGGTTAAGGACGAAAGAGGTTTACGCCAGAAGGGAAAGGTCATGTTGGGGTCGCGAGTATCGAATAAAAACGGCGATGCTGCGAGTTCATGCTGCTGATCGCCATAGCGCACGCCATATGATGATCGCCGGGCAGATGCGGAAGCGAAACAGCGTTCGAACAGCCGCGTCGGTGGGGTTGCAACGGCAGTGCCACGGGCACGAACAGTGAGGCAGGAGTAAGGCGTGGCGGGAGGCGTTCGACGGCACAGGATGATGGGTCGCGTTCGCCGCGTCCTGCTGGCCTTGGACGCGTGGCTGGACTCGTCGCTGTTCCAGGGCGGCCGCAGCCTGCGCGACAGTTACGACGACTACTCGGCCTTCATGGATCGGTTCGGCGTCTCGGGCTGGCGGCGTGGCTTGACGGAAGTCGCCAGCGAGACCCTGACGCTCGGGCTCGGCGGGGCCATCGTGGCGCTCGCCCTGGCGATCCCGGCGTTCCAGGACACATCCGAGGACTGGCTGAAGAAGCAGGATCTCGCCGTGACCTTTCTCGATCGCAGCGGCGCGGAAGTCGGTCGGCGTGGCATTCTGCACGACGACAGCGTGCCGATCGACCAGATGCCCCCCTATCTGATCCAGGCCATCCTGGCGACGGAGGACCGCAGGTTCTACGAGCATTTCGGCATCGACCTTATTGGCACGCTCCGGGCCGTCACGGTCAATGCCAAGTCCTCCGGCGTCGTGCAGGGCGGATCGTCGATCACGCAGCAGCTCGCCAAGAACCTGTTTCTCTCGAACGAGCGGACCTTCGAGCGCAAGATCAAAGAGGCCTATCTGGCGCTCTGGCTCGAACACCATCTCACGAAGCGCGAGATCCTGCAGACCTATCTCGATCGCGTCTACATGGGGGGCGGGACCTTCGGGATCCAGGCGGCGTCGGAATTCTACTTTGGCACCTCGGTCAGGGACGTCACCCTGCCGGAAGCCGCGATGCTGGCCGGGCTCTTCAAGGCGCCCACCAAATACGCCCCGCACATCAACCTTCCCGCCGCCCGTGCCCGCGCCGGCGACGTCCTGTCGAACCTCGTCGATGCGGGCTACATGACCGAAGGCCAGGTCTATCCCGCACGGCGCAATCCGGCCACGCCCGTCGACCGCACCCGCGAAGTCGCTCCGGACTGGTACCTCGACTATGCCTATGACGACGTCCGCAAGCTCGCCGAAGCCGGGCGCCTCGGCAATAACCGCGTTCTGACGGTGAGGACGGCGCTCGACTCCGATATCCAGCAGCACACCGAGACGGTGATCGAGGATCAACTGCGCGAGAACGGGCCGACTTACCATGCCAAGCAGAGCGCCATGGTGGTGATGGAGCCCAACGGCGCCGTGCGGGCCATCGTGGGCGGACGGGACTACGGGGCCAGCCAATTCAATCGGGCCACCGTGGCGCAGCGCCAGCCCGGTTCCTCGTTCAAGCCCTTCGTCTATCTGACGGCGCTCGAGACCGGGAAGTTCAAGCCTTCCACGCTGGTGACCGACTCGCCCGTCTGCATCGGGAACTGGTGCGTGCGGAACTTCGAGGGCGAGTCGATGGGGACCCTGCCGCTCTGGGCGGCCCTTGCGCATTCGCTGAACACGATCGCGGTCAAGCTGTCGATCGCCATCGGCGATGGTTCGCCCAAGGCAGGTCGCGCCAAGATCATCGAGACCGCTCATGCGCTCGGTCTCAACACGCCGCTGACCGATACGGTGTCGCTGCCCGTGGGCGCCGACGAGGTGACGGTGATCGACATGGCGACCGCCTATTCGGCTTTCGCCAACGGCGGCAAGCGGGTCACCCCCTTCGCGGTGGTCGATATCCGCGACAGCCACGGCAATCTCGTCTATCGGCACGACCGAGATACGGCCCCTCCGAAACGGGTCGCGCCCGAAGCCGACGTCGCGCAATTGAACTACATGCTCGGCAAGGTCGTCACCGACGGCACGGGCCGGGCGGCTCGGCTCGACGACGTCATCGCGGCCGGGAAGACCGGGACGACCAACAGCTACCGCGATGCCTGGTTCTGCGGGTTCACGGGCAATTACGTGGCGGCGGTCTGGTACGGGAACGACGACTACCAGCCGATGAACAAGATGACGGGTGGAACGTTGCCGGCCGCGACATGGCATGACGTGATGGCCTATGCGCATCGCGGCATCGAGACGAAACCAGCCTTCGGGCTCGGCGACAGCAGCGCGCCTGCAACGGCCAGCGCGTCGCCGGCTTCGGGCCAGACGATGCCGGCGAACGCGCGGCACACGGTCCTGTCCGCACGTTCCGCCTCGGCGCTCGCCGGCATCACGGCGCTGATCGCGGGGCACGATGCTCCGCCCGTCACGGCTTCAGGGCCGCCGCTTGCGGCTCTGCCCGGAGCGAGAGCGGCCTTGAAACCCGCCATCGTCCTGCCCGTGGCCGACGAAGCCGTGGCGTCTGCCGCGAGTCTTCCCGTCGACGGTGGCGCGAGGGGACGGCTCGGCACGCCGTGATCGCCAGGAGCCGGGGCCGGCACCGCCGCCGGACCGAACGACGCAGCGGGGTCGGATGCGCCATCGAGCCTCGGACCTGATGCCGATCGGGAGTGATGCGGACCCGCTCGTCCGGAACGTCGACCAGGTTCCATCCGCATGGTGGGGGATCGGCATCGCCCTGGCGGGTCTCGCCTTGGGGCTCGCCGTGACGGCGCTGACGCTCGGTCGAGGGTTTGACCCGGGCCGACAATCGATCGGCGCGTGGTCCCGGGAAGCGTCCGTCGAGTCCGCCGCCAGCGACCCTTACAGGCGGGCACTTCTGGCCGAAACCGGCCAGGTGCCGCTGGCGTCGAGCGAGGGAGTCCTGTTCGAGGCGCAGCGCGACGATAGCGGCTACCGCCTGCTCCGCAGTTGCACCTACAGGATCGCCGGCCCGATGTCGAAGGCGCGCCTTTGGACGCTGACAGCGATCAATGAGGACGAAGGCGTGATCGACAATCCGGCCCACCGGTTCGGCTTCACCTCGTCGAACGTGGTGCGCGACCTGGCGGGCGAATTCAGCCTCGTCGTCGGGCCCGAAGCCCAACCGGGCAATTGGCTGCCGACGCCGGGGCACGGACCCATGACCCTCGAGCTCCGCCTCTACGACACGCCGCTGTCCGACCGCGAGGGAGGGACCGCAGCGGTCGTCATGCCCTCGATCGAGCGCCAGTCCTGCGCCGCGCCATGAAGAGCGGAAGCCTCGCGGCCGTATTGGGGTTGGCGGCGGTGCTGATGATCGCCGGGGCCGTGCACATCGTTGCGATCGTGCTGCTGCCGCTGATCGCGCCCGCCGATGCCTTTGACCGGATCGCAGCCTATGCGCCACTCGCTTCGGCGCGGGTTCTGCCGCGGGCTTCGATGCCGGGAGACCCTCTCCCGGGCAGAGACCCGTCGGTCGCCACCGCGATCTGCCGTTACGATCTGGACCGTGGCCCGCTTCGGGTGTCGGCCACGATCGGATCCGCGAGATACATGGCGTTGGCGGTCCACAGCCGCACCGGCTTGGCCTTCTACGGTCTCAACGATCGGGCTGGAAACGACGGTAAGCTCGAACTCGTCCTGATGACGTCCGCTCAGCTCGACAGGGCCGTCGCGGCCGATGCCGAAGACGCGCCGATGCGCGACGTGAGGGTCGTGGCGCCGGAGAACGAAGGGTTCATCACGCTGGACGTGTTGTCCAGGATTGGTGGATACGCAGCGTCGGAACAGGATCTCGCTTCAATGAGCTGCAAGGTCGAGCGCCAATCCTGAGCCGATCGCGGCGCCGGCGCCGCGGTCTGCCTGATCGCTCCTCAAGTGGCTGGAAGCGTTGTCGTCGGACTCCCGGCAGTACCTGACACCGGTGAAGAACAGGATCCGGGCGCCGTCGCCCGGCATCCCGGCCCGGCGCCGCGGCCTTTGCCGCTCGGAGCCGAGATTGACGATATTGTGCATTTCGGTCGTCCTTAACGGAATCATAACGTCGTTTGTGGCTATGCGTAGCGCGAACCCTCAAATCATTAAGCAATGTCGAAGGTTAATGATGTATCAACAAAGCCGGCTTATAGCTCACTAGTAGTGGAATCTTGGTGAGTGAGACGTGCCTATGACCCAGGGAGACGATCTTCGGCAGTCGTTGGAGCGGCTGGTCAAGCTCGGCCAGACACCCGACGTCGACATCCGGCCGGTTCTCCTGCGTGTGCTGGTCGATCTGTTCGTGTGCAAGTCGCAGCACGCGCAAGCCGACCTCGACCAATTCGAAGACATGATGCAGCACCTCATCGACGACGCGGACGGCGACGTTCGGCTGATCGTCGCGGAAAAGCTCGCTCCACACCCGGCGACCCCACGAAGCCTGCTCGATCGATTTCTCGGCTATGGCGGCGCGATAGCGGTTCCGGTCCTCGAACATGCCGCCGTCGCGCAAGACGCCCTGCTCGGGGTCGCGAACTGGGGGCTCACGGCCGCCGCCCGGGCTATTGCCGGACGCCGCGACCTCGATCTCCCGACCGCCGCAGCCCTTGCGGATCGGCCGGAGCCCGACATCCTCCTGGCGCTGGCCAGGAACGCTGCAGCGCCGATCGACCGACCGACCTTTCAATACCTCGTACGACGGTCGCGCGACGACGAGGACCTCGCCCGTGCGCTTCTGGCCCGCGAGGGATCTCCGGTCGATCGCGCGCCGCTGTTCCTCGTGGCCAGCAGCGAGCAGCGGGCCGCCATCATGTTGGCGGCACGCCGCGAAGACCTGGGTCCCGAAGCGAGGCGGCTGCGTCTCGGCCCGGAGGAGACGGCGGCGCTGACCCGGGTCGAACGTGCCATCCTGTCACCCGACCGGGACGGCTTCGACACCGCGTTGGCCTTGGCCCTCCGCCTACCGCTTGCCGACGTCTGGCGGCTGATCGACGATCCGAAGGGCGAGCCGCTCGCGCTGGCCTTGGCGGCCATCGGCGCTTCGGCCGAACTCGCGGCACGCGTCTTCATCCTGAGCGGTCCGGCCATCGGCCATTCGGTGATGGCGGTCCGCACGCTGACCACCCTGGTCGAAACGATGCCGCGGCGAACCGCGTCCCGGCTGATCGCCGCCATGACGCATGCGGCGGCGCGCCTGCCCCGCAACACGTCCGCGAACACCGAAACGGCGTCGCGGGGGCAATCGCACGGAGACGGCCGCTCCTTGGCGAGGCCCGCCGCTGCCCAGACGCCGACCGAACCGAGGGCGTGGAAAGCACGGCAGACGGGTTAGATCGTCGTGCAGATTTGCCTCGCTTGCGGGCGGGGCCGGCATCGTGGGATTGCGATGCGGTTCGTGATCCCCTCTTGCTGACCGAACCGAAAGGACCGGTTGCAGCGGCGGTCTACAGAAAAGAACGTCCGGCGCGGTCCTCGACCTCGATGATCCAGAGATCCGAGTCGAACTTGATCTCCCGGGCAAGGCGGGCTTCCGCCGCGGGTCCGTCGAGGTGGTCGTCGCGATGAACCGGCACGAAGCGACGTTCGCCGTCGATTCCCGCATCGCCTTGCGGCGCCGGGCCGAGCAGTATCGCGGTCCCGTCGAGCCGATCGATCTTGATCATGACGGCACCGGCTTCGGCCGCCCCGCGCCGGCGAAGCACCGCCACGACGCCTTCGGCGCCGCAGCGCCGCAGATAAGCCGAAACCCAGAAATCCGTCCGAAGCCGCTGGAAACCGCTCATTGCGCCTTTTCGGTGCTGGCCGCGACCGCGGCCGCGATCTCACGTCTCAGCTTCGGCGTTATAGCATCGTTTTCGGCCTGGATGTGCTGCTTGCGTTCGAAGGCTTCGATCGCCCCGCGCATGGCGGTGCTCATCCGGCCGTCGGGCTTGACCGGGTAGCCGAGCTTGGCGAGCTGACGCTGGGTCGCGAGCAGGGCGGCGTCGGGCTTCTGGACGGTGGACGGGTTGCCACCGGCCATCGGCCCCGTATCCGAGGCGAGAGGCTGACCGAGCAGTAACCGCGCGATCCCATCGTCGTGATGCGGCTTGCTCGCGACCGTCTTCGTCGGCACCGTTCTCACCGGCACGGAAGCCGTGGACTCGACCGGAGCTTCTGCGGCCGCGGCGGTGACGGCCCCTGCGCTCTCCGGCCCTGCGGGGTCGGCCGCAGCGACCGGCTGTGGCCTCGGCAGCGGGAGCGGCGGCGTTTCCGGCAGGCCGGGTTCGGCTAGACCCGTCGCGAAAAGCGGCGCGGGATGGCGCCCCTTCTGAAACCAGACGGCATTGGCCACGATGCCGATCAGCACCATCGAAAAGGCGGCGCCACCCAGGGTCTTCAGCGAGACGATCGGCGCGAGGCGATCCTTGAGACGGGAAAGGACACTCGGTTCGTCGCGGTTGTCGCGCAACGGGCCGCGTCCGCCCGCTCCACGGGGCCCTGTCCCGCCCCGGCCGCGACCGCCGCCCAGGCGTTGCGCCGCGACGGCAGCGCTCGTGAGAGTGGGTCCCGACGGGTTGGAGTTCCGACGCCCCGCGCCGGACCGCTGAGATGGGCGAGGAGTGTCTACGGCCGCGTCACGCAATTTTGGGCACCTTGCCGCTGCCCGGCATGTCGCCGCGCCTCGCCGACGATGCATAGCGTGAAATGGTTTCGATTTTACTCAATGTACCTGGTGCGGGGATGGAGCGACGACAGTCGACGGGGAGCCGCACCATGACGCTGGTGCCCTGCCCCGGCGTACTTTCGATCGTGATGCTGCCGCCGTGCAGGCCCACGAGGCCCCGCACGACCGACAGGCCGAGGCCCGTTCCGTCGACCGCCCGATCGTAGGTGGACTGGGCTTGGAAGAAGGGGTCGCCAAGCCTCGGCAAGTCGCGCGGCGAGATGCCGATCCCGGTGTCGCTCACCGAGATCAACATCGATGTACCGTCGGGGCGGACCGCGATCGTGACCCGTCCATCGGCCGGCGTAAATTTCAGGGCATTCGACAGCAGGTTGAGGAGAACCTGCTTGCAGGCGCGTTTGTCGCCCACGATCTCGCCGACGCCCGGGGCAATGTCGCGCACGAGTTCGACCCGGGACTGCTCGGCCTTGAGTCCGACCATGTCGCAGCACAGGGTGATGAGTTCGCCGACATCGAACGGCTCGGGAAAGATGTCGAAGCGTCCGGACTCGATCTTCGTCGCGTCGAGGATGGTGTTCACCACCGCCAAAAGATGATGCCCGGAGCTGTGGATGATGGCCGCGTATTCGCGTTGCTTCGCCGGATCGTTCGGGACGAGGGAAGCATTCGACAAGATTTCTGAGAAGCCGATGATGGCATTGAGCGGCGTGCGCAATTCGTGACTGATGTTGGCGAGAAAGAGGTCGCGGCCGGCGTTGTTGCGGTCCGACGCCGAGCGGACCTCCTGGATGACCTGCTCCTGCTCGCACCGTGCCGTCGCGTCACGGACGATGCCGATCACCCCGAGCTCCTGAGGGTCCGCGCCGTTCGCGGTACCCCCGTTCTCGCGGGCTGCGGGCATGCGGGCCGCGAGGTCGATCCAGGCGAAGACGGGCTCGTTGAAGGGACCTCGCTCGCTCTGTACGAGCCGGCCCGTGCGGAGTCGCAGCGTCGCGGTCCGGGCCTCCCGGGACGCCGCCACATCGGTCACGAGCTTCAGGAATTTCGGGCGGTCTGCGACATGGAGCCGCTCGAACAGGCCCCGGCCCATGAGGTCGCGCGGATCGATACCGAAAACCCGTCCGGAAGCAGGGCTGGCCTCCCGAACCGCCCCCGACAGGTCGAAGCGGACCACGACGTCATCGACGATGTCGGCGAACGCCCGATAGGTCTCGTGATTGGCGCGGTCGAGCCGCCTGCGGGCCAATGCGAGCCGGCCCGCGATCAGGGCCAGGACACCGCCATAGCAGAGCCCGCCCACGATGGCGGCGGACCCGTAGGGTCGCAGGACCAGGCCCGCCGTCTCGGCGAAGCCGAGATGCGAACGGAGCGCGAGCCCACAGGCCGCGACAATGGCTGCCGCCAAGGCCGTGGCGACGATCGGTGAAGCCACGGCGGTCGAAGCTTCGACCGGAACCATGAGCAGGAGCGCGAGCCCGAGGCTCGACCCCGTGCCGATCGTCACGCTGATCGCGAGACCGATCCAGGCCGCGATGCTCAAAGCTTCGCCGACCAACAATCGACCGGTGCGCGATACGCTGACGACGGCCGCAAAGGGCAGGATGAGCCATGCGAGGACCCAGGCCTCCCAGGCTGTGGGGGATGCCTTGGCGACGAAGCAGAGCGGCGCCAGTGCCAGGGAGCCGAGCGAAAGAGCGAGCCGGGTCGCGATGAAGGCCTTGTGGCTCGAGAACTCGATGGGATGAGCCCGGGCATCGGGATGCACCAGCTTCCCGATCTGGTCGTTGAGGCTCGCCAAATGATTCACACGACGCTCCGCACGGGACGCGACCAGTCTCGTCCTGGCACACTGCAGCCTCGCAGCCTTGCCTTAAGCGAACCCTAAGTTCAGCCGCTTGGAACGCAAAAAAACAGCACGCTTGCCGCCAGCACTGAGCTCAAGTCTTGGTTAAACAACTCTAACGATCCCGGATCTGTGCAAAATTCTGAATAATACCTGAATGTCGCGGCATGTCTTTGAGGCATTGTTGTTGTGGAGATCAAACAGTTCTGCCGTAGCGTGACAAGTAAGCAGATGCAGCAGTCGAGATAGGGAACTGGTCATGTTTTTTCTAATTCGATCGGTTGTCTGCATCGGCACCGTCGCTGTGCTGGCCACGGGCGGCGATCAGACCGGCATGGGACGCGTGATCGACAGCGGCGGACGCCAAGTGATGCAGAGCCTCGGCCGAGCCTGCGTGGCCTCGAACGGCTGCCTGCGTTTCGGGATGGGCCTCGTCGCGAAGGCGGCCACGGTCGACCCCGGCAGGGCCGCGGTACCCTTGGAACGGTCGGCCGATACGCTGACGGCCTCGGATCTTGGGCCGGTCTGGCTCGCACCGGGCGGTCGACGGGCGATCGTGTCGTCGCACCTCCATCCAGGGATGTTTGCGCGGCTCTAAGTGCGACCCCCGACCAGCATAGCGAAAGCCGGTCGCCGAAGCGGTGGGACACCGCCGGCGAGGGCTCGGAGGAGCCGATCATCCGAACACCCCGAGCACCCGGCAACAAGACGCCCCGGAAATCGGTTGAGGGACTATCGATCACACGACGAGGTGTCGCCCATGTCCAGCCATATGCCCCCGGTTCCACCAGCGAACCGAAGCACCAAAGGCCCCGGAAGCGATCCGAAGTCTGAGCAGGACACGTCGATCCATCATCCGCACCCCAACAATGCGGCTGAGCAGGGCGAGACGGGCAATGTCAAACAGAACACGACCAACAAGGGCATGTTTTCCGGACGTCGGGTGAAGTAACGTTTCGGCCCGATGGTGCAGGTGGCTGCATCATCGGATTGGCAGTGCACATCTTGACGGCTCGCGTGAACCAACAGCGCCGGCTTGCACCGATACTGCCGAGCACCGGCAGGAGGGCACATGGAATACGTGAATCTGGGACGGACCGGCCTCAAGGTGTCGCGTCTCTGCCTCGGCTGCATGACCTATGGCGAGCCGGACCGCGGCAACCACGCTTGGACCCTACCGGAGGCCGAGAGCCGTCCTTTCATCAAGCGCGCTCTCGACCTCGGCATCACCTTCTTCGACACGGCCAACGTCTACTCCGACGGGTCGAGTGAGGAGATCGTCGGCCGAGCCTTGAAGGACTACGCGAGTCGCGACGGCGTCGTGCTCGCCACCAAGGTCCACGGCCGCATGCATCCTGACGCCAATGGCCAGGGACTGTCGCGCAAGCACATCATGGCGGAGATCGACGCCAGCCTGAAGCGGCTCGGCACCGACTATGTCGATCTTTATCAGATCCACCGCTACGATCCCGAGACGCCGATCGAGGAGACGCTGGAAGCGCTGCACGACGTCGTGAAGAGCGGCAAGGCGCGCTATATCGGCGCGTCCTCGATGTACGCCTGGCAGTTCTGCCGCGCCCTCTATCTCGCGGACCGGCACGGCTGGACACGCTTCGTGTCGATGCAGAACCACTACAACCTGCTCTACCGCGAAGAAGAGCGCGAGATGGTGGCGCTGTGCCTCGCCGAGGGCATCGGCATGATCCCGTGGAGCCCGTTGGCGCGCGGGCGGCTCACTCGACCACCGGAGACCAACACCAATCGTGCCGAGACGGACCTCTTCGGCAAGACGCTTTACCAGGGCTTCGACGAGTCGGATCGCAGCGTCATCGATCTCGTCGGAGAAGTGGCGGAGGACAGGGGCTTGCCGCGCGCCAGCGTCGCCCTGGCCTGGCTGCTGTCGAAGCCCGGCGTGACGGCTCCGATCATCGGGGCGTCGAAGCCGCAGCATCTCGACGACGCCGTCGCGGCGCTGGCGGTGAAACTGTCGGCCGATGAAATCGCGAAACTGGAGGGGCCTTACGTGCCGCATGCCGTGGCAGGCTTCAAATAGACGGGCGCCGTCTCCCCAGCTTTGCCGTTCGGGTACAGTTTTTATTTCGCGGTCCCCGAGCCGGTCTTTGCCGCCGCGCCCGTACCGTCGACAACGCCCGTGCCGGCTCCGTTGCCGATCGGCGCCGTCGCCGCAGGCGCAACTTCCATGACGCGCGACGCGTCCGGGGCAGTGATGTTTCTCCCTCAGGCAGCCCGCTTGCCGATGCACGGCCGCGTTGCTGCCGTTCCAAGTATCCGCAGCTGCGCGAGTTCCCTGCGGCACAGGCCGGGCGATGATGCCGCGGACGGAGCGATCGACGGCAAACGCTGTCGGAATCGGCGGATTCCCTGCCGAGCCATGACGAGAAGCCACTGGCGATCCGCCGCCAGGCGGGCGATATGCGGTGCACAAGGAGCGCCCCGACCACCATGCCCAATGTCGACGAGATCATCGCCAATTTCGAGTTCCTGGACGATACGGATGATCGCTACGGATACCTCATCGAACTCGGACGGGCGCTCGAACCCCTCCCCGCGTCTGCGCATGACGAAGCCAATCGGGTGCGGGGATGTGCCAGCCAAGTCTGGCTCGAGACCGAGGTACGGCAGGCGGGCGACACCGACCCGATCCTCGCCTTTCGCGGCGACAGCGACGCGCATATCGTGAGGGGACTGATCTATCTCGCGCTCGCGCTTTACGGCGGCAAGCATGCCTCCGAGATCGTCGCCACGGACGCGAGCCAACTCTTCGAGCGGTTAGGGCTCGGCGGCCACCTCACGCGCCAGAGGTCGAACGGCTTCAGTGCGATGGTCGAGCGGATCAGGTCCGACGCCCGGGCCGCGCTGACGGGGCCGTGATCGGTCCAGTCCTGCTTTGCCGAAGCGACGCCGGACGGCCTTGCCCCGCGTGGAGCTCGACCCGATAACAGGTGCATCGGGCTCCGAACCGTTGAGACGAGGATAATTCATGTCGACCGACACCAAGACGAAAGTCACGAAATCGGAAGCCGAATGGCGCGCGCAACTGACGCCGGAGCAGTTCCGGGTGGCACGGGGCCACGGGACGGAGCGACCTTTCACGGGGCCCTATTGGGACACGAAGTCACCGGGGACCTACGCGTGCATCTGTTGCGGCGCTCCGCTCTTCGCTTCGACGACCAAGTTCGACTCGGGCACCGGCTGGCCGAGTTTCTCTGCGCCGATCGAACCCGACGCCGTCGCGGAATATTCCGACCGGTCCCTGCTGATGAGGCGTACCGAAGTCCGCTGCGCCACCTGCGAGGCGCATCTTGGCCACGTGTTCCCGGATGGGCCGCGTCCGACGGGCCTTCGCTATTGCATGAACGGCGCCGCCCTCGATCTCAAGCCCGAGCAGCGTTGAGCCGATCGCATGACCCACGTCGCTTCGACGGGGCCGCTGCAGGTCGGCGCGCCCCCTGAGATCGCGGCTCGTCGCACGAGCCGCACCATCCATGGCACGGAAGTCCTCGACGATTTCGCCTGGATCCGTGCCGAAAACTGGCGCGAGGTGCTGCGCGATCCCACGACGCTGCCGGGCGAGATCCGCGATCTGCTCGAGCGCGAGAACGCCTATGCGGAAACCGTCATGGCCCCGACGGCGGCGCTTCAGAAGCGGCTTGTGAAGGAGATGCGCGGCCGCATGGAAGACGAGGACGCCGATGTCCCCGTACCCGATGGTCCGTTCGAATACTACACGCGCTTCCGGGAAGACGGTCAGCACGAGTTGTTCTGCCGCATCCCGCGGGGCGGCGGACCCGAGACCGTCTTGCTCGACGGCGATGCGCTGGCCAAGGGCCATGAGTTCTTCGAACTCGGCGATTGCGAACCCTCCGGTCGACACGATCTCCTCGCCTGGACGGCCGACCACAAAGGCTCGGAACTCTACACCATCAAGATCCGCGACGTAGCGACCGGGCACGATGCGGCCGATCATGTGACACGGTCGGACGGCAGCGTGGTCTGGACCGCGGACAGTGCCGCGTTCTTCTATGTCCGGGTCGACGACAACCATCGCGCCAGCAGCGTCTGGCTGCACCGGCTCGGGACCGAACACCACGAAGACCGAGCGGTCTACGACGAGGCCGACCCGACCTGGTTCGTCTCGGTCGGCCGCAGCCGGTCGGGGCGTTTCGCCATCATCTCGATCCACGGCCATGATGCGGCGGAAGCCCGCGTGGTCCCGCTCGACGCGCCCGAGACCGAACCTCGCCTCATCGCGGCCCGGTCACCGGGCAAGCGATACGAACTCGATCATCGTGGCGACCGCTTCATCATCCTCACCAATGCCGACGGGGCAGTCGACTTCAAGATCGTCGAAACGCCGGTCGAAAACCCGAGCCAGGAGATGTGGCGCGACCTCGTTCCGCATCGGCCGGGGCGGTTGATCGTCGGGTCGGCGGCGTTCGCGCGGCACCTCGTCCGGCTCGAGCAGGAGAACTGCCTGCCGCAGATCGTGATCCGAAACTTCGAGACCGGCGTCGAGACCGCGGTCAGCTTCCCCGAAGAGGCCTATTCCCTCGGCCTCGAAGAGGTGGTCGAGCAAGACACCGACGTCATGCGGTTTTCCTATTCGTCGATGACGACGCCGGAGGAAGTCTACGACTACGACATGGAGACGGGAGCCCGGAGCTTGCGCAAGCGCCAGGAGGTGCCCTCCGGCCACGATCCCGCGTCCTACGTCACCCGCCGGATCTTCGCGGAGGCGCCGGATGGTGCCGAAGTGCCGGTCTCGGTCCTGCACCGCCGCGACCTCGTGCTCGACGGATCGGCGCCGCTTCTTCTCTATGGTTACGGGGCCTACGGCTACGCGATCCCGGCGGCCTTCGGCACGAAGCGCCTGTCCCTGGTCGACCGCGGCTTCGTCTATGCGGTCGCGCATGTGCGCGGCGGAACGGACAAAGGCTGGGCCTGGTACACGGACGGAAAGCTTGCCAACAAGACCAATACGTTCGGCGATTTCATCGCGGCCGGCCGAGCCCTGGTCTCGGCGGGGTTCACGGCCGAGGGCCGCATCGTCGCGCAGGGCGGCAGTGCCGGAGGGATGCTGATGGGTGCGGTCGCGAATGCGGCACCCGGTCTTTTCGCCGGCATCATCGCCGATGTCCCCTTCGTCGATGTCCTGAACACGATGCTCGACGATCAGCTGCCGCTCACGCCGCCGGAATGGCTCGAATGGGGCAACCCCATCCTGCATCGCGACGCCTTCGACACGATCCGCGGCTACTCGCCCTACGACAACGTCGCCCGGCAGCGCTATCCCGCGATCCTGGCTTTGGGAGGCCTGACGGATCCGCGCGTCACCTACTGGGAGCCTGCGAAATGGGTGGCGCGACTGAGGACGATGGCCGAGTCGCCATCGCTCGTGTTGCTGAAGACCAATATGGAGGCGGGGCACGGCGGCGCATCGGGCCGCTACGACCAACTCGACGAGGTCGGCCTGCAGTTCGCCTTCGCGCTGGCCTGCACGGGAAGCCATGACGTCAAACCGAAGCGGCAGCGGGCGTGAACCCCTCGCCGCTGCTTCGCATCCGCCTCCGGATCAGCTGATCGGGGATGTCTGCTGCTGGTCGATATAGGCCTTCAACTCCTCCATCGATCCGAACCGATGGAGTCCGACTTCCGTCTCGACTTCGATCGTTCCGTCCGAAAAGAGCACGTAGGATGCACCGCCCGACTCGTACCGGCCCACGACGGTCGGAGCTGCCTCCGCGGTGACGGGAGGCCGAGGTGACGGAATGAGAGAGGGGACGCGGTCGTCGGCGCCGCCGCGGGTCGGTGACCCGGCCGCGGGACGCACGTAGGACCGGGGCGCCGCGGCACCGATCTGGCTTGCTTCGGGCTGGCGTCTCGGCTCGCGGTCCGTCGGGCGGGAAGGCTCCCCCGGGACCGATGACGGGGTCCTCTCGTTCGCGAGCGACCCCGTGGCGCTCGGCTTCGTCCAGATGCGCTCCGCGATGGGCCGCGTGGCCGGCAACGGCGGAACGTCGCGTTCCACCGCGGATGCAACGGGGACGTCGGGTTCGTAGGCCCCGATGCCTTCCTCATCGCCGACCGGATCCGTCGCGAAAGCGGGCGTCTGTTCCGCCGCGTGACCTGCGACGTCGGGGATGTCGCGCATCGCCGGCGGCCTGCTTTCGGCGAAGCGCAATTCCAGACGTCGAAGCGCGCCCAAGACGGCGGCGAGCGCCACCGTGACGATCCCGGCCGACACTGCCGTGGTTCCGGCGATGACTTCGGTCCACCCGAACTCCATTCGGATATAGGGCAACCCCGAAACGATCGAAGCCGCTCCACCCAGCGCCAACGCGGCGCCGAGGGCGAAAATCAACCACCTCATCAGCCATCCCCACGGTTCGGCACCGTCGCGACCAAGGTCCTCGCGAGGCTTTCAGTTACACAGGAAGGGAGGACGACGCAAAACGAGAGGCGAATTGCACCCTCGGACAGGGTTAACGGCGTTGTCGCCACGGGCTTAGACCATTAGTTTGCCCAGCGGGGGCGAGCCGCCCCTCAACAGCGGCTCAGCGGGCGTCGCGCACCAGCCCGGATCTCAAGGAGAGCTTCGACCATGACCTTCACGCTTCCCGAGCTGCCCTACAGCTACGATGCGCTGCAACCCTACATGTCGAAGGAGACGCTCGAGTTCCACCACGACAAGCATCATCAGGCCTATGTGACCAACGGCAACAACCTGATGAAAGGAACGGAGTACGAGAACATGTCGGTCGAAGAGGTGGTCAAGGCCTCCTTCGGCAAGAATCAGGGTATCTTCAACAACGCCGGCCAGCATTTCAACCACATCCATTTCTGGAAGTGGATGAAGGCGAGCGGCGGTGGCAAGCCGTCGGGGGCCGTCGAGAAGGGGTTGATGGAGAGTTTCGGATCCATGGAAGGCTTCACCAAGGCTTTTATCGAGGCCGGCACGACGCAATTCGGCTCCGGATGGGCCTGGCTGGCCGTCAAAGGCGGCAAGCTCGAGGTGATGAAGACACCCAATGGCGAGAACCCGCTCGTTCACGGCGCCTCGCCCGTCCTCGGCGTCGATGTCTGGGAGCACTCCTACTACATCGACTACCGCAATCGCCGTCCCGACTACCTCAAGGCCTTCGTCGAAAATCTCGTCAACTGGGACCATGTCGACGAACTCTACCAAGCCGCCATGAAGTGAGTCGGCCGGCGCTCCGCCGCTGGGCGCCGAAACATGGACCGGCCGATCCAGTAGGCCTTGATCCCGCGCTGCATCGGGTTTGCGACGCCAGGCTGCGCCGCCGACCCGGATCGGCTATGGGATGTTGGTCGCTAGTGGTCCGACCCGAGCGGATGTTTCCTCTCTTTGAAGCAGTCGGCCCACCAGCTTAGAGGCGGTGCACCGATCCATCTCGCACGAAAGGTGTACCGGCCGATCGAACCGGTGCACGAGGTGTCGGCCGCGTAAGGATTTCGGGCCCGGATGTACAGACACCTGATCTCGGTCGCCGGGCTGACGCTGCTGTCCCGCGTTACGGGCTTTTTCCGCGACGTGATGCAGGCGACGATCCTCGGCACCGGCCCGCTCGGCAACGCCTTCATCGTGGCGTTCCGGCTGCCGAACCAATTCCGCGCCATCTTCGGCGAGGGTGCCTTCAACGCCGCCTACGTCCCGTCCTATTCGCGCGTGCTGGAGCGGCGCGGCCACCAGGCGGCGGGCGACTTCGCCAGCCAGATCTTCACGATCCTGCTGCTGTCCCAGGCGCTGGTGCTCGCCCTCGCGGAGGTCTTCACGCCGTCGCTCGTGCGCGCCTTGGCGCCGGGCTTCGATGCGGACCCGGCCCAGTTCGCCCGGGCCGTTCTGATGACGCGGCTCACCTTCCCCTACCTGTTCTGCATGGTGCTGGTGACGCTCCAATCGGGCACGCTGAACGCCCATCGCAAGTTCGCCGCCGCGGCCTTCGCCCCCGTGCTCCTGAACGTCTGCATGATGGCGTTCCTCGCCGTGGCCTGGCTGTTTCCGGACGCCGGGATCGCGGCCAGCGTCGGCGTATCGGTGTCGGGGCTGGCGCAACTCGCGCTGATGTTCGGCGCTGCGCGGCGCGCGGGCGTGCTGGAGCGGGTCGTTCCACCGCGTCTCGGCCCGGACGTGCGCCAGTTCTTCCGGGCACTGGGGCCCGCCGTGATCGGCTCCGCCGGACCGCAGATGGCGATCTTCGCCGATACGATCATCGGCTCGCTCCTGCCCAACGGCAATACGACGCTCTACTATGCGGAACGCATCTACCAGCTTCCGGTCGGGCTGATCGGCGTGGCGGCCGGCACGGTCCTGCTGCCCGAGATGAGCCGCTACTTCGCGGCCGGCGACCCCGGTGGGGCCTTGCGGGCGCAGAACCGCACTGTGGGGCTGACGCTCGCCCTGGCGACGCCGTTCTTCCTCGCCTTCGTGCTGATCCCAGACGAGATCATGCGGGGGGTGTTCCTCCGCGGCAAGTTCACCGCCGAAGCGGCTTCGGCCTCGGCCTCCGTGCTGGCCGCCTACGGCTTCGGCCTGCTGCCCCTGCTGTTGATCTCGTCGGCCCGATCGGGCTTTCAGGCGCGGGGCAACACCACAGTGCCCATGGCGGCCTCTCTGCTTGCGGTCGCCTTCAACCTTTCCCTGAAGATCCTGCTTTACAAACCCTATGGCGCGGCCGGCCTCGCCACCGCGACCGCCGTCGGATACTGGATCAACCTTCTCCTGCTCTGCAGCATCGGCTGGCTGCAAGACGTGCTGCGCCCCGATGACACGCTGGTGCGGGTCGCGATCGCGGTCGACGCGGCTGCGCTGGCGCTCGGGATCTACGTTTTCGCGGCCAACGGCCCGATCGCCGACGCCACGGCGAGCCTGCATTTCGCCGATGTCATCCACCTCGGCCTCACCGGCGCGAGCGGAGCCGCGGTCTATGGAGGGGCTCTCTTCGTCGCGCTCCGGATCGGCGGCGTGCGGCTACCATTGCGACGTGCGGCGCGCGCTTGAGCCCCGTCGGAACACTCGGCTACTTGGCCAGGGCGTCGAGCACCCTTGCCCAACTCCGCGCACCCTTGTGGAAGGAGCTCAGCTCGTATTTCTCGTTCGGCGAGTGGATGCGGTCATCGTCGAGCGCGAACCCGATCATCAGGGTGTCCATCCGCAGATCCTTCTTGAACACACCGACGATCGGGATCGAGCCACCCGCTCCCGACATCACGGGATCCTTGCCCCATTCGGCGTGAAGCGCCCGGCGGGCACGGGTGAGGGCTTCCGAGCTGAACGCCAGTTGCAGCGCCGGGCTCGCGCCATGCGACAGGAACTCGACCTTGCAGTCCCGCGGGAGCCGTTCCCGCACGAACCCTCGGAAGGCGTCGGCGACCTTGGCCGGATCCTGCCGACCGACGAGTCGGAACGAGACCTTGGCGCTCGCCTGAGCCGGAAGCACGGTCTTCGAGCCCGATCCGGTATAGCCGCCCATGATCCCGTTGACGTCGCAGGTCGGCCGCGACCAGATCTTCTCGAGGACGCTGCGATCCGCTTCGCCGACCGGGACCGAAAGACCGACGCCGCGCAGGAAATCGTCGGCGTCGAACGGCAGCGCGCGCCATTGCTCGGCGACGTCCTCCGGGAGTTCGTCCACGCCGTCGTAGAACCCCGTCAGGGCGACGCGGCCCCTGGCGTCGTGAAGGTCGGCGATGATCCGCGACACGACATGGATCGGATTGACCGCGGCCCCCCCGTAGCCACCGGAGTGCAGGTCGCGGTCGGCCCCCGTGATCACGATCTCTTCGAGCACGAGGCCGCGCAGCATCGTCGTGATGGACGGCGTCGCGGCATCCCACATGCCGGTGTCGCAGACGAGCGCGAGGTCGGCCCTCAACGTGTCGCCTTCCGCCGCGATGAAGGCCGGGAGCGACGGCGAACCCGTCTCCTCCTCCCCTTCGAACAGGACCGTGACGTCGCACGGTAGGCCGCCGGTCTCCTTGAAGCCCCTGCAGGCTTCGACGAAGGTCATCAGCTGACCCTTGTCGTCGGACGCGCCGCGCCCGACGATTCGGGATCCGCTGGGACCCTCCTGGAGCTCGGGCTTGAACGGGTCGCTGTTCCACAGCGACAGGGGATCGACGGGCTGCACGTCGTAGTGGCCGTAGAAGAGCACATGCGGCGCATCGCGGCGCGCCGCCTTGGTGTGGCCCACCACCATGGGCCGCCCCGCGGTCGGGCGGACCGACGCCGTGAAACCGAGACCGTTCAGTTCCGCGGCCAGCCAATCGGCGGCGCGCTCGCATTGGGGCGCGTAGGCGGGGTCGGTCGAGATCGAAGGGATCGCCAGGAGTTCGAAGAGCCGTTGCTGCGCACCGGGCTGGTTGGCGACGATGCGGGCGAGGACGGCGTCGATCGAAGCCATGGGCGTGTCTCACAGGAAAGCGCAACGAGGGACGTCGGCGCGGCGGCGGCTCGCTTTAGGATTAGCAGCCGGGGCGGCCATCGAACAGGCGCTAAAAAGCCCGGCTCCTTCCGGGCCGGGCTTACCTCATTCGGCGGCGGCGGTCAGAAGATATGGGCGAAGATGAAGTAGAGCGTGCCCGAGAGAAGGATGGCGCAGGGCAGCGTGAGCACCCACGCCATGATGACGTTGCGGATCGTCTCCATCTGCACGCCCGAGCCGTTCGCCGCCATGGTGCCGGCGACGCCCGACGAGAGGACGTGGGTGGTCGAGACAGGCAAGCCATATTGGTCGGCTGCCGCAATGGTCGCCATGGCGATGA
This sequence comes from uncultured Lichenihabitans sp., assembly GCA_964252585.1. GTDB lineage: Bacteria > Pseudomonadota > Alphaproteobacteria > Rhizobiales > Beijerinckiaceae > Lichenihabitans. Next base: position 4,247 of record CAXUOD010000038.1, on the reverse strand, counting down.
TCTCCGCCGCCGCCCCCTGGCCGTAGGTCAGGTGAGTCTTGCCGATCTTCTCGCCGACCGTCACGACGATCCGCTTCCAGCCGATCATCGTGCCGAGGCCCAGCGCCAGGGCCACGCAGATCTTGACCCAGATCGGGATGAACTTGGTCGAGTGGTCGAGGAGGCCCTTGTACTTGCCGAGCGTCTTCTGCTCGTCGGGGCTGAGTTCGTTATCCTGGATCTTGGGAAGGTTCCGCATCGCCTCGGAGACGAGATACATGTCGTTGCGCGTATTGCCGACCTGATCCGCAGGAATGTTGGCGAGCGACCCGTAGCTTTTCACTTGATTCGCGATGTCGTCGATCAGCACGGCGAGGGAGGGATAGGTGCCCTCGCTGATCTGCTTGTCTCGCACGAGAGCCGTGACGGCGGGACGAGGGTCCCCCGTGATGTTGTAGCCGGCGGCCTTGGCGTCGATGATCTTCGACACGGCATTCGACGTCTGCTCGAAAGTCGGGACCTCGCTGTCGGGCACGGCGCGGTTCAGCGCATAGGCCGTCGGCACCGTGCCGATCAGGACCAGCATGATAAGGCCCATGCCCTTTTGTCCGTCGTTCGACCCGTGGAAGAACGACACGCCGGTGCAGGTCAGGATCAGCAGCCCGCGGATCCACAGCGGCGGCGGTTCGTTGGCTTTGGGCTCCTTGTAGAGCTCCGGCTTGCGCACCAGGGCTTTCATGACGAGCAGGAGCAGGGCCGAAAAGACGAAGCCGACGATGGGCGAGATGAGCAGCACCTCGCCGACGTTCGTCGCCTGCGCCCAATCGACGCCCGACGTGCCGCTGCGGCCATGCATCAAGGCGTTGGTGATCCCCACCCCGATGATCGAACCCACGAGCGTATGCGAACTCGACGCCGGCAGCCCCAGCCACCAGGTGCCGAGGTTCCAAAGGATCGCCGCGATCAGGAGCGCGAAGACCATGGCGAAGCCGGCGTCGGAGCCGACCTGCAGGATCAGTTCCACCGGCAGCAGCGACACGATTCCGAAAGCCACGAGCCCGGTCGAGGTCGCGACCCCCAGGAAATTGAAGAACCCAGACCAGACGACCGCGTAGTTCGGGATCAACGAATGGGTGTAGATGACGGTCGCGACCGCATTGGCGGTATCGTGGAAACCGTTCACGAACTCGAAACCGAGCGCGATCACGAGCGCCACGGCCAGCAGCAGGTAGACGCCGACGGGGTGGTGCGTGTTTCCTGCCGCCTCGACGTCGCTGTAGACGCTGTAGGCCGCGAACAGGAGACCCGCCGCCATGACGCCGAGCACCCCGATGACCGTGCCGGGACTGGTCGGGTAGTCGACCTTGGGCCGATCGACGGCTGGCTTCGTGTCAGGGACGGCCGATAAACTCGACATGCCGGTTCTCCGATGAATTCGCTCTGTTTACGAGCGTTCCATAACGGCTATGTGAAACCGGAAGCGCCGGTGGGTATACCCAGATCAGACCGTTCGTCAGGCTTGAAGCGCAAGCCTGTCTTCTGATAATCTAGTCAGTATGACTAGAACGTACCCGCCCGCGACGAAGACCACCAGACCTCCCGGTCATTGGGTGTTGCAGGATGCCAAGGCGCGGTTCAGCGAGTTGGTCCGGCGCGTCCATAGCGATGGACCGCAGCATGTGACCGTGCATGGCCGCGACGAAGTTGTGGTGATCTCGGCGAAGGAATTCCGCCGCCTCAAGGGTGAGCGCACCGGGGAAGCGCTGATCGCCGCCATGCAGGCTTCACCCTATCGTGATCTCGATCTCGAGCCTGCACGCGGCGCGCTGTCCGTCCGCGACGTAACGCTGTGACGGACTGGCTGCTCGATACCAACATCCTGTCCGAGCTGCGCCGGCCGAAGCCTGAAGCCAGGGTCGTGGCCTTCGTCGCCGCGCAACCGCTCGATCGGCTGTTCGTCAGCGCCGTGACGCTTGCCGAAATCCGCTTCGGCATCGAGTTGGTCGGCGAGGCCGGCCGGCGCGCCGAGCTGGGCAACTGGCTGACGCACCAGGTGCGGCCGATGTTCGATCAACGGGTGCTGCCGATCAGCGAGGACGTGATGTTCAAGTGGCGGCTGCTGGTCGAGGATGGTCGCAAGGCGGGCCACACCTTCTCGCAGCCCGATCTTATCATTGCGGCGACGGCCCTGCATCATGGACTGACGATCGTGTCACGCGACGTCAACGATTTTGAGAAAGCCCGCGCTCCGATCTTCAATCCGTGGCGCGATCAGCCATAGCGGCGTTATCGGCCGACCCGAAACGGCATTCAATGGCGCGACCGATGACGAGGCTCCTTGGACATCTGGCGCTCAGTTGAGCTTGGAACGCGGGCCACCAGCGTCAGGCCCGCTCAATGGAAGTTGCGCCCTTTCGGCATGGCGCGGCGCACGTCGCCGACCGCGAGCGGCAAGGTTTCGGCCTCCTCCGTCTTGCGGCGGGTATCGGCCTTGAGCGGGAAACCGATCCTGGCCCCGAGTTCCTTGCCGCGACCGGGAGCCGGGAGGACCGGCGGCCGCTTGATCTCGTCGGCACGGGCGAGGTCCGACAGGCTTTCCCCCGCATCGCCCAAGGTGCTCAATTCGGCCGTCAGGTCGTCGAGCCGCTCCGCCACGACATGGATCACCCCGTTCTCGTTCTGCAGCCGTCCCGTGATGCAGAGAAGGCGCGACGCGATGACGGCGGCCCGGTTGGCCTCGAAGACCTTCGGCCAGATGATGACATTGGCCGTGCCGGTCTCGTCCTCGATCGTGAGAAAGATGACGCCATGGGCCGATCCGGGCCTCTGGCGCACCAACACCAGCCCCGCAACCGAGACACGCCGGCCGGTTGGCGTCGTGGCGAGGTCCTGGCTGCGCAGGATGCGCCGCTTCCCGAGGGTCTGCCGGATGAAGCTCACCGGATGGGCCTTCAGCGACAGCGTCAAGCTGCGATAATCCTCGACCACATGCTCGCCGAGCCGCATGGGCGGCAGCGCCGCCTCGGGTTCGTGATGGCGGCTCATGGTCCGTGAACCCGTGAACAGCGGCAGGTCGTCCTTGTCGCCCGACCGGTTGAGGCCGCGCACGGCCCAGAGCGCGTCGCGCCGGTCGAGGCCGATCGAGCGGAACGCATCGGCGTCGGCCAGGATCTCGAGCGCCGACAAGGGCAGTTCGGCCCTGAGCCAGAGGTCACGGACCGAGTCGTAGCCTCGCGCCCGCCGCCCGACGAGCCGCTCCATGTCGTCCTGGCGCAGGCCCTTGACCTGCCTGAGGCCGAGCCGGATCGCTTGGTCTCCCAAGATGTGGTCCTTCATCTCTCCGTGCCGGAGATGGACCTGGGTCCCGGTTCCATCCTGAGATGAGGATACTCCAACAAGCTCATGATCCCAGGATGAAAAATTGATGTCTACCTCGTGGACCGGCACGCCATGGTCGCGGGCGTCGCGCACCAGTTGGGCCGGGGCGTAGAAGCCCATCGGCTGGGCGTTGAGCAGCGCGCAGGCGAAAACATCCGGGTAGCGGCACTTCATCCAGGCCGAGGCATAGACCAGGAGCGCGAAGGAGGCGGCGTGGCTCTCCGGAAACCCGTAGGTGCCGAAACCCTCGATCTGCTTGAAGCAATATTCGGCGAATTCTTTCGGGTAGCCGCGACCCACCATGCCGTCGACCATCTTGTGGTAGAAGGTCCCGATCGTACCGACGCGCTTGAAGGTCGCCATGGCGCGGCGGAGCCTGTCGGCTTCGCTCGGCGTGAAACCGCCCGCCACGATGGCGATCTTCATGGCCTGCTCCTGGAAGAGCGGCACGCCGAGCGTCTTCTTCAACACCTGTTCGAGTTCGGGAGACGGATAGGCGACCGGCTCCAATCCCTGCCGCCGCCGGAGATAAGGATGCACCATGTCGCCCTGGATGGGCCCCGGCCGCACGATCGCGACCTCGATCACGAGATCGTAGAAGGCCCTGGGCTTCAGCCGCGGCAGCATGGACATCTGGGCCCGGCTCTCGATCTGGAACACCCCGATGGTGTCGGCCCGATCGATCATGTCGTAGACGACGGGCTCCTCCCGCGGCAGCGTCGCCAGCGTATAGGTGGCGCCATAATGGCGCTGGAGCAGGTCGAACCCCTTCTTCAGGCAGGTCAGCATGCCGAGCGCCAGGACGTCGATCTTGAGGATCCCGAGGGCGTCGAGATCGTCCTTGTCCCATTCGACCGTGGTGCGGTCCGCCATGGCCGCATTGGCGATCG
>CAXUOD010000037.1:29192-31664 GCA_964252585.1 uncultured Lichenihabitans sp. | reverse complement strand
GGGCGGCGCATCGGTGGCGGCGAGCAGCGGGTTGGTGTTCGGCACGCGGGTCTCCCGAGGTTCGTCGAGGCTGGAACGAGCGAGGGCCGCGGCCGGGCGGCTAGTCGTCTTCACCGGACCATGGCTGACCGTCTTACGATTGCTTGGACCGGAAGACGATCCCGTCGGCACCGTCGATCGGCCGTTTCGTGGCCGTCCGGAACCTCGGAAATGGTCGGCGGACTATAAGAAAACATGATCGGTCGGGGATGGTGATCGTCTAGTCACAAGCATTCGACGCTGCTCATCTGGACGCCAAGCTGCTTATTGTTACGTCAAACGAGCTCGCATTCAGAAAAGCTTATAGTGGGGCGAGGTTTTTCCCGCTAGCCTAGCGACGTTCCACAGGGCGATGTCTGCGGCGTCGAGCCCTAGGCTCTCCTCCAGCATCGGCAGTTCCGCCATGACGTTCTCGCTCACACGCCGACACCTGATCGGCTCGCTCGCGGCACTCGGCCTCACCGATACGCTGGCCCGGACCGTCGCGTCGGCCGCAGCCGCCGGCCCGACGCTCACAGCCGTCGAATGGGGCGGCGATGTCGTCGAGGCGATGAAGCAGATCGCGGCGGCCCAGAACGAGGTGGCGTTCCGCTGGGTCCTGCATCAAGGCGGCGCCGCCGCCATCCTGCCCAAGATCAAGGCCGCTTGGCCGACGGTCGATTACGACTATGTCGCCGGGTGGGAGGGCTCCTTCAACACGATGGTGAAGGAGGACTGGCTGGAGACGATCTCGCCGGCCGACGTCCCCAACCTCGCCGACATTCCAGAGAAGATCATCATCCGCGACGCCAAGGGGGCCATCAAGGCGGTGCCGCGCGCCGTGGGCGGTATCTATTTCGGCTACCGGACCGATACGGCGCCCATGAAGCTGACCACGATCGACGACCTGTTCGACCCCAAGCTCAAGGGAGCGGTCTGCTGGCCCGGGCCCACGCAGAGCATGATGCTGCAGATCGTGGCCTTGGCGCTGCACGCCGGGGGCAGCGAATCCAATATGGAGCCGGGTTGGAAGCTGATGAAGGACCTCGCAAAGAGCGGCAATATCGGCCGGATCGCGGTGACGGATATCGACTTCACCAATTCGCTCACGGCCGGCGAGACCTCGGTCGGCTTCTTCGCGGAGCCCGGTTGGGCGGCCGTGGCCAAGAGCTTTCCGGTCACCCGGCTGACCAAGCAGGAGGGGTTCAAGACCTTCCTGTACCAGAGCGGCTTCGGCGTGATGAAGAACAGGCCCAACCTCAAGCCCACCCTCGACTTCGTGAACTTCGCCATCAGCCCCGCCATGGACTCGCTCTACAGCAAGGTCGCGGGTGAGGCGCCGCTCAACACCAAGGCGACCACGACCGACAACCTCAGGCATCTGTCCTTCTCGCCGGACGAATTCCAGAAGTTCGTCTACGTGCCCGACTACAACGTCGTCCTGTCGAACCAGGACGCCTGGGCCAAGCGCTGGGAGCAGGATATCGCCCCGCTGCTTTGAGGCGTGGAGGCGCGAGGCCCGCCATGTCAGCACCGCCGTCTCCAGCGCTGGCCCGCACCGCATCCGCCGCTGGTGTACGCGGCCGGGGCACGGCGATCCTTCTCGCGCCGGCCTCCCTGGTGCTGCTGTGCGGCTTCGTGCTGCCACTCGTGGAGTTGGCGACCCAGAGTGTCCGCCGGTTCACACCGGGTCGCGTCGGCATCGTCCCCGACGCGCCGTTCACCACCGCGAACTACGCTGACCTCTTCAGCGGGGCTTTCGCGGACGTGTTGCTGACGACGTTCTGGATCGGGACGGTCGCGGCCGTGATCGGCCTGGTGGTTGCCTATCCCCTGGCCTTCTTCATCGTGCGCCGTTTTTCGCCGCGCTGGAGAACCATCAGCCTCGGCGTCATGATCATGCTCGTGCTGTCGAGCATCCTGGTCAAGACCTACGCGATCGAACTGACGTTCGGCTCGGTCGGCATCACGCGTCCACTGATGATCTGGCTCGGGATCGCCCCCAACGCGCGAGGCACGATCGAGGCCGTGGTGATCGCGGGCCTCGTGCACGCCATCGTGCCGGTGGCGGTGCTCACGCTGATCGGCGCCGTGCAATCGATCGACCCCCGCCTGATCGATGCCGCCCAGTCGCTCGGTGCGCCCGCCTGGAAGGCCCATCTCACGATCACGCTGCCGTTGAGCCGGCAGGCACTGGTGTCGAGCTTCCTCGTGTCCCTGACCTTCGCGATCAGCGCCTTCGTGATCCCCATGGTGCTCGGACGGGGCAGGGTGCTGTTCATGTCCAACATCATCTACACGCGCTTCTCCGACATCGCGAACTATCCCAGCGGAGCCGCCGTGTCGTTGGCCATGCTGGCCGTCTCCATGGTCGTGATCGCCGGACTCACGGTCGTGCAGACCCGCAAGGCCGGCGTGTGAGCCGCTCCGCCGAACGCCGTACGGGCGCCGTCG
>CAXUOD010000037.1:0-29092 GCA_964252585.1 uncultured Lichenihabitans sp. | reverse complement strand
CGCGGTCGTCGGCGTGATCATAGCGGTCGGCCTGGCGTTCCTCATCGTGCCGCTGCTCGTCACCACGCTGATGGCCTTCGACGCTCGCAGCTACCTCGGCCCCCTGCCGCCGCCGGCCCTGTCGCTGCATTGGTTCGCCAGGCTCTTCGGCCAGGACGACGTGGTGTCGAGCCTGGAGACGAGCCTGATCCTGGCCGGTGCCACCACCGCGGTCTCGGCGGTGATCGGCACGGGCGCCGCGCTGGCTCTGGCAAAGGGCCGCTTCCCCGGCCGAGACGCTCTGCAGGCGGCGTTCCTGTCGCCCCTGGTGGTTCCGCCCGTCGTGATCGGTTTCGGTCTGTTGTTGTTCCTCGCCCGTCTCGGTGTGGTCGACGGGATGGCGCGCTTGATGATGGGCCATCTCATCATCACGCTGCCCTACGCGATCCGCGCCAGCCTCGCGAGTCTCACTGGCTACGACGCGACCCTCACCGAGGCCGCGCTGGTGCTCGGCGCGACGGACCGCCAGGCGTTCTGGAGCGTGACGCTGCCGCTGATCCGAACCGGCATCATCACAGGCGCGATCTTCACCTTCGCGATCTCGATGGACGACGTCTCGGTGAGCCTGTTCCTGAGCGATCCCTCGGCCACGACGTTGCCGGTGACGCTGATCAGCAACATGCGGGCCGCCTTCGATCTCTCCATCGCCGCGGCCGCGGTCCTGCTGATGGGCCTGACGGTGATCCTGATCCTTCTCCTCGATCGATGGGTCGGCTTCGATCGGGTCCTCGGCCAAGGCCTGTTCCGCTCCTAGAAGAAAGTCCGATGACCGCCACCGTCGAGTTCAGCCACGTGACCAAGCGGTTCGGTGCCGTGACGGCCATTGCGGATGTCTCCTTCACGGTGTCGGCCGGCGAGACGATCGCGCTGCTCGGGCCGAGCGGCTGCGGCAAGACCACGATCCTGCGCATGATCGCGGGCTTCGAAGAACCCGACGCCGGGCAAGTCCTGATCGGAGGTCGCAGCATGGCCGGCCTGAGACCCTACGAACGCAACGTGGGACTTCTGTTCCAGCACTATGCCCTGTTTCCCCACATGACGGTCGGCGAGAACGTCGCCTACGGCTTGCGCCACCGCGGCATGCCCAGGTCGCGGATCCCCGGCCGTGTCGCCGATATGCTCGGCCTCGTGCGTCTGGACGATTTCGGCAGCCGAAGGCCGGACCAGTTGAGCGGCGGCCAGCAGCAGCGTGTCGCCCTGGCGCGCGCCCTGGCGACCCATCCGGAACTCGTCCTGCTCGACGAGCCGCTCTCGGCGCTCGATGCCAAGCTGCGCCACGAGCTTCGTGCGGAACTGAAACAGGTGCTGGCCGCGGTCGGCTCGACCGCGATCGTCGTGACCCACGACCAGGAGGAAGCGATGAGCCTCGGCGAACGGGTCTTCGTGATGAGCCGGGGCGAGCTCATGCAGATCGGCTCGCCCAACGACGTCTATTGGAAGCCGAAATCCCGCTTCGTCGCCGACTTCATGGGACGCGCCAACTGGATCGCCGGACATCTGCGCAAGGATGCCGGTATCGCGACCTTCTGCGCTCGGTCCGGCTGGACCCTGTCGGTCGCCGACACGAGCCTATGCGCCGGCAGGGCGGAGCTTTGCGTGCGCCCCGAAAGCATCGAGGTAACGCGGCTCGAAGCCGAGAGGCCCATGGCCGGTACCACGCTCGGCCGTGTCGTCGAGGTCACCCCGCTCGGTCCGATCCGCCAAGTCCTGATCGAACTCGGCAGCGGCGACCGTCTCCTGGCCGCGCAACCCAACCGCGCCGATCAGTCCTTCGCGCCGGGCGAGCCGGTCGCGATCGCGGTTCGGCCTGCAGCCTGCACCGTGTTCCCCGCCTCGCTCTGAGGCGGACCCCGACCACCTCTGGAGAACGCCCGTGAAACCGACCTCGACCAAGACGACCCTCATCGGCCTTGCCGCGTCCGCGATCCTGATGGCGGGCGGCCCGGCCGCACGCGCCGACGGCCTCGCCGATATCCAGAAAGCCGGCACCCTCAAGGTGGGCGTCTTCGAGGATTTCCCGCCGTTCTCCTCGGTGAGCAGCGACATGAGCCTGAAAGGCTACGATATCGATGTCGCGAAGCTCTTGGCCGACGCGCTGAAGGTGAAGCTCGTCCTCGTGGGCATCACGGGGCAGAACCGGATCCCCTACCTCAACGAACATCGCGTCGACGTGCTGATGAGCGTCGGCAAGAGTGCCGAACGCGAGAAGGTGATCACCTTCACCCAGGCCTACGCGCCCTATTACATCGCCGTGATCGGCCCCAAGGCCATGAGCGTGTCGGGGGCGCCGGACCTCGCCGACAAGAGCATCTCGGTCAATCGCGGCACGCTCGAGGACACGTCGCTCACGGCGGCGGCCCCCAAGAGCGCCGACATCCGTCGCTTCGACAACTACAGCGCCGTGATCCAGGCCTTCCTGTCCGGCCAGACGCAGCTGATGGCGGTCGGCAACGATGTGGGTGCCCAAGTCCTGGCCAAGCACACCGACATCGCGCCCGAGCAGAAGTTCCAGCTGCTCTCCTCGCCGGACCACCTCGCGGTCAACCTCGGCGAGCCCGCGCTCGTCAAGACCCTCGACGACACGATCGAAGCCATGAAGAAGGATGGCTCGCTCGACAAGATCTCGACCAAATGGCTGGGCAAGCCGCTCGACCCCAAGGACCTCGTCGATCCGTGAGCGGCATGCTCGATTTCGGCTGGTTGCCCGGCGCTCTCGGCGCACTATGCCACGGGACCGCGACCACCATGATGCTCGTCGTCGTGGTGGCGACCTTCGGCACGGTCTTGAGCATCGCCGGCGCGGCGGCCCGGCGCAGTCGCCATCGCGCGCTGCGCCGGGCCATCGCGGCTTACGTCGAGCTGATCCGCAACACGCCGTTCCTGGTCCAGCTCTTCTTCATCTTCTTCGGCCTGCCGACCCTCGGCCTTCGACTCGGCAACGTGGCGGCGGCCGTGCTCGCCATGACGCTCAACATGGCGGCTTACGGGATCGAGGTGGTGCGCGCCGGGCTCGATGCCGTTCCCAAGGGGCAATGGGAGGGTGCCACCGCGCTCGGGCTCAGCCGCACCCGCGTCTTCGTCTCCGTCATCCTTCCGCAGGCGCTGCGCGTGATCTTCCCGGCCCTGTCGAGCCAGATCATCATCATCATGCTCGAATCCGCCGTCATCTCGCAGATCGCCGTGCAGGATCTGACCTACGAGGCCGACGTGCTCCAGGCCCGCACCTTCCGGGCCTTCGAGACCTATCTCGTCGTGACGCTCCTCTATCTCGGGCTCGCCACGCTGATGCGCCGGACCATGCAGTTCGGAGCGACCCGCTGGGTCTTCGGAGCGCGGCCCTGATGGACGGTTTCTCGCTTGCCGACATCGTCGTCGACCTCGTGCTCGCGGCACGCTGGACGCTCGTCCTCACGCTCGTGGCCTTCGTCGGCGGAGGTGCCGCGGGTCTCGCGGTCCTCGCCGCCCGCATCGACGCGCGATCATGGCTGAACCGGACCGCCAAGGCCTATATCGCCCTCTTCCAAGGAACGCCGCTGCTGCTGCAGCTCTTCGTCGTGTTTTTCGGCCTGCCGCTGCTCGGCCTCGACATCGAGCCTTGGGTGGCGGCGAGCCTGGGGCTGACCGCCTATGCGAGCGCCTATCTGGCCGAGATCTGGCGAGGCGGCGTCGAAGCGGTGCCCCAGGGTCAGTGGGAGGCGGCGGCGGCACTCGGCCTGCACAGCGTCGCCCGGCTACGCCTCGTGGTCCTGCCTCAAGCCCTGCGCATGACACTGCCGCCCGCCGTCGGCTTCCTGGTGCAGCTCGTGAAAGCCACCGCGGTCACTTCCATCATCGGATTCGCCGAGATGATGAAGACCGCCAACGCCATCAACAATGCGACCTTCGAACCCTTCACGGTCTATGGCGTCGTGGCGGTCATCTACTTCGCCATCTGCTTCCCGCTGACCACCTACGCGAGGCGGCTCGAAGCGGCGCCCTCGCGGTGACGCGCGACCGATCTCGTTCCGCCGAGGAAGCGCAGCCGCCATGGCCGATCTGGATCCCTACCTGCTGCGCGCCTTCCTCACCGTCGCCGAGGTCGGCACCGTCAACGGAGCCGCAGGATCGCTGAACCGGACGCAGGCCGCCGTCAGCATGCAGATCCGCAAGCTCGAGGGGCTGGTCGGCGTCACGCTGTTCGAGCGCTCGACGAAGGGGCTGGACCTGACCGCGGAAGGCCAGGTGCTGATGCCGTATGCGCGCGAGATCATCACGCTCAACGACGAGATCGGGCGGCGCCTCAACGGCAAGGTGGTGGCGGGCCGGGTCCGCTTCGGCGTCGTGGAGGACTTCGCCGCGACGCGGCTCATCGACATCCTGCGCGCCTTCCGGGACCAGAACCCGAAGGTCGACATCGACATCATCGTCGAGCCGAACCGAAGGCTTGCCACCCTGTTCGAGGAAAACCAGCTCGACCTCGTCGTGTGCGACAGCGCCTGCCTCGACCGCAAGCCCCTCCTGGTCTGGACCGAGCATCTGCTGTGGTCGGTACGGGCCGATCTCACGATCGAGCATGGCGCCCCGCTGCCGATCGTCATGTTCGACGAAAGCTGCCCCTGGCGCGTGCAGGCCATCGCGGCCCTCTCGCATCGGGACATAAGGTGGAAGACCGTCTGCGTGGCATCGACCCTGGTCGCGATGGCGACGGCCGTCCGGGTCGGCATCGGCATCGGGCCGATGATCGCGGATACGATCCCGGAAGGATGCCGCGCGCTCGACCGCTCGTCGGACCTGCCGGGACCCATCCGGATCGACATCGGTTTTTACGCGCGCTCCGGCGTGACGGAGGAAAAGCGCTACCTCGCGGATTTCATCTCCCGGCAATCGGTCCTCGGCCGACCCTGAGCGGATCAGCGGTGCTGATACCCTACAGCGTCGAAAAGGGGTTCCCCGCACTTCGCGCTGCCCGCAGTCTCGCGCCTTGCGGTCGTCAGCAGTACCGGGGGGCCTCCGATCATCATGGCCATCACGAGGTTCGGGCCAGGCGGGCGCATGTCCCGGGCCGAGAGGCATGCCCCTCACGTCCATGTGGCAGGCCAGGTGGCGCGGGCGACGGCGGGAGGGTCGGTGACGGATCAAACGCGCGAGATCCTGCAGCGCATCGAGCGTCTCCTCCGCAAGGCCGGCACCGACAAGTCGAAGCTGCTGTCGGCCCATGTCCGGCTGAGCGACATGAACAGCTTCGCCGAAATGACCGTCGTCTGGGATGCCTGGGTCGCCGAAGGGCAGACGCCGGGCCGGACCACGGTCGAGTCTCGGCGCAAGAGCCTCGCGCACACCGTCGAGATCGCGGTCGTGGCCTCGCGCTGAACCCAGCGCGGGCCTCGACAGCGTCGATCCGCATCGGCTACGGAACGAGCATGAGCGAGAAACCAAAGATCGGTGTGGGCCTGATCGGCTCGGGGTTCATGGGCAGGACGCATGCGCTGGGCTTCGCCACGGCGGCGCGGGTCTTCGACCTGCCCTTCGAGGTCGACCTCGCCGTGCTGGCGGACGTCGATCCGGCCCTCGCGGCCAAGGCCGGGCGGCAGCTCGGGTTCCGCCGTTCGACCGGCAACTGGCGCGACCTCCTCGCTGATCCCGAGATCGGCATCGTCGACATCACGACCCCGAACACGCTGCATCGCGAGATGGCTCTCGCGGCCATCGCGGCCGGCAAGATCGTCTATTGCGAGAAGCCGCTCGCGCCCTCCGCCGCCGAATGCCTGGAGATGGCCGAAGCCGCAGAAGCGGCCGGCATCGTTACGCAGGTCGGCTTCAACTATCTCAAGAACCCGATGATGGCTCTTGCCAAGGAGATCGTGGCGAGCGGCGAGATCGGTGCGGTGCGCAGCTTCCGCGGCGTCCATGCCGAGGACTACATGGCCGATGCTCAGGCGCCCTGGACCTGGCGGCTCGACCCGGCCGGAGGCGGAGGCGCACTCGCGGACATCGGCAGCCACATCCTGGCGACCGCCCGTCACCTCGTCGGGCCGATCGTCGAAGTGATGGCCGATGTGAGGACACCCGTCGCGGTGCGCCCCGTGGGCGCTGGCGCGAGCGAGACCCGGCCCGTGGCGGTCGACGACCTGGCCCGCCTCTTTGTCCGCTTCGCCAACGGCGCGACGGGCAGCATCGAAGCCAACTGGATCGCATCGGGCCGCAAGATGCAGCACGATTTCGAGATCTACGGCGAGAAGGGCGGCATCGTCTTCACGCAGGAGCGCTTCAACGAACTCCAGGTCTATCGGGCCGACGACCCCAGGGGCCGCCGTGGCTATCGAACGATCCTCGCGGGTCCCGAACACGAACCCTATGGCGCCTTCTGCGTCGCGGCCGGCCACCAGATCGGCTTCAACGACTTGAAAGCCATCGAGGTGCGCGACTTCCTGGTGGCGGTCGCGGGCGGCCCGGTCGAAGGGCCGGATTTCCGCGAAGGCTTTGAGGTGCAGAGGCTTGTGGAACTCGCCTACCGCTCGGCCCGGGAGAAGCGGTGGCTCGACGTCTGAGCGCCCTGGTGGCCGAAGCGCTCAGAGGTCGCCGCCCTTCGCCTCCCGCGAGGGATCCACCGCGATGCGGAGGCTGACGGCGGCTCCGGCCGCGGCGCAGATCGCGCCGACGCCAAAGGCCGACGCGGGGCCGAACGAAGCCGCGAGGCTCCCCAGCACCGGCCCCGTGGAGCCGATCGCCAGGTCCTGAAACGCCGAGAACGCGCCGAGCGCGATGCCGCGATTGGCGGCGGGGACGCGTCGCAGCGCTTCGACGCCGAGCGACGGGAACACCAGCGAACAGCCGGCACCGGTCAACCCCGCGCCGAGAAGGGCCGCGACCGGGCCGGAGGCGGACCACAGGCAACCTTGCCCCAGAGCTTCGATGCCCATGGAAAGGGCCGCGACCCTGCGTCCGCCGAGCCGATCGGGCAGGCCCGACGCGAACAGCCGGACCGCAACGAAACATGAGCCGAAGGCCAGGAGCGCGTTGCCGGCCCCGCTCCAGCCGTTGATCGCGAAGGTGAGGGACGCGAAGGTCGTGACGGCCGCAAACCCGATGCCGGCGAGTGTCAGGGCCATGCCGGGCATCCAGATGAACCCGACGACGCTGCGCAGCGGCAGTCGGCGGCCGCCGCCCCCCCGCGGGGCGGCGCGCGGAACCACAACCAAGATGGCCAGGGCGGGCAGCAGTGTAGCGCGCCCCCCCCCCCCACCCCAGCCGTAAGCCTGATCGAGCGCGAAGCCGAGCGGTGCTCCGATCGCCAGGGCCGAATATTGGGCCATGCCGTTCCAGGCCATGGCGAGACCGGAGCGTCCCTGGCCGGCGCGGATGATGGCCCAGCTGAGAACCCCCGTGATCAGCAGGCTTTCGCCGACCCCGAGCACGAGGCGACCCGCCAGCAGCACCATCAGGGCCGTCGAGGGCACCGCCGGCAACAGGGACAGGAGATAGGCGGCCCCCGCGCCTGCCGAGATCGCGAGGCCGCGGACGAGTGTCGCCTTGGCGCCGTCCCGATCGACCATGCGGCCCGCGACCGGTCGCGTCAGGATGGTGGCGAAGGACTGGATGCCGATCGCGAGGCCGGCCATCGCGGTCCCGAAACCGAGCGTACCGTGCACGTGAAGAGGCAGCACCGGAAGCGGGACGCCTATGGTGAGGAAGCCGCAGAACATGGCGGCGAGAAGCGGCCCCAGCCGGCGGACGAGGCCGTCTGCCGCGAGGTTCTCGTCGAGGGTCGGTGCGGCTTCGTCAGACATCGACGAGGGCGAGGACCGCGACGCTCGCCGCGGCAACAGTGGCGGTCCCCATGGCCAGCCGCGGCGTCAGAGCGGTGCTTCGGGGTGCGGCGTCGACCCGTAGGCGCCCCAGACCGCCTGGTCGAAATTGATCGTCGCACCGGTCATCATGCCGGATTCGTCCGTCGCCAAAAACGCTACGGCGCGCGCCACCTCGACGGGGTCGAGCAGCCGCCCGGGCGGCTGCCGGGCCCCCCCCGTCTCCACCCCAACCGGTGGGGCGCCGTCGGCCGCCCGCTGCGTACGGTCCTCGCCTTCGGTCGCCATCCAGCCGATGTTCAAGCCGTTGACGCGTATGCGGTTGCGCAGCAGCGCATAGGCCGTATTGCGGGTCAGCGTGTCGAGCGCGCCCTTGCTGGCCGAATAGGCCGACAGGAACGGTTGGCCCGCCAGGGACGACATGGACGAGATGTTCACGATCGACCCTTGCGTCGCTTCGCGGCGCATGACCTTGACGACGTCCTGCATCAGGAAGAACGGGCCGCGGACATTGACGGCAAACAGCGCGTCGAAGGTCTCGGGCGTGGTGTCGAGGATCGTGCCGCGGTCGGTCCGGCCCGCCACATTGACCAGGATGTCGATGCGCCCGAAGCGCCGGTCGGCTTCGGCCACGACGCGCCGTGCATCCTCGACATGCCCGAGGTCGGCCGGCACGAAATGGATCGGCACTCCCGTTGCGGCCGCGATGGCCCCGGCCTGTGCTTTGCCATTCGCCTCGTTCCGACCGCAGATGACGATGCCGGAGACCTCGCGTTCGCCGAACAGTCTCGCGACCGCCGCGCCAAGTCCCTGCGTGCCACCCGTGACGACCGCGATCTTACCGTTCAAGCTGGTCAAAGACGTCCCCCGAGATGTGCGAGCGGTCGGTCCACAGGCACGAGAGCCCACCGACACCTCCGACGTCCTGCCCGATCCGGCCACTATGGCGGATCGATCGGGTTGGCCGACCGCTTCCCCTGCGGAGCTATAGGGGATCGTTCTCGATCTCCGCAAACATCACGACACGACCGCGGGAGAGCGGTACAGCAACCTCGCGGCTCCCGAAGAGGCGTCGTATTTCGGCGATCGTCGATGTGCTGACGTCGCCGCTGCAGCATCGATCGAGGTTGCCGACCGATGCGTCCTGCATGGCATGCGCCCGCCGCCACGATCATGCGGCGTCAGCGTGATGATGCCGATGACGCGGCCCACCCAGGCCTTCGTCAGGCGATTGCTGGAATGGGCGTCGCGACCGCGATCATGCTGGATCACCCGTGCGGAACCGGCATAGCCAGTTCCTCTGCTGCGATCAGCGCTGGCCGCCTTCCGTCTCGAGCTCCCAGAGGATGCCGGCCTTGGGAGTCGAAGCTGGTGTCTCGTGCGTGCCGGCCGTGTGGTGGGACGAGCAATGGGCCTGCATCTTCTCGAAGCGCTTGGTTTCCTGGATCTCGTCCGACGTCGGGGTCGATGTCGCCGGCTGGGCGGAACGCGGAGCGGCGAGAGTCTGAGCCTGTGTCATGAGAAGGTCTCCTCGGTTGCGGTCCGATGACACCATCCTCCAGGTGTATCGATGCTGAACGGATGTGGGTACGGACGGTCTCGTGGCGCTTCTCGATCGGCCACGTTTCGGGGAAGAAGGCTGACATGCTCCAGCCGATGTACCCCCGGCCTCCGGCACGCTAAGAGATGGCCGATCGTGTCAGCCGCAGCGGGCGTGAGTGAGGATCAATGACCAAAGCGCCGAAAACCGTCGAAGCTTCGCCTGACGTCGGCTCAGCCTCCACGACCCTGTCGATCGACATCGGCGGGACGGGGTTGAAATGTGCCGTTCTCGATTCGAAGGGCAAGATGCTGCACGACAAGGTCTGGCGTCCTACGCCGACCGAGGCCTCGCCGGATGAGCTGGTACGAGACCTCGAAGAGATGGCCCGGGGGCTGCCGGCTTTCGATCGGGTTTCGGCTGGGTTCCCGGGCGCGGTTCGGGACGGCCGGATCATCACGGCACCGCACTTTCCCCATGGCGAATGGGCTGGGTTCGACCTCGCCGGGGCGTTGGCCGCGGCGACGGGAAAGCCGACGCGCGTCCTGAACGATGCCGAGGTGCAGGGATACGGCGTGATTTCCGGCAAGGGGCTCGAGATGGTCCTCACCCTGGGCACCGGGGCCGGGACGGCATTGTTCCAAGACGGGCGGCTCGCGCCGCATCTGGAGTTTGCCCACCATCCGGTTCGCGGCAAGAAGACCTACAATCAGTACGTCGGCCGAGACGCCCTGAAGAAGATCGGCGGGAAACGCTGGAACAAGCGGGTCAGGAGGATCATCGAAATCCTGAACGCCCTCGTTCACTACGACGTGCTCTACATCGGCGGCGGCAACAGCAAGCGGATCGAGGAGCCCATGGCCGAACACGTGAAGATCGTCTCCAACGACGCCGGGATCACGGGCGGCATCGCGCTGTGGAGGGCAGGGTCGGATTGACGCTGACACCTTCCCGCCCGACCCCGCCGGTCTGTGATCGCGCAGGTCCGACCTGAAATGACATCGTCGGCAGAACTGCCCGAAGAGCACGTTCGACGTCTTGCCTTTGTCAGAGAAGAGATGCGCTTTGAGATCGGCATCCTGCACGACCGTATCAACGCTCTCATCAGCGCCGAAGCTTTTCTGCTGATCTCGTTCACGATGTCGTTGGTCTATGCGACCGCGCATTGGCGGGACAGGTTCTTCTTCATCCCGCCGCTGCTTTCGGTACTCGGCTTCATGCTGGCCATATTGGCTTGGCCGGGCGTGAACACGAGCTACAAGATCGTCGTCGAGTGGAACATCATCCTGGTCAAGGTGCTCAACGAGGCTCATGCCGCGTCCAACTTCATGTGGCCCACCTCCCTGTTCGTGAGCGGCGAGCGACGTACGCAGGCCGACCATCGCAACAGCATGCTCTTCGCCCGATCCGTGCCGATCGTGTTCGCTGTCGCGTGGGCAGTGCTGGCCGTCCTCGTCATGACCGGCCCTTGGCGTTAGCCCCGCAGAGTAGAGGGTTAGGAAAGCGCATGCCGACGTTTGGCATTGAGCGCCAGCCGATCCTGAGACATCGGGGTCTTGGAAGGAGGACCGATGCGTGTGCTGTTACGGGCGAACCGATTTGCTCTGCGCCTCGCGGTGGCGGCCGGCGTGCTGGCCGGTCAGGCTTTCGGCGCCACGGAGGCCCGGCAACCCTTCGCGGCTCTGGCCGGGTCCTGGTCGGGGCGCGGCACCATCAGCGTCTTGTCGGGGGTGGAGCATGCGACCTGCGATGCCGTGTATCAGGTCGGAGGCAATGCCGTGAAACTCAGCCTGAAATGCGCCACCGAGAGCTTCAGGCTCAACCTGGCGAGTTCCGTTGTCGATACGGACGGGACCCTCTCGGGCACCTGGGCGGAGTATGGGTTCGGCACTTCGGGCAGTGTCTCGGGGCGTGTCGATGGGGACAGGATCGGGCTCGCCGCCGATGTCGTCGGCGCTCGGGTGCTCATCGTCATCGCGACGCAGCACGGCAGGCAGACCGTCTCCCTCCGGACGTCCAGCCCCTTCGTGACGGGGGGCGATCTGGTTCTCCTCCGTCAGGGATAGGCCTGCAGACCCTGGCGCTCTTACAAGTTCGGCGAGGCGGGAGCGATCACCACGATGGCGCCGCAAGGCCCTTGCGATGTGATGACGGCGCTCGTCACCCCATAGAGCACGGGATGCCCTGAGCCGCCGGTAACGACGGGTCCGCCGGAATCGCCTTTGCACACCGTCGATCCTCGCGTCGCCGCGACGATCAGGCCGGTCGACGTCCTGAGCAATGGGTCGAGACGGGTGGTCTTCAGGAAGCCGACACCTTGTGACGACAATCCCGCGCCCGCCAGCAGCAAGCCGGAGGGAAGCTGAGCGCTTTGGCCGATCTCGAGCGGCCGGTGCCCGCGCACCGGGTTGGCCAAGCGTAGCACGGCAGTGTCGAGAGACAGTTGCAGGAGCCCCGCATAAGCCGAAGGGAGGTCCTCGACCGGAACGTCGTAACGCGCAACGGATGCGACCCGAATGGCGGGGGCCGCGGGCTTGGAACCGTCGTACAATACGACGACCGACGCGAGTGGATTGCCCTCCACGCAATGCGCGGCCGTGAGCACAAGCTCGGGCGAAATGAGGACGCCCGAACAACGGCTCAAACCGACCTCGCCGGAACTGTCGATGAGCGTACCGATCCCGACCGTCGCCTGGCTGAGGCGGCTATGACGCGCGGGCGACCCACCGTCGATCGCGGAGGAGGTACAAGGCGCCGATATGAGCGCAAGGACGACGCAGAAGGATAGCCGCACGTGTGGATGATGAGGACTGACCAAGGGCGCACCTCGTTGCCGCGACGCTGCGGAGGTGGGGAGCCGGGCCTGACTCCGGTAGTCGCGAGGTCGGTCCTAAGGGTCGCAGACTTGAAAGCCGGTCGTTGCGGCGAGGCGCGTCTGAACCGCCGCTGGTGCGGGGGGAAGACGGGATCGGAAGCGGCCGCTACCGACCTTGCAGAACCCGCACCGGCCGTTCGGGTTCGATGGGCCTTGGTTCCTTTTGCCGGAAGACAGCCACCCAAGGGTCCGTCAATTGGGGCTTTGGCTCCTTGCGGATCCGATACAATTCCCATGCTGCGATGAGAACAGGCGTAAAAACGATGACGAAGAAGATCCAGTCGAAACCCATCGGGTAATTCTCGGGCACGGCGCTATCCCTCCGGCTCAGCTACCACACGGCGTCAACAATCGTCGTTCGCCAAAGTTGCAGATCGGCCCGCATGACCGCCTATCGGCAATCCCTTCGGCATACTCGATAGCGATGAGCAGCCGAGTTTCGCCTTCACCCACAAGTCGCATGCGCCGAATAAAGCGATCGACCTGAAACGAACTGATGCCCACTCGAGGTCGCGAGCTCGGGCTTTGATGAAACTTTGTCATAGCTTATCCCGTCCAAGCGGGAGCAGGTAGCATTCACCCGACAGAAGCTCCGTGCTCGGAATGCTGTTCTGCGTCGAAACGGAAGCGACGAGTTTAACAACCGATATAAACCCTAGTTGAGTCCGAAGCTGTACCGAACGCTTCGAGATCGCGACGGACCTCGAGCAAATGGTGTGCTGTTGTTGAGCATCGTTTGTCCGCGATCGGCCATCCGGTCGCTTCGGACGATGTCGCCAGGCGAGCCATGATCGACCTACTGACCCGCAAGCTCGAAAGGTACGCTGGATGACGTCGTCAGGCCCACTGGGGCGTAGCAGCCAATGTCGGCGTAGATAGCCGATCTCCCGCGCAAGCCACATCGAAAGCATCGACCGGTATCTCTGCAGCAGCGGTGTGTTTGGATGTGACTGAATTCCCGTGTGATCCGACCGGAACCCTTACGAACCTCAGGGTCGATGTTTCCCGCGCGAGACCACAGATCGACGACCTCGGCCGGAGCGGCTGGCCCACTCAGTGCTGATCGTCTTCAGCCTGAAGCTGCTCCAGATCACCGGTTTCCGGCAGCGGGGCAAGTGTGTCGGATGTGCCGGCTGTGTGATGGGACGAGCAATGCGCCTGCATCTGTTCGAACCACTTTGAGAACTGGATTTCGACTTCTCTTTGGTTCGCTGCCGGCTGAGTGCCGTCATCGGTATGAGCCTGTTCCATAGGGACCTCCACAATGGCAGGCCGAAATGAGACGCCTCAAAAGTGTAGCAATGCTTAACGAACTCCTCCGACGTTCTCTCGAATGCGAGACGTTCGGAACAGCAGACCGGTGCGGCGGTCAGATTGCGCGCCCGACACTGTCGCGGCGCTTAAAGGCGCCCCCGCAAGTCCGCGACGGGATGTGGCCGCATGGTCAGGGACGGTCCGCGGAAACGCTGATGGACAGGAGGCAGTCGCGGTGGTCCGAAAGCGGACAACAGCTGCCGTCTGCGGTGACCCCATCAAGGGGGCACGAGTCAGGGCCACCGCATGCCGCAGCGCGAGCACGACGGCAGACCCCGACATTTGGCACTGACCGGGATCGACGCCGATCATCGCCCTCTGGCGCGCGCGATCAATTTGATTCAAAGGCGTTGGATAACGGTTCGTTTCGAAGCTGCTTCCGGTCTCAGACTCAGCAGAAGCGAATTTCACATGAAAGAGGTGCTAAGTGTGTGAAGCGATTGGCGCGCTCGGAGAGATTCGAACTCCCGACCCCCAGATTCGTAGTCTGGTGCTCTATCCAGCTGAGCTACGAGCGCGTATGCGGCCGCGCCTCGCGGCGGCCCGGCAGAGATGGCGTCGAAACCGCCAGTGGCGCGTCATTAAAGCCTTCGACACGGCTTGGCAACAGGCATCCGCGACATGATGCGTCCGGTCTCGCACAAGCGAGGCCTCGACTGTTTCACCGGGGCCACAGGTTCATCTTAACGCGCCGCAGACCGGGACTCCAGGGTGGAAATGTGAAACAAAGCCCCGATTCTTCCATTACATGACCCCATCGTCCCGCATTGCGGCAAAACAGGAACGTCGCGCACGATCGATATGGAGAACGACCGCTTTATGCAATCCGCCGCCCAACTTGTTGAACCTGTCGTCCGCTCCGTTAAACCCGATGCGATCGGCCTGAATGCCGCAATTTCGAAGGCTACGACGGCGCTACTCGGGGAGCAGCGAGCCGATGGCCATTTCGCGTTCGATCTCGAGGCGGATGCTGCGATCCCCTCGGAATATATCATGGTCAAACATTTTCTCGGGCAGCCGGATCCCGAGATGGAACGGCGGACCGGCAATTACCTCCGGCGGCTTCAGGAGCCGCATGGGGGCTGGCCCATGTTGGCCAAGGGCGAGCTCAACATCTCGGCCAGCGTGAAGGCCTATTTCGCCCTCAAGGTCGCGGGCGACTCGGTCGACGCCCCGCACATGGTCAAGGCCCGGGAGGCGATCCTGTCGCATGGCGGTGCCGCCGGGATCAACATCTTCACCCGAACCACGCTGGCGTTCTTCGGCATCGTGCCGTGGAGCGCCGTACCGGTGATGCCGGTCGAACTCATGCATGCTCCGGGCTGGTTCCCCATCAACATCTGGCGGTTTTCCTACTGGGCGCGCGACACGCTGGTGCCGCTGCTCGTGCTGATGGCCAAGAAGCCCCGGGCCGCGAACCCGCGCAACATCGGCATCGACGAACTGTTCCTCGTTCCGCCGCATCAGATGAAGCGATGGCCGCATACCGTGAACCAGGTGGGGTTCTGGGGCTTCTTCTTCATCTACCTCGACCGCCTGTTGCGCGTCGTGGAGCCGCTGTTTCCAAAAGCCTCGCGACAGTCGGCGATCGACAAGGCGGTCGATTTCGTGCGCACGCGGCTCAACGGCGAGGATGGTCTCGGGGCCATCTATCCGTCCATCGCCAACACCGTGATGATGTTCCACGTCCTCGGCGTGCCGGAGGATCATCCCGACATGATCACGGCCAAGACCGCCCTGGAGAAGCTCGTCGCTCACAACGGCGAGGAAGCCTTTTGTCAGCCTTGCGTGTCCCCCGTCTGGGACACCGTCCTGTCGGCGCATGCGCTCCTCGAATCGACACCCGACGACGTCGCGCGGGCCGAGCAGGCCCTCGATTGGCTGGTGCCGCTGCAGGTGCTCGACGTGAAGGGCGATTGGGCCTACCGGCGTCCGGACCTGCGGCCGGGCGGTTGGGCTTTCCAGTACAAGAACGACTACTACGTCGATCTCGACGATACGGCCGTCGTCGTCATGGCGATGGACCGGGCGCGCAACAAGACCGGAACACGGCGTTTCGACCACGCCATCGACCGTGCCCGCGAATGGGTCGTCGGTATGCAGAGCACCAATGGCGGTTGGGGTGCTTTCGACGTCGACAACACCTCCTATTATCTGAACCACATTCCGTTCGCCGACCATGGTGCGCTGCTCGACCCTCCGACCGCGGACGTTACGGCACGCTGCATTTCCATGCTCGGCCAGCTCGGCGAGACGGCGGAGACGAGTGAGTCCGTAAGGCGCGCGCTCGACTACCTGTTCCGCGACCAGCATCCCGAAGGGAGCTGGTTCGGCCGTTGGGGTGTCAACTACATCTACGGAACATGGTCCGTCCTGTGCAGCTTCAACGCCGTCGGGCTCGACCCGCAGCATCCGTCCCTGAGGCGCGGTGTGGAATGGCTGATTCAGATCCAGAATCCGGACGGAGGCTGGGGCGAGGACGATTCCGGCTACGGGCTCGACTACCAATCCTACAAGCCGTCGGCCAGCACGCCGTCGCAGACGTCATGGGCCGTCATCGGCCTCATGGCGGCCGGTGAGGTCGATCACCCCAGCGTGAAGCGGGGCATCGCCTATCTCGAAAGCCTCCAGGGTGCCGACGGGTTTTGGGAAGAGGAACGCTACACGGGCACCGGCTTCCCGCGGGTGTTCTACCTGCGCTACCTCGGCTATGCCAAGTTCTTCCCGCTATGGGCGCTGGCCCGTTACCGCAACCTCAAGGCGGGGAACACCGCAACCGTGCTGCACGGGATGTGATAGCTGGCATGTAAATCACGCATGACGACGCCGCGAATCCTGATCGGTCCGGCGGGGTCGTTGGTTCAGTCTTGCTTTGGCCGCATTGCGACCTGAGGTCAAATCGCGCTGGCCGTAACTCCGCATTCTCGGTTGTGGCGGCTCGCCCGGAAGGATTTGGTGTGAAAGTCATTGATTGGGATCCTGCTCGTCACGGCGACGCCTATGCGTATTATGCCGAGCTCAGGCGGGATATGCCGGTGATCCGGGCCAAGGTCCCGACTCGTGGCACCGGATGGATCGTGACCCGGTACGATGACGTCCTGAAAGTCCATAAGGACCCTCGTTTCTCCACCGACCCTCGCAACGCCGGGCGTGTTCCGCTCTTCGGGTTCGGCGGCCCCTATGCCCCGAGGCTCATCAAGCTCGTCGGCGCCTCCATGGTGAGCGTCGACGACCCGGCCCACGCTCGCCTGCGCCGGCTCGTGTCCAAAGTCTTCACGCCACGCTCCATCGACGACATGACACCCTGGGTCGAGACGCTGGTCGGCTCCATGCTGGACGAGGCGGCGCAACGCGGTACGCTCGACCTGATGGCGGAGTTCGCGTTGCCGCTTCCCTTGAGCGTCATCTCCGAGATGCTCGGGATCCCGGAAGAGCGGCGCCTCTCGTTCCACCATCAGGTCGTGCGGTTGATCGAAGTCAATGACAAGCCGGTCCGTCGTGCCCTACGGTGGCTTCCCGCAATGCCGAAACTTCTGCGTTTCTTCGAAGATCTGCTCGAGTTGAAGCGCCGTGAACCCGACGATAAGCTCATCACGCGGCTGATCGCGGTCGAAGAGGCCGGCGATCACCTCAGCCGCGACGAGTTGATCGGGATGATCTTCCTGCTGCTTTTCGCCGGACACGAGACGTCGGTGAACCTGATCGGCAATGGCTTGATGGCCTTGCTCGATCATCCCGACCAGTTGGCCCGACTGCGCGCCGACCCAAGCCTGATCGACGCGACGGTGGAAGAATTCTTCCGCTACACAAACCCGGTCGAGCACGGGACCCCCCGCTTCGCGCTCGAGGACGTCGAGATCGCAGGGACGACCATCCGCAAGGGCGAGATGGTCATTGCTCTTCTGGCGGCGGCCAATCGCGACGAGACGGTGTTCCCCGACCCCGATCGCTTCGACATCGGCCGGACCGGCAACAACCGGCATGTGGCGCTGGGGTTCGGGCTGCATTACTGCCTCGGCGCGTCGCTGGCGCGCCTCGAGACCAAGGTCGCGATCAACACGATCCTGCGGCGTTTTCCGGACCTCTCCCTCGCAGTGCCGCGCGACGCGATCCGCTGGCGACAATCGAGCGGGCTTCGCGGCCTCGTGGCGCTTCCCGTCGTGCTGGGCCGCGAGGCGATCTCGGCGCGGAGGGGTGCGATCAAACGAACGCTTCCAGCAGATGCGCCGCGAGATCCAGACGCTCGCGGGACGTGTCCGATGTACGGGCATAGACCAGCCGATCGCCTTTCAGACTCAGCCAAGACCGCTGCTTGAGCGACGCCCGGCCCATGAGGTCGGCCGCCGCCACATGATGCCGGAGGCTGAACGCGATCGCCTTCGGCCCGGCGTCGACCCGCGCGATCCCGATGGTTCGGCAGAGCGCCCGTAACCTGGCGAGGCTCAAGAGATCCTCGACCTCGGGCGGGGGCGGCCCAAACCGGTCGCCGAGTTCCTCGCCCAATGCCACGACCTCCTGCAGCTCCGAGATGCGGGCGAGCCTGACATAGAGGTTGAGCCGCATGTCGGCTTCCGGGATGTAGTCGACCGGCAGCGAACCAGGCCGGTCGATGCTGATCTCGGGCGCCCAATCCTCCACGGTTTCGCCGCGCGCCGCGCGGATCGCCAAGCCGAGGAGATGCTGGTAGAGCCCGAGCCCGATCAGGCGCAGATGGCCGGCCTGCTCTTCGCCCACGAGGTCGCCGGCGCCGCGCAAGTCGAGGTCCCTGGCCGCAATGGCCATGCCGGCGCCGAGCCGGTCGAGCGCCGCGATCCCCTGCAGCCGTTGCGCCGTCGTCTCGCTCAGGGTCTCGCCGGCTCCGGTCATCAGATAGCAGATGCCCTGCAGGCGACCCCGCCCGACCCGGCCGCGCAGCTGGTGGAGCTGTGCCATGCCGAAGAGTTCCGCATCGCAAACGACCATCGTATTGGCACGAGGAACGTCGAGCCCGCTCTCGACGATGCTGGTGGCGACCAGCACGTCGCCTCGGCCTTCGGCGAAGGACACGAGAGCGCCGTCGACCTCCTCGGGTGCCATCCGGCCGTGGGCCGACAGGACCGTCAGTTCCGGGAGCGCCTCGGCGAGCGCGGATGCCAGAGGTTCGAGCGCCGCGATCCGCGGCACGACGACGAAGCTCTGGCCATTGCGCGCCTTCTCGCGCAACAGGGCGGTGCGAAGGGTCGCGACGTCGTAGGGCGCCACCAGAGTTCGAATCGGCCGTCGGCGAGCCGGGGGCGTCGCCATGATGCTGAGGTCCTGCAACCCCACCAACGCCGCCTCCAGGGTGCGCGGAATGGGCGTTGCCGTCAGGGTCAGCACGTGGATTCCCTTGCCGAGACCGCGCAACCGCGCCTTCTCGGCCGTGCCGAACCTCTGCTCCTCGTCGACGATCACCAGTCCGAGATCCGCGAACGTGACGCTCTCGGCCGCGACCGCATGGGTGCCGACCACGATGCGCAGGCTGCCGTCGGCGAGGCCGGCCCTGACGCGGTCGGCCTCGGCCGGCGGGGTCAGGCGGGACAGGTGGCCGACCTCGATGCCGAGTTCGGCGAAGCGCCGGGCGAAGGTCTGCACGTGCTGGCGCACCAGGACGGTCGTGGGAGCCACGAGGGCGACCTGCCGGCCGGCCAGGACCGCAACCGCGGCGGCTCTCAACGCCACCTCGGTCTTGCCGAACCCGACGTCGCCGACCACCAGCCGGTCCATCGGCCGCCCCGCCGCGAGATCGTCGATCACGGCCGCGATGGCCTGGGCCTGATCCGGGGTCGGGGAGAAGCGAAACCCGGTCGAGAAGATCTTGTAGGGACCGGGCGGGGCTTTGAGCGACGGCGCTGCGGTCTCGGCTCGGGCGCGCGCCAGTTCGACGAGCGCTCTCGCAGTCTCGGCGATCTCGCCTGCGATCCGCTGGCGTCGCTTCGACCAGGCGTCGTTGTCGAGGCGATCGAGCCGGATGGCATCGCCAGCGGAGCCATAGCGCCACAGGCGATCGAGTGCTTCGATCGGCGCCAGGAGATCGGCGTCCTTGGCGTAATCGAGCCGCACCGTGTCGCGCGACCCGGCCCCGTCGGATTGCAGGGTTTCGAGAGACCGTAGCACGCCTACGCCATGCTCGATGTGGATCACCGTGTCGCCGAGCGCGAACTCCCCGTCCCCGGAATGCCAGGGCACCGCGACGGCGTGATGGTGATGGTGGGAGGCGCGCTCCGCGCCGCCACCGAGAAGGTCCGCCGCCGCCACCATGGCGATCCCGGCGTCGGCGTCGACGAAGCCGTGTTCTGCCGACACCGGCAGTGTCGCAACCGTGCCGGGAGCGGCGGCTTCGATCTCTGCCCAGCACGCCGCGTCGACCGGCGCCGTCGTTGCGACGGCAACGACCGCCTTCGCCAGTGCCGTGCGATCTCGTGCCGAGACCCCCACCAGCACGACCCGGCGGCCCATTGCGATCTGTGCCGCGACGAAGTCTGCGACACGCCGACGCGGCTGCCGGTCGAGGTAGAAGCGTGGCACGACTTCGGTCGGCTCGTCCGCCGCCAGAGCGACGCGCCGGGTTTCACCTTGAGCTCGCCACTCCTCCGCCGTGAGGTAGAGGGCCTCCGGAGCCAAAGGTTTACGGGCACCGGGATCGCGTGCCTGCGGGCTCGCCAGAGCGTCGCGGTAGTTGTTCGGGGCCAAGGCGAGAGCCTCGTCGAGGCGGGAATCCGCACCAGGCTCGACCATCAGGCCGGCGCCGGGCAGGAGATCGAAGACGGTCCGGAGCCCCGAGAGATGATCGGGAAGCCAATGCTCCATCCCCGGATATCGCACGATCGTCTCTGCCCCGGGCAGAGCGATGACCGGGGACACCGGATCGATCACCAGCCGCTCGATGACGGCCGTCGTCCGCTGCGACGTGGGATCGTAGGCGTGGATGGCTGCAATCCGCCCATCCTCGATCGTCAGGCGGTACGGGGTGGGTCCGGCCGGAAAGATGTCGATCACCTCGCCCCGGATCGCGACCTCGCCATGATCGTCGACCCGGCCGTGAGGCCGATAACCGAAGCCGTCGAGCCGCGTCTTGAAGACCTCGGCCCGGATCTCGTCACCCGCTTCGAGGATCAGCACCTCGGCGGCGACCGCTGCGGGGGGCAGCCGGAGCACCGCTGCTTCGAGCGTGGTGACCAGGATGGCTCCGCCGGAAGAATTGTCAGCCCGCGCAGCGTCGAGCAACCGGCACGCCGCCAATTGCTGGCCCAGGATGTCGGGCGCAGGGGACGCGCGATCGTAGGGCAGGCAATCCCAAGCCGGAAGAAAGACGCAGCTCGCTTCGGGGGACAGTTCCCGGAGCAGATGCGCGATGCTTTCCGCCCGTTGCTCGCTCGACGCCACGTAGACGACGCCTGGCCTTCTTGCAAGAAAGGGAAGGAGGCGTGTCGCCACCAATGCGACGGGGAGCTTCGACATCGTGATCCTTACGCTGACGCAAACAACCCGGACACTCACGTTCCGGAGGACTCGCAAACGCCAGGATCACGCGACGGTTCGATACCGGAAACCGCCAGGACGGCGTGTCGCAGCCAAGGCGCCACCGCGCCGCCGGCTACTCCGGATCAATGCAGACTGACGGTCTGCAGTTGGTTCTCCGAGGCGTTGGCCAGGGCCGCGTCCTTGCTGTCGGTCAGCAGGATCGGTACGCCGTCCGCGCCGAGCAGCACGAAGAGATCGAGCCCCGGCTGGATCGCGGGCGCCTGGGGAAACAGCGCCGGAACCTCCTCCGAGCGGATCGTCTTCACGTAGGCGATGGCACCCTGTCCCAGGTGGGCGAATTCGGCGGACGACAGTTTCATTTCTTCGCTGGACTCTGACATCACTATGACCCTCACGCGTTACGGTCCCTGAGGCACCGCCCCGGGGCCGCGGACTCGACTGCCCCGCACCCCGATCTCATGGTCCGACACTCTCGTCTCTGGCCGGGTTCCCGCAGATCGACAGCAACCCGTTCGAAGGGGCCGCGCGCTCGACGCCGAGAGATCCGGCTAGACGAAAGACACGTCGAAAGCGGCGGGCGGCAATCGCACGATGCAGACAGCGTTGCGGATCGACATCGCCGCTCTGCTCGCCACTGAGGAAAAGTTGGTCGCCCAAGACCGTGATTTCAAGCTGTTCGGGGGCGAAACCCGCGACCGCGAAGATCGGGCGCAGACTGTCGCCGAAGCCCTCGAAGCCCAGGATCCGTTCAACATCATAGGGCGGGCGGTGGTCGCCCGATGCTGCTCCGGCCAGCGCATCGAGAGGGCGTTGCAGCCCGTCTATCCCGGGGACGAGCGTCGCCCTGAAGCTCCGTGTCCGCATCAGGCCGGCCCTGCCACGGGGCGCGCCCAGTGCCGCGGGCGGTGGCGGTGCAGGTCGCGTCGTCGCGTGCCGCAGGGCGGTGCGTTGTGGCGATCCCGAATGGAGCGAAACTTCATCGTGGAGGATCCTCGCACGCGAAAGTAACGGCTTTCTTAGGGCCCAAAGATGCTCTCGACACCTTCCGTCACAGCATGGAGGGCAGGACGCGGTCCGGCGGACGATGACCGTCGACGAAGGCGCGGATATTGACCACCACCTTCTCGCCCATCTCGATCCGTCCCTCCTCGGTGGCCGATCCCATATGAGGCAGGAGAGTCACCTTGCCGGCCTTGGCGAGGCGGATGAGCTTCGTCGGGATGGCAGGTTCGTGTTCGAAGACATCGAGGCCGGCTCCCGCGATCTCGTCGGCTTCGAGCATCCGGGTCAGCGCGCTTTCGTCGATGATCTCGCCTCGCGCCGTGTTGACCAGGATCGCCTGGGCACGCAGCAACTTCAGGCGACGCGCCGAGAGCAGGTGATAGGTGGCGGGCGTATGGGGACAATTGACCGAGACGATGTCCATGCGGGCGATCATCTGGTCGAGCGAATCCCAGTAGGTGGCTTCGAGGCCTTCTTCGACGTCGATCGGCAGCCTGCGCCGGTTGTGGTAGTGGATCGAAAGGCCGAAGGCCTTCGCCCGGCGCGCCAAAGCCTGGCCGATGCGCCCCATGCCCAAGATGCCGAGCCGTTTACCGGTGATGCGGCTTCCCAGCATGAAGGTGGGGGACCAACCCGTCCACTCGCCGGCCGGGATCACGGCGGCACCCGCCACGACGCGGCGCGCCACGGCGAGGATCAGCGCCATGGTCATGTCGGCCGTGTCGTCGGTGAGGACCCCCGGCGTGTTGGTCACGATGATGCCGCGGCGATGCGCGGCGTCGACGTCGATGTTGTCGACGCCCGTGCCGAAATTGGCGATCAGTTTCAGCTGCGGCCCGGCCGCGTCGATGAGCGTGGCATCGATCCGGTCCGTGACGGTGGGCACCAGGATCGCGGCCTCGCGCAGCGCTTCGGCGAGGGATGCGGGGCTCATGGCGGCGTCGTCGATGTTGAGACGTGCCTCGAACAACTCCCGCATCCGCGTCTCGATCCGGTCGGGCAGCTTGCGCGTCACGACGACGAAGGGCTTTTTGGCCATGAACTCGTTCCGCTCTCTTACGGGTCGGGGTCGCGCATGTGATCCGCCGCGGCCCGTTCGCCGCCTCAGCGCATGATGCCGGAACCGACACGGCACTTCGGGCCACATCATGCGCCGTCTCGGTGACCAAGGCTGCCGACCTCATGGGCCGACAGCGCGATCGGCGGTTCACCCCGCTTTAACCCTGTTGACCGCAGATGCTAGCGTATCTGGAGACGGTCCACGACGGGGAAAATGCCCGCGATTGCAGCCCCGAGGCGTCGCGCTCCTGGGGATGCATGGTCTCGAGTGAGAAGAGGGAAGAGTCATGCCGCTGTCCGAACCGTCTCTCGCGCTCTCTCGCGCCGCGGCCCCTCCGCGCCGTCGCGGCGCCTCCGGGTCGGCCCGCGGTTTCGCGGCCCTCGTGATCCTGTTCAGCGGGCTTTCGACCGCGAGTGCCGAGATCGTCGACCAGAAAGGCCCCATGACGGGTCTGTCGGTGCCGCGCTACGTCAGTCTCAAATCCGACCGCGTCAATCTGCGCGAAGGGCCGTCCAAGGACCATCGGACGTCCTGGGTGTTCGAGCGGGCGGGTCTGCCGGTCGAGATTACGGCGGAATTCGACACCTGGCGCAAGATCCGCGATTCGGAGGGCTCGGAAGGCTGGGTGCTGCACTCGCTGCTTTCGGGCCGCCGCACGGCCCTCGTGGCGCCGTGGAAGAAGGACCAGAGCATGCCGCTCTACGACCAGCCGCGCCCCGATTCATCGGTGGTGGCGAACCTGCAGTCCGGCGTGATCGGCAACGTCAAGAAATGCGACGGCCAATGGTGCCGCATCTACGGCGACGGCTTCGAGGGTTACGAGCCCCAGAACAATCTCTGGGGCGTCTATCCGGGCGAGCACGTGGAGTGATGCGTCGCGGTCTCGTTCCGAGCAGGGCCGTCGATGCCGAGCCGTGCGTGCTTCGGCAGGCCCTTCGGGCCGCTCAGCCAGGGGTCTTCGGGGCGCCGGCGCGCTCCGTCAGAATGCGGGGGAGAACAACACGCCTGGTCCTGAGCCGGCCGAGGGCCGTGTCGAAGGATGCTCCAGGGCTCTTCTCCGCGATGCCGCCGGCAGACTCCCACTTCATTCCAGCGGACGTTGCGGCGGTGCCACGGGGTCGGCGTCGAGGAGGGCGAAGAGGACGTGGTCCTGCCAGCGGCCGTTGATGCGGAGATAGGCGCGGGCGTAACCTTCCTTGCGGAACCCGACGCTCCCCAGGAGGTGCATGGAGGCCTCGTTGTGAGGCAGGCAGGCGGCTTCGAGACGGTGCAGGCGCAACGTCCCGAACACGAAACCCGCCGCGGCCCTCACGGCCCGGCTCATGTAGCCGCGTCCGGCATAGGGCTGGCCCATCCAGTAGCCGAGCGTCGCGGTCTGCGCGACGCCGCGGCGGATCTGCCCGATCGTCAGGCCCCCGACGATCGTGTCGTCGGCCCGGAACACCAGGAACGGGAAGGCTTCGTCGCGGCTCATCTCCTCCGCATGCAGCCGGATGCGGCGGCGGAATGCCGTCCGGGTGAGGTCGTCGGCCGGCCAGATCGGCTCCCAGTCGGTCAGGAACTGCCGGCTGCGATCACGCAGGCTGGCCCATTCGTCGAAGTCACGGGCCTCGGCCGGCCGGAGATAGATGCCGTCGCCCCGGACCAGTGTCGTCGTGTCGAAACTCGGGCCGAGCCGGAAAAGCGCCATCGCTAGTGACTCCGCTGGCCCGCCGGCGGCGCGAGGCCCAGCATCGCCGCGACCGCATCGGGTCCCGGCACCTTGCCGACGGGTCCGATGGCCGCGACCGTCGGGGCCGAGCGCAGCATGGCGATACCCGCGGCCCGGGCCTGATCCACCGTGATGGCGTCGATGCGCTCCAGGATCTCGGCGCTGTCGAGGATCCGCCCATAGGCCATGTGCTGTCGCGCGATCTGCTCGGCGCGGGCGCTCGATGATTCGAGAGCCACGAGAAGCGAAACCTTGAGTTGGGCCTTGGCCCGGTCGAGTTCTTCGAGCGTCAGGGTCGCGGTCGTTTCGGCCAAGCAGTCGAGCGCCACCGGCACGAGTTCGGCCACGTTGCTGGCCGAGGTGGCGGCGTAGAAGCCGAACAAGCCCGTATCCGCATAGGCCCAGTCGAAGCTGTTGATCGTGTAGGCGAGACCGCGCTCTTCGCGCACCGTCTGGAACAGCCTCGACGACATGCCGCCGCCGACTGCATGCGAGAAGATATGGGCCGCATAGTTCGACGGGTCATGGAACGAGACGCCTTCGAAGCCGATCACGATGTGGGCCTGCTCGAGCCGCCGCTTCAGCCGGATGTCGCCGCCCCGGTATCGCGCGGCCGGCAGTTCGGGCCCCGGTGTCGAACTCAAGGCGCCGAAACGCATCGCGGCTTCGGCCACGAAGCTGTCGTGGTCGACCGCTCCGGCGGCCGCGATCACCGTGGCATCGGCCCGGTAGCGACGGTCGAGAAAGCCTTTGACGGCAGCCCGGTCGAAAGCCCTGACGCCCTTCGGCGTCCCCAGGATGGGGCGACCGATCGCCTGGTCCGGATAGGCGTGTTCGGTGAAGAGCTCGAAGACGTAATCGTCCGGCATGTCTTCGACCGCACCGATCTCCTGGAGCACCACGTCCTTCTCGCGCTCGACCTCCTGAGGATCGAAGACGCTGTCGGTCAGAATGTCGGAGAGGATGTCGAGCGCCAGGGGCGCGTCACCCGGAAGGACGCGGGCATAGTAGGCCGTCTGCTCTGTCGAGGTCGCGGCGTTGATGTCGCCCCCCGCGCCTTCGATCTCCTCGGCGATCCTGCGGGCCGAGCGTCGCCGGGTTCCCTTGAAGGCCATGTGTTCCAGAAAGTGCGACAGCCCGTGCTCGCCTTCCGTCTCGTGACGCGACCCGATGCCGACCCAGATCCCGAGCGAGGTGGTCTGCAGATGCGGGATGGCATCGGTGATGATGCGGAGCCCCGAAGGCAGCGTGGTGATCCTGGTGTTCAACGCGCGGCCTCGTGCATCATGCCTGCCATCATCGATGCGCCGGCGCGATCCCGCAAGAAACGCTCGACGGCCGCCACGTCGTTGGGCAGGACGGTGAAGCGTTCCTTCCGCTCCAAAAGATCGGCCAGATGGGCCGGCAGGGGAGGGCGGCACCCGGTCGCACGCTCGACCGCATCCGGGAATTTGGCCGGATGGGCCGTGCCCAGCACCACCGCCGGAACCGAGGGATCCCGCCTCAGCGTTTCGCGTCCCGCCGCGACGCCGATCGCCGTATGCGGGTCGAGCACGACGCCCGCCTCGCGGAACACGCGGGTCATCTCGGCCGCGGTGCCGGGCTCGTCGACCCGGACGGCATCGAACTCCGTCCGAATCCGTTCAAGGACGTCGCCGCGCACTTCGAACTGCCCGGATTGCGCCAAGCCGGCCATCAAGGCGCGTACCGCGCCGGCATCGCGCCCATAGGCCTCGAAGAGCAGCCGCTCGAAGTTCGACGAGACCTGGATGTCCATGGACGGCGATTGGGTGGGCCGCACGCCCTGCACCTCGTAGTGGCCCGAGGCGAGGCAGCGGGTGAGAATGTCGTTCTCGTTGGTCGCGACGACGAGCCGGTCCACGGGCAGGCCCATGCGCTTGGCGATCCAACCCGCGAGTATATCGCCGAAGTTGCCGGTCGGCACCGCGAACGAGACGGCGCGGGCCGGTGCTCCGAGGGCCACGGCGGCGGTGAAGAAATAGACCAGCTGGGCCATGACGCGCGCCCAATTGATGGAATTCACCCCCGACAGGTTCATCTCGTCGCGGAACCCATGATGGTTGAACAGGGCTTTGACGATGGCCTGGCAGTCGTCGAAGGTCCCTTCGAGCGCGATCGTGTGGACGTTCTCGGCCGTGACGCCCGTCATCTGCCGCCGCTGCACGTCCGACACGCGGCCGTGTGGGTAGAGGATGAACACGTCGACCGACGGCAGACCCTTGAAGGCCTCGATCGCCGCCGCCCCCGTGTCGCCCGAGGTGGCGCCTATGATGGTGGTGCGCTGTCCGCGGCGCCCCAGCACTTCCTCCATCATGCGGCCGAGGAGCTGCATGGCCACGTCCTTGAACGCGAGCGTGGGGCCGTGGAAGATTTCGAGGAGGAACAGGTTGGCGTCGAGCTGGCTCAACGGCACGACGGCCGGGTGGTTGAAACCGGCATAGGCGGCCTCGGTCATGCGGCGCAGGGTGCCGGGCGCGAAGCAGTCGCCCGTGAAGGGGGCGATCAGCCGTTCCGCGACCTCGGCATAGGGACGCCCCGCGAGACCCGCGATGGCGGCGCGGTCGAAGGTCGGGATCGTCTCGGGCAGGTAGAGCCCACCGTCGCGCGCGAGACCGGCCAGGAGCACGCCGTCGAAGCCGAGCCGAGGGGCGGTTCCGCGTGTCGATATGTAGTTCACGTTCAGTCGTCCCGCGCTGGCGATCTTCGGCCGGAACCTAACGTTTCAGCGACCCGAGTTCACCACATAGAAAAGCGGCATCGTCAAGCGCGAGCGAGATGCGACAGCGCGATGGATCGACGATACCTGAGCCATGGCCCCTTCCGCAGCGCGGCGCGCGATGGAGGGGTGCGCCTCGGTTCAGCTCCGCCGCTGCGCCGTGAATCGGGCGGCTTCCGCGAGCTTCGCCGTACGCGAGGCGGGCCGGAACAGCGCCAGTGCCGCCTCGGCGTCTTCGGCCAGGGCATCGCGGCGGCGTTTGGCGGCGTCGAGCCCGAGGGCCGCGACCAGCGTCGCCTTGTTGCGGCCCGCGTCCTTCCCGGCCGCCTTGCCGAGCGTCGCGGAGTCGCTCTCGGTGTCGAGGATATCGTCCGCGACCTGGAACGCCGCCCCGAGGGCGCGGCCGTAGCGCGCCAGGGCCTCGCGTTCGTGGGGCGAGGCTCGGCCCAGGATCGCGCCCGCCTCGACGGCGAAGAGCAGCAGGGCGCCCGTCTTCATGGATTGCATCTGCAGCACGAAAGGCGCGCCATGCGGGGCCTCGGCCCGCTCGGCCTCGAGATCGAGCGCCTGACCTCCGGCCATGCCGCCGAGACCCGAGGCACGGGCAAGGCCGAGGACCAGCGCGGCCCGGACCACCGGGTCGGGATGGGTCGCCTCGTCGGCCATGACGTCGAACGCGTAGGTCAGCAAGGCATCGCCCGCCAGGATGGCGGTCGCCTCGTCGAAGGCCTTGTGGGCCGTGGGCCGACCGCGGCGCAGGTCGTCGTCGTCCATGGCGGGCAGATCGTCGTGGACCAGCGAATAGCAGTGGATCATTTCCAGTGCGGCCCCGGCCCGCAGCGGCCCTTCACCCACGACGCCGAAGAGCCGCGCCGTCTCGACCACGAGGAACGGCCGCAGCCTCTTGCCGCCGCCGAGCGTCGAATACCGCATGGCTTCGACGAGCCGCCCGGGCCTCGTCACCTCGCCGGCGAGGGGCTGGGACCCGAGCAGGGTGTCGAGCGTGTGCTCGATCGCATCGGCGACCGACTTCAGGCGAGAATCGAAGTCTTCCGACGGCGTTTCGGTCGGCATGAGCTGCTCCTGGACGGTTCGGCGAGGCACCGGTCAAGCTCGGGCTTTTCGCCGCTCCGCCCCGGAGGGTCAAGCATCGCGCCACATCAAGGTTGAAGGCGCAGGAACAGGACTTGCGTGTCGCCGCTGTCCCGGCGCTCCGCTGCCGCGAAGCCTGCGGGGATCGCCACCTCGGCCGAAGCCGCCTCTTCGAGGACCAGGACGGCACCGGCCGAAAGCCAGTGGCCGTCGCGCAGCGACACGAGGGCGGCCTCGCCGAGACCCTGGCCATAGGGCGGATCCAGGAAGGCGAGATCGAAAGGCGCCGCCTGCACGTCGCCGAGCTTCGTGGCGTCGCGGCGGAAGATGCGGCAAAGGCCCGCGACGCCCAGCGCCTCGACGTTGTCGCGGATCAGCGCCCGAGCCTCGGAGGCCTGCTCGACGAAGAGCGCATGGGCAGCGCCACGCGACAGC
>CAXUOD010000036.1:14249-31884 GCA_964252585.1 uncultured Lichenihabitans sp. | reverse complement strand
CCGACGGCGGTCCAGGCTGCGCCTGCCTCGCCTCCGGTTGCGGCGCATACCCAAGCGCCCGTCGCAGACCGGCCCTCAACCCGGGCAGCCGCCGTCCCGCAAGCCCATCCGCGGCTCGAGCGACGCTCGCCTGCGGTCGTCTACGAGTCGCCTGCTCCTCGCCAGAGGATCGAGCGACGTCCACCGCCAGCGCGGGTCACGCAACGACGGCCGGAGCGCAACAGTGAACCGGAACCGTATCGACGAGAGGAGCAACCCGCCACCCAGCCCACGGAGCGGGTCAGCGGGACTTCATCGAGCGGGCTCGATAATCTCAGTCATACGAAGCACCCCTGAAGCCATTTCGGCTGCTCTGCGACAAGGAAGCGTCATGGCGTCGTTGGGTCCGGTCACGAGGCGGCGAGCCATGATCTCCTCGTGGATCGGGCTCGTGACGGCGTGTCTCGGTCTGCTGGTGCCCCTCCACGCCGGTGCACAAATGCAATCGGCGCAGGCCGGAAGCGAAGGAGGAAGCCTGGGCGGCGGCATTCCGCCGACCGTCAAGGCGCCTCGGCCTCGGGTGCTACCCAAGATCGACCACGAGCGCCGCCCTTCGCCACGGATGGCTCGGCGACCGGAGGACGGACTAGCGAAGTTCGACGGGACATGGAGCGTCTCGTCGGGTGGTGGCTGCCCGACGGCCGGGAACGGCGAGGTGAGGATCGCGCATGGTCGGATCATCGCGGCGAACGGGAACGGTCGCGTAGGACCGGACGGGTCCGTCAGCACCGTGACGACGGTCGCTGGAATGACGATCGTCGGGCAGGGGCGGATCGCCGGCAACACGGCCTCGGGCTCCTATCGTCAGTCGGACGGTTGTGTGGGACCGTGGAGTGCGGTCAGGCTGTAGCGTCGGGTCCCGCTCGGGGCTCGCGTCCAGGTTGCCGAGCCCGGGCCTCGACGGTGGATCGGCCGATACACTACGCCACGTCGAGCTTGCGCCCTCGATGCCAGAGCGCGAAGGCGGCACCCGAGAGCAGCACCTCGATGTGTCGCGGCTCCTGCCAATGGCCATTGACGGAGACGCGCGGCAGGGCAGTCATGTGGGCCGCGTGAGCGGGGTAGATCAGCCCAGGGCGCGTCGTCACGGCCGTGGCGAAGCCGAAGTCGGACGCGGCGCAGAACTCCCGCGAGGCGGCTGAGCCGGCGTCGCCGACCGGATAGGCCAGATGGCACACGGGACGCGCGAGACGATCTTCCAGTTCGCTCCGGCTCGCACCGATCTCCGTCCGCATCTCGGCTTCGCTCAATCGGGCGAGACGCGGGTGGGTGATCGTATGGGCTCCGATCGTTGCCAACGGATGAGACGCCAGGGTCTCGATGTCGTCCCAGTCCATGCACAGATCGTCGACGATGCGGCGCCGATCGACCCCCCACGCCTGCGCGAGCTGACCGATGACGTGCAGCAGTTCCTCCTCCGAGCCGGCTCTCAGCCTTCTGTAGATCTGCGTGAAAGCGGCTTGCTTCTCGTCCGGCGTCACGGCCCGCAGCGAGAGCGGCGTCCCGCCGATCTCGACGTCGATCGTGTCGGCGTTGCGGACTGCCTCCTCCAGTTCGACCCACCAGAGCCGCGCGCTGCGCTCCGCGAAGCCCGGTGTGACGTAAAGCGTGAAAGGCGCCTGATGCCGGGCCAGTACCGGGAC
Source organism: uncultured Lichenihabitans sp. (assembly GCA_964252585.1). Classification (GTDB taxonomy): domain Bacteria; phylum Pseudomonadota; class Alphaproteobacteria; order Rhizobiales; family Beijerinckiaceae; genus Lichenihabitans. Next base: position 30,202 of record CAXUOD010000036.1, on the reverse strand, counting down.
GGCATGGACCATCTGGTCGCGATAGCCATCGTCGAAGGTCATCACCGCGAAGGGAGCGACGTCGCTCCTGCCGCCAGCTCTGAGCTCGCGCGAGGCGGCGTCGAGGCTGAGGAGGCGGTAGCCGAGACGGCGCAACCGCACGAGCAAGGCATCGAGGAAATCGGGCGTGATCTCCAGGAGACGGTTAGGCTCGAAAGCGCGAGGCTCGAAGGGCCGCACGCGATGCATCATCAGGATGGCGCCCAAGCCGCGGAACGCCGGTGCCGCCCATCGATGCAGGCCGGTACCGCCGAGCAGCGAGAACCCAGCCCCGATCAGAGCGTGGCGCATCCCTTCAACTCCGTGCACGGGCCGTTCACCCTTTTCGAGCTTTAGCAGGCAGGCGTTGCGTCTTTCTTGCTAAGGTGATCACTCAAGATCACGATGTCTGAAGCGCGCATCGAGCGAATGGCATGATGCGATCGTGGTCCTGCCCGAGACTCGATGAGAGTCGACGGCATGGTGATCCAAGGCAGGCAGCCTCCCGAGAGTCCGGTCTCATGTCCGAAGTTGCGATGCGATTCGGGCCGGCCAGCAGTGCTCGGTCGAGTCCGACAAGGGAAAGTCAGCCGGCGCTGCCATGTGTCGAAATCGCTTCCGTAGAGGTCCACACCGACCCCAGGGGTGCCGGCGCGGCTTGGCGGGAACTCGATGCGGTCGCGGCGGCCTCGCCCTATCAATCGCCCCAATGGCTCCTGCCCTGGATCGACACCATCGGCGCGGCGTCGGGCGTGATGCCCCTGATCGTCGTCGCACGAGCGCAGGACGGCTCGCCGCTGGCGCTCTTGCCGTTCGGCCTCGTGCGCCGAAGCTGGTTCACGGTGGCGGTGTTCCTCGGCGCGAGGGACAGCAACTTCAACATGGGCCTGTTCAGGCCGGGCCAGAATTGGTCCCGAGGTGGTCTCCAGGATCTTTTGGCCCGTGCCGCCGCCGCGAGTCCGCGCCGGGTGGATGCGTTTGTCCTGATCAACCAGCCTCTCGGTTGGGACGACGTCGCCAACCCCTTCGCGATGCTCGATCATCAGCCGAGCCCGAGCTTCGCCTACAAGGGCCGGCTCAGTTCGCCCGCAGACGCGTTCCTCCGTGGCCGCCTGTCGCGCGAGGGGCGGAAGAAACTGCGGCAGAAATCGAAAAAGCTTCAGGCGATCGGGCCGGTTTCGGTACGACGAGCCGAAACGCCCGCCGAGATCGTCGAGACACTCGACGCCTTTGTCGAGCAGCGGCGCGCGCGAAGTCGCGCTCGCGGTCTGCAGACGGATGACCTGCCCGCCCTGCGGGAGTTCCTGAACCGCGTCACCAGCCCAAACCCCTCCTCCTCTATAGGGTCGGGCGCTGCGCCAGTGGAATTCTACGCGCTGCGCTCGGGCGCACGCGTCGTCGCGACCTTCGGAGGGACCCGTCGCGGCCAGAGGTTCTCCGGCATGCTCCTGTCGTTCGCGGCGGACCCGGACCTTGCCAAGACGAGCCCGGGGGAACTGCTGCTTTCCGAAGTGCTGAAGCTCCACTGCGCCGACGGTCTCGCGGCGTTCGACCTCGGCATCGGGGAAGCCCGCTACAAGGCAGCCTACTGCCCCGACGTGGAACTGCTCTTCGACTGCGTGCTGCCGATGACGGCGCGCGGTCGCCTTTACGCCACGACGGAGCTCCTGCGGCTCTCGGCGAAGCGTGCCATCAAACAGTCGGCGTGGGCGTGGCCCCTGGTGCAACGTTTGCGGAGGCTCGTGCGCCGGCCGTCAGGCGGCCGCTCGACCGATGAGCCCGTCGTTCGAGAAGGCCGAGACCGGGACGACGAAGATCGGCGCTAGCTGAACCCCTCTGGCGTCGGCGTCCCGCTCCAGCGCGGAATGCACGAGGTCGAGGTCGTCCGCCTGGGTCGGGCTCTCGTCGCTCAGGACGATGATGTCGGTTTCGGCCGCGAGACGCAGCGTCATCGGATGAGGCGGGGTGGGCGCGGTGATGGCCAGGAAGTCATAAGTCTCCCCCAGAGCGTTCAGGACAAGTTTCAGGGTATCGGCGGATGCCTCGTCGAGCGCCTGTCCGCCGACCGGCACCACGTGGAGCCGCGATTGCGGATCCCGATGGATGATCTCCGCGAAGCTTGCGGACCCCGCCAGGAGTTCGCTCAACCCCAAGGTTTGGCTCTCCTCGTCGGCGAGGCCGCTCGGTGTCATGCTTCGTCGGTCGACGACCGGGCGGGCGGCATTGGCGTCGACCAGGATCGTTCGTCCTTCCGTCGACAGCCGTCGCGCGAAGGCCAGGGCCGCGTCGGACGGTTCAGGCTGGTCGGTGGACGGAACGACGAGCACGCGGGCGGCCCGCCCCAGGACGTGGAGGTCTCGCAAGGCCCCCAAGGCCTGCTGCAGGCCGATATCGACCGCTGACCTCGGCTCCAGGTCGACGAGGGCGTCTCCCGAAACGGGAGCCCCCTCGTCCTCGGGTCCGGCGACGACGGCTCTCGGATCGCGGATCTGGCGCGGCAGCATCTCGACATCCCCCTCCCCGACCGGGAAGGCGCGTCCGGACAGGAGTTCAGCCCCGACCACCGTCCCGAGCGAAAGAACGAGCCCTGCCAAGGTGGCGATGGCGATGATGGGCAGCTTCTTCGGGAAGGAGGGGAGCTGTGGCGTCGAGGCGCGCGAAATGACCCGCGCATCGGCTGGCGTCGACGCTGCGGCCTCGCGTGCCATGGCTTCCTGGTATTTGGATGTATTGAACTCCAGCTGGTCCTTCAGCAGCCGGGCCTGCGACTCGAGCGTGTTCAGATGGACCTGATCGATCCCGGCGGTCCCGGCGGTCTTCTTCTGTGCATCGAGCGCGGACAGGAGGTTCTCGACCCGACCGGCCGCAATATGCGCATCGTTCTCCAGTGTGCGGGCCTGCTTATCGAGGGCGGAGCGCAACTGGACGTCCAGGTCGGCCAGCTGTGCATTCAGTTCCTGCATGTGCGGATGGCCCGGAAGAAGCGTGCGGGCCTGAAGCGCCATCTCCGCCTTGAGGTTGCCGCGCTGCTCGGTGATCCTGCGGATGAACTCGTTGTTGGCGACGTCGGGGATCTCGCCGACGCGGTTCTGCCGGATCATGTCCTTGATCAGCTTGGCTTTGGCCTGAGCGTCGGCTTCGGCGGTCCGGGCTTGCGCGAGCTGGGTGGTCATGTCGCCCAGTTGCTGGGTCGACAGCGTCGCATTGTTGGTGCCGATCAAAAGACCGGATTGCGTGCGATATTCGTCGGCCTTGGCCTCGGCATCCGAGACGCGAGCCCTGAGATCGGTCACGAGCGAGGCCAGCGAGGCCGCGGCCGAACGTGCGCTCTCGCGCTTGGCGGCCGATTGTGCCTCGATGAAGAGTTCGGCGATCGTATTGGCGCCGCGGGCGGCGAGATCGGGGTCCGAGGCCGTGAATTCGATGGCGATGACACGCGATTTGGGCACCGGATAGACGGTCAGCTTGTCATAGTAGGACGTCAGGATCCGCTCCTCGGGCGACACGGTCGTGGGATCGCGTTCGAGCCCCAGGATCACCATCAGCCGGGTCAGGGCATCGATGCCCCGTGCCACCGGATCGAACTCGGGATTGCCCTTGAGATCGAGGCGGCGGATGGCCTGGCGGGCGATGTCGCGCGACGAGATCAGCTGGACCTGGCTTTGGACGGCTTCGTCGTCGGGCAGTGTGGCGGCTTGCTGTTCGGTCCGGTCCGGTCGCGTAAAGTAGTTGTCGCCGTTCTCGACCAGGACCTTGGCTTCGCCAGTGTAGCGAGGCTCGACGAGCGAGACGAAGACGATGGCGGCAAGACAGCACAGCAGCGTCAAGCCGATGATCCACCATCGCCGGGCCGCCATGGCATGGCCGATGCCGCCGAGGTCGAGCTCCCGGCTTGCAGCGGTCGGGGAAAACCTCTGGCTTTCGATCTCGCTCCGCATCGACATCACCGACCCCGCACCCCGGGCTCCGACGCGCTCCGGTCCGCTTCCCCAGCACGTCGTCTTGCCGACGGTGAGACGCGACCAGGATCCCGAACCCTGTTCCCCCACTAAAGCTCGTTAGGGTTCACAAGTGCTTAAGTCGGGTGCCGCGGCGGTCGATTCAGTTGTGCGTCGCCGATAGGACCACTTCGGCCGCCATTCGACTGGGTGTCGACCCCGGGGCGATGGCCATGGCGGCATCGAGCCTCGCGAAGGCTGCCGTCTGCCGCGCTCGGTCGATCGATTCGCCGAGCAGGCGACGGAGCGCGCTAGCCAGCGCCTCGGGCGTACAATGTCCCTGTATGAACTCCGGGATGACGTTCTCGCCGAGGATCAGGTTCGGCAGAACGATCGAGGGCACCTTGACGACGAAACGAAGCCAGGTCTCGAAAGGCGATATCTTGTAGCCGACCACCATCGGCACGCCGGAAAGCGCCAGTTCGAGCGTGACCGTCCCCGACGCCGCCAGAGCGGCCCGAGCCCGGCGGAACGCCGCATATTTCTCCTGCTCACCGGTCACGACGCGCGGAGGGTAGCGCCAGCCCGCCACCCTGGCCCGGATCTCGGTTTCGAGATCGCGGACGGCCGGCAGCACGAGGTCGAGCGGACCGACGCGGTCGACCGTCAAAGCGATGGCCTCCCCGAAGACGCCGGTCAGGCGACGGATCTCCGATCCGCGCGAACCCGGCAGCACCACGACGGTCGGTCGGCTGCGCTGCGCCATCTCTTCCGGGCTCGGGCGCAATCGGGCGAAATGTTCGATCAGGGGGTGGCCCACATAGGTGCAGGGTGGGCCGCCGAGCCGCCGATGAGCCTCGGGCTCGAAGGGGAGAAGAGCCAGCAGGTGATCCACGTAGCGTCGCATCGCGGGGGCGCGCCCGGGCCTCCACGCCCACACGGTCGGGCTCACGTAGTCGACGATGGGAATCGAGGAGTTTCGCTCGCGTACCTTGCGGGCCACGCGGTGGGTAAAATCCGGGCTGTCGATGATGACGAGAACGTCCGGCTTGCTCTCGATGACGGCCTCGGCGGTGCGGCGGATCCGATCGAGGATCCGAGGCAGGCGCGCCACGACGGGCACGATCCCCATGACCGCGATGTCGCCCATGGGGAACAGCGGTCGGAGCCCCTCGCGGATCATGGCATCGCCGCCGACGCCCTCGACCAGGAGATCGCTTCGGCGCTCGCGCAACGCGAGGATCAGGCCCGCTCCGAGTTGGTCGCCGCTATGTTCGCCAGCGACCATGAACACGCGGAACGGTCGCCGGTCTCCCCGCGGCGCACTCGACGTCACTCCGCATCCCGGCCTTCACGCGGCACGCAGATCGCCCGCTCGCCGCCCTCCCGCAGGAACGTGAGGATCTCGGCCGCCTGTGCATGATGGGCGAATTCCGTTTCCGTCGCCTCGACGCGCTCCTTCAATGTGCCGGACACCGAGAACAGCAGCCGATAGGCCCGGCGAAGATCGTGGATGTCCTCGCGCGAGAAACCCCGGCGCTTCAGTCCGACGACGTTGAGCCCCGCAAGATGAGCGCGGTTGCCGAGCGCGATGCCATAGGGGATCACGTCGTGTTCGACACCGGCCAGACCGCCGATGAAACTGTGGCGGCCGAGTCTCACATACTGATGGACGGCGGCGCCACCGCCGAGGATCGCGTAATCGCCCACGCTGCAATGACCGGCCAGCATCACGTTGTTCGAGAAGATCACCTCGTTGCCGACGCGGCAGTCATGAGCGACGTGGGATTGCGCCAGGAAGACGCTGCGGTCTCCCACCGAGGTCAGCAGCCCCCCGGCGGCGGTCCCGGGGTTCATCGTCACGCCTTCCCGGATGATGCAGTCCCGGCCGATGCGGAGTTCGGAGCTCTCGCCCCGATATTTCAGATCCTGCGGTTCATGGCCAAGGGAAGCGAAGGGAAAGATGCGCGTCCCCTCGCCGATCGACGTTCGCCCGGCCAGCACGACATGAGACAGGAGCTCGACGCCGTCCCCGAGGTCGATGTCGGGACCCACGACGCAGAAAGGACCGATGGAGACGCCACGTCCGAGCTTCGCCGCATGAGCCACGACGGCCGAGGGATGGATCTGGGGCCCGCCGTCGTGTTCGCGGATGTCGGGATTATGCATGATCGTCTCCGACGCCTCCGGACGCCATCGCCGAACCCAGCCGGCACGACAAGTCGCCGCTCATTCCATCACGAGCATGGCACTGAGTTCGGCTTCGCAGACGAGCGTGCCTTGTACCTTCGCTTCGCCCTTGTACCACCACATGTTTCGCCGGTGGTTGAGCTTGCGCAAGTGATATTCAACCGTATCGCCGGGGACCACCGGCTTGCGGAACTTGGCTTTGTCGATGGTCATAAAATAGACGAGCTTCGGCTTGTCGAGACGTTGGGCATGAACGCACAAGGCTCCAGCGGTCTGCGCCATGCCCTCGATGATCAGGATCCCGGGCATGATCGGCCGACCCGGGAAGTGCCCTTGGAACTGCGGCTCGTTGTAGGTGACGTTCTTGATGCCGATGCAGGATTCGTCGCCCTGCATGGCATCAATGCGGTCGACGAGCAGAAAGGGATAACGGTGCGGAAGATAGTCGAGCAACTTCAGGATATCGATCGAGTCGAGAGCCTTTTGCGTCGTAACGTCCATCCTGAACCCCGGTCCGTTCGTTTGCACCGCCGGCCGCCCGGCCCGTCTCGCCGATGTCGCACGAAAAACGGCGGGACGCCAAGGGATCAGTCAGGAGCAGAGGGCGCGGTTCGCTCGCCCGATCGCCTCGCGAGACGACGCATCGTGGCGTGGAGGCGGAACTGCTCCCGCGCGCCCTGTGCCGGGATGCCGAACCAGCGCTCGCCAGCCGGGATGTCGTTCATCACCCCCGATTTGGCGCCGATCTGCGCGCCTGCGCCGATGGAAAGATGCCCGGCGAGCCCGACCTGACCGCCTGTGACCGCGTAATCGCCGAGCGAGGTCGAACCCGATATCCCCGTTTGCGAGATGATGACACAGTGACGGCCGATCGAAACATTGTGGCCGATCTGCACGAGATTATCGATCTTGGTCCCCTCGCCGATGATCGTGTCCCGGTTCGATCCCCGATCGATCGCGGTATTGGCTCCGACCTCGACGTCATCCTGAAGCACCACACGTCCGATCTGCGGCACCTTCAGATGGCCGCCCGCACCCATGGCGAAGCCGAAACCATCCTGGCCGATGCGGACGCCGGGATGCAGGATGACCCGATCGCCGATCAGAGCACACATCACGGTGCTGTTGGCCCCGATCGCACAGTTTCGGCCGATCCTGACATCGGGTCCGATGACGGCATGGGACCCGACGACGCTGCCAGTCCCGATCTCGGCCCTCGGTCCGATCACGGCTCCGGGATCGACCGTGACGCCGGCTTCGAGCCGGGCTTCGGGGTGGACGGAGCAGCCCGGGGATATGCCCACCGTGCCGAAGAGCGAGCCCGGTCGCTGGGCGTCGGGGTAGAGCCGCCCGGCCACTTTGGCCAAAGCCCGGTAAGGTTCCTTCGAGACCAGAGCGACCGTCTCGACGGGGACGCGCGACACGAAACGGCTCGGGACCAGGCAGGCCTCGGCCTTGGTGGCCGACAGTTCCTCGGCATAGCGCGGGTTGTCGAGAAAGGTGAGCGCGCCAGGCTGCGCGAGATCGAGCGGCGCGATCGAACTCACGCGACGATCGAGGTCCGCGCCGGCGGCCGGGACCGCACCGGTCCAAGCCACGATGTCGGCGAGTGTGGGTTCGACGGCTGCGCGGAAGAAGATCGGAGAACTCATCGCATCCTGGGCCAACGCCACAACCCGAGCAGGCTTGCCACTCCGCCTTCCGGGACGCAAGCCCACGACAAGGGACGCCATGGGCGGCGTCCCCTGGGGTCGGGCTGCGGGCCTGGGCTCGCAGCGGTTCTCGACCTGTGTCGCCGGTTAGAACGAGGTGCCGCCGGAGAAGCGGAACGCCTGGGTGACGTCGTACTTATCCTTGGCCAGGGCATAGGCGTAGTCGAACCGAATCGGCCCGAGCGGCGATGCCCATAGGAGGCTGGCACCCACCGAGGCCCGGAGCGCTGCCGAATCGCGCACCGTCACGCAGGTTCCCTGCGTATAGAGAGGAGCCGTCTCGCTCGGGACGCAAGCACCGCCTCCCGGCGTGAAGTTCGTCTTGCCCTGATAGCCGAACATCGTGCCGGCATCCGAGAACAGCGCCCCTCTCAAGCCGAGGTCTCGCGGCAGATAGGGCAGCGGGAACTGCACCTCGACCGAGGCACCGGCATAGGTCGAGCCGCCGAGCGGGTTGTACTTATAGGCTGCGAGGTTGCTGATATCGCGCGGACCGAGGCCGCTCGGCGCGAAGCCTCGCACCAGCGTCGGACCGAGTTGGAACTCGTCGGAGATCCGCAATTGCCGCTCGCTGCCAAAGCCGGTGACCTCACCGCCCTGCAGGTGCACGATGCCAACGAAATCCTCGAAGATCCCGTGGTAGTAGCGCAGGTCGCCGCCCGTCCGGACGAACTCCGAGTCGCCGCCGAGACCCGCCACATCGTTGCGAAGTTCGATGAACAATCCGCTCGTCGGGTTCTTGCGATTGTCGAGTGTGTTGTAGTCGAGCGTGAAGCCGGCAAGCGAAGTCAGGGTCGAGCCTTGGGCCTGTTTGATGGCCAGCGAGGCTTCTCCGTTGGTCAGGCAGTTCGAAACCAGCGAAGGCGGCGTACCACCGAGAACCCCGACTCCCGGAGTGACACCGTCCACCGGAAACTGGCAATCGTTGTAGGGGTAGCTCGCCGTGTCGGGGATCGTGATCCGGGTGTTGTAGATCGAGTAATGCGGCGAGAAGGAGAACTCGTCGGTGATCGGGATGCCGAGGCGAAGCGTTCCACCCGTCACGAAGGTCCGATAGTCCGTGTACTGCGTATTGTCGTTCTGTTTGGCGAAGATATCGAACCCGGCCGCGATCCGCGTGTCCAAGATGTAGGGTTCCGTGAACGAAAGGTCCACGCCGCGTGCGTTCTGGCCTTCTTGAATGGCCAGTTTCACGAACTGGCCGCGGCCGAGGAAGTTGCTCTCGCTCACGGACAGTTCCGCGATGAAGCCGTCCGACGTCGAATAGCCGCCCGACACGCCGAACGAACCGGTCGGTTGATCCTCGACATCCACGTCGATGATCACGCGATCGGGGGACGAGCCCGCCTCGTTGGTGATCTTGACCTTCTTGAAGAAGCCGAGGCTGTTCAGGCGGCGTTCCGCCCGATCGATCAGCACCTTGTTGTAGGGGTCGCCTTCGCCGATGTCGAACTCCCGGCGGATCACGTATTCGCGGGTGCGCGTGTTGCCGCGGATGTTGATCCGCTCGATGTAGACCCGCGGGCCTTCGTCGATCACGAAGCCGATCGATACCGTATGGTTGGCCGCGTCCCGGTCTCCGCGAGGCCGCACCTCGGAGAAGGCGTATCCGCGACGCGCGACCTCGCGGGTCAGGGTCTCGACGGTCTTCTGGATCTTGTCACCATCATAGGTGTCGCCAGCTTCGACGCTCGAGAAGGACAGGAGACTACTGCCGCTGACGTCGGGGATCGACGAGTCGATCTTGACGCTGCTCACCGTGTAGGGCTGGCCTTCCTCCACCGTGATCACGATGTTGTAGCCGCCCTCCTCGGCATTGAACTTGACGTCGGTGCTGACGATCCGAAAGTCCGCATAGCCGTTCTTGAGATAGTAGCGGCGGATCAGTTCCTCGTCCGAGTTGATCTTCTCGGGGTCGTAGACGTCCGTGGTCTTGATCCACGAGAGGTAATTGCTCTCGGTCGTGGTCATCAACCCTCGCAACTTCCGTTCGGAATAAGCGTTGTTGCCCACGAAATTGATGCTGTGAACGCCGGTCTTGCTGCCTTCGTCGATCGTGAACACGACGTCGAGCCGCCCGTTGGGGAGGTCGACCGTGCGAGACGACACTTTGGCATTGCCATTACCGGACCGGCGATAGATGTCCTGAATGCGCTGGACGTCGGCTTGGACCAGCGTGGGCGAGTAAGGACCACGGGTCTTGGACGAGATCTCGGCTTCGAGCTGATCGCTCTTGACCTTCTTGTTGCCTTCGAAGGCAACTCTGTTGATCACGCCGTTCTCGGCAACATGCACGACGATCCTGCCGCCCTCATGGCTTACCCGAACGTCGGAAAACAGCCCCGTCGCGTAGAGTTCCTTCACCGCCTGATTGATCTTGGCTTCGTCGGTGCCCGTGAAATAGGCCCGGACCGTGTCGGCATCCACACGTCGATTGCCTTCGACCACGATGTTCGACCCGGGCGCAGCATGAGCTTGAAAGACAGGGCTCGAGACGCTGGCCACCAAGCAGAGGGCGAAGGCAAACCTGGTCAGAAAGCCTCGAAGAAAACGCATCGGCCATCAATCCCTGAACATCCGGCGAGCGGACCCGCCGTCCTGGTCGACCCACCCGAAGGCGCGTCCTACGCGTTGCCGGATCAAAGAACCCGATCCAGCACCCCCTTTTCAGGGAATTTCGCTTCTACAAGGTTTACGAACCCGAGCAAACCGCAGCCGGGTCAGGCACGAACCGAATATCCCGTGCCGTTGCAAGGGCGACACGAGAACACGCAACGGGTTGCGCCGGCTGAAGAAAAATCCGCCCTCCTCCGATACAGACAGGCCTTGCGACACGCTGGTGTTGCAAAATGGGGCCTTTAACCCCGAACGAAGTGGAATAGGTCGTTGTAGGTGGCGAAGATCATCAGCATTGACACGAGGGCCAGCCCGACCTTGAACCCGAACTCCTGCACGCGATCGCTGATCGGACGACCGCGAACAGCCTCGAAAAAATAATAGAGGAGATGTCCGCCATCGAGCAACGGAACCGGAACAAGGTTAATGAGACCGATAGAGATCGACAGGATGGCGATGAGGTTGAACAGCGCTCCCATTCCGAGCTTGGCGACTTTGCCGGCCACCACCGCGACCCCGACCGGCCCGGACAGCTGAGCGGTCGTCTCACGACCGGTGAACAGCCCTCCGATATAGCTGGCGGTGCGGTCGATCACGAACCATGTGTCGCTCGTCGCTTCGGAGAAGGATGGCCCGAGACCGAGCTTCTCGGTCCTGACATCCGCAGGATCGGTCGAAGCCGACACGCCGAGGACGCCGATCCGTGAGGTTCCGAACGGCCCCTTGACGTCCTTTCTCTCGGGCGTCGCGGTCAGATCGACCTGCTCGTCTCCGCGTTCGATCTTGAACGTCAGCGCCCTGTCGCTGGCGCCGCTGACGATCTTTTGCATGTCGACGAAGCTTTGTACCGGAAGGCCGTCGATCGACAGAACGACATCGCCGGGTGCGAAGCCGGCACGCGCCGCAGCACTGTCGGGCTGCACGGTTTCGACCCGGGGCAGCAGGATGCTTCGGCCTTGGACGTAGAAGATGCCCGTGAAGATCACGATGGCCAGGATGAAATTGGCGATAGGGCCCGCAGCCACGATCGCGGACCGCTCGGCGACCGATTGCGCCCCGAACGTCACGGCGCGCTCGTCCGCCGGCATCGAGGCGATCCGCCCCGTCGCCTGGGCGCTCGCGGCATTCATGTCGCCGTGGAACTTGACGTAGCCGCCCAACGGGATGGCCCCGATGCGCCACCGCGTCCCCCATCGGTCGACACGCGCGAACAGCTCCGGACCGAAGCCGAGCGAGAACGCATCGACCTTGACGCCACACAGACGTCCGACGAGGAAATGTCCCATCTCGTGGACGAACACCACCACGGTCAGAACGAACAGGAACGGGACGATCGTACCGATGACCGACAGGACAGGGTCGAAGAGCGACATGAATGACTCCTAACGACGTGTCCTGAGATCCGCTGCGCGAGCGGTTCGCCAGTGGCGTCACGTTCAAGCGCAACCATCCGAAGGACGCGGCGCCTCTTGGACCAAATGGTTACCAGCTCGTTACTTTCTCACTTCGCGCGGTTCAATCCAAGAGAGCCGCGGCCCTTTCTCTCGCAACATGGTCAACCGCCATGGCTTCGGCGATACCGGACGGTGTCCGGGCGGTCCCGTCGCCGATGGTCGCGTCGCAGACCCGCTGCACGATCCGCGCGATGTCGGAGAAGGCGATGCGGCGTTCCACGAAGGCTTCCACCGCGACTTCGTTGGCGGCATTGAACACCGTCGGCAAACCCCTGCCCTGCCGCAAGGCGTCGATGGCAATCCCCAACCCAGGGAAACGCGCGAGGTCCGGTGCCTCGAACGTCAGGGTCCCGACGGTCGCGAGGTCGAGCTTCTTGGCGCCGCTCTCGATCCGGCGCGGATAGGTGAGGCAATGGGCGATCGGCACCCGCATGTCGGGCAGCGCGAGACCCGCGGTGACGGATCCATCCGCGAAGCTGACGAGACCGTGGACGACCGACTGCGGATGAACCACGACGTCGAGCTTGTCGGCCGCGATGCCGAAGAGATGGTGAGCCTCGATGAGTTCGAGACCCTTGTTGATGAGGCCGGCCGAATCGATCGTGACTTTGTAGCCCATGGCCCAATTGGGGTGAGCCAGCGCCTGATCGACCGTCGCGGCCGCGATCTGCTCCGCCGTCCATGTGCGGAACGGGCCGCCGGACGCCGTCAAGGTCATCCGCTCGATGCTGCGCCAGTCGGCATCGCCCAGGGCTTGGAAGATGGCGTTATGCTCGCTGTCGAGCGGCAGCAGTTTGGCGCCGTGCCGCGTTACGGATTCCATGACGGCCGTCCCGGCGCAGACCAGAGTCTCCTTATTGGCCAGAGCAATGGTGCGGCCGGCCTCGATGGCGGCGAAGGTCGGCTTCATGCCGGCCGTCCCCGCGATGGCGCCGATCACGAGATCCGAGGGCCGGCGTGCGGCTTCGGCCACGGCGTCGGGGCCGGCCGCGCATTCGATATCGGTCTTGGCCAGCGCCGCTTTGAGATCGAGGTAACGGGACGCATCCGCCAGGGCGGCGAAGCGGGCGCCCAGCGCGATGGCGGTCTTGGCCAGGGCTTCCGCGTCGCGGCCACCTGCGACGGCGGAAACCCGGAAGCGATCGGGATGGAGCTTCAGGATCTGTGCCGTGGATCGGCCGATCGAGCCCGTTGCGCCGAGGATCGAAATGATCTTCGGGGTGTCGTCGTGCGGAACGGCGCCGATCAGATCGTCTTGCAAGGCGCCGCTTCCCGAGGTCATTTGCATTCTCACCATTGGAGCAGACCCGAACCGGCCGCGATGGGACCGAAACGCCACAGGCCGATGCCCGCCGCGAAGATCGAGGCCGCGATGAAGCCGTCGAGCCGATCCATGACGCCGCCATGGCCCGGGATCAGGGAGCCGGCGTCCTTGACGCCGTAGCGACGCTTCATCGATGATTCGAAGAGGTCCCCGGCTTGAGCCAAAGCTCCGCCGCACAGTCCTGCCGCAAAGGTGCAGATCTCGCAACCTCTGGTAGGAGTGACGAGCACGCCCAGGGTGGCGCCGCAGAAGATCCCGGTCAGGAACCCGGACCAGGTTTTGGAGGGAGACAATCGGGAAGCCAGTTTAGCCCCTCCGATCGACCGCCCACCGAAATACGCCATGGTGTCGGTGCCCCAGACCACCGCGAACAACCAGAGCACGATGGCGAAGCCGTCGGGAGTCGATTGGCGCAAGATGGGCAGCGAAACCGCCAGGGCGCCGGCATAGAGCAGCCCTCCCGCCATCGCCTGGCGCTGCCCGGGGGTGCCGATGATCGCCGTCGCGATCGTACCCAGGGCCAGGCATGCGGCGGCCGCAAGAGGGCGGCCGGCACCCGCGAGAAAGGCCGCCCCGGCGAGCGCAACCCCTCCGGCCGCAACAGTCAGACCGCGGCGCGAGCCGCCGACGAGCCCCTGCCATTCCCAAAGGATGGCGAGCGCCGCCAAGAACCAGAACAGCGTGAAGACAGGACCGCCCACCCAGGCGGTCGCCAATGCTGCGGATGCCATCGCGAGAGCCGAGACGACGCGCGGCGCGAGGTCCGATCGCACGAAAGGCCGCGATCCGTCCGGCGCCAGCGTGAGGCCCGTCCGCTCTCGTGCTGGATCCCGATCCGTCATAAGGCCGATTTGACCTTGCGCTCCGGATCCACGGGTTCGATACCGCCGAAACGGCGCTCACGCGACCGGTAGGCCGTCAAAGCCGCCTCGAAGGCGGCCTTGTCGAACTCCGGCCAGTGGCAGGACAGGAAGACGAATTCCGCATAGGCGGCCTGCCACAGCAGGAAGTTAGACAACCTCTGCTCACCCGACGTTCTGATGATGAGGTCGGGATCCGGGATGCCGGCCGTATCGAGTTGCCCTTGGATCATGTCGCAATCGACGGTCTCGGGGTCGATCTCTCCCGACCTGACGCCGAGCGCGATGCGGCGCATGGCGCCCGCGATTTCCTGCCGGCCGCCATAGTTGAACGCCACGACGAGAACGAGCCCGTCATTGTCGCGCGTCAGTTCCTCGGCCTCCGACAACAGGAGCCGGATCTCCTTCGGCAGTTGCTCGCGTTCGCCGATGATGCGGACACGAACGCGGTTCCGATGGAGGTCGGCGAGGTCCTTGCGGATGAAGCGCTTCAGGAGCCCCATCAGGTCGGCCACCTCCTGCATCGGCCGCGTCCAGTTCTCCGACGAGAAGCTGTAGACCGTCAGGTAGCGGACCCCGAGGTCCGACGCAGCACCGACGGCCGACCGCAGCGCCTCGACGCCGCGACGGTGACCCTCGAGTCGCGGCAGGCTGCGCGCCGCGGCCCAGCGACCGTTGCCATCCATGATGATGCCGACATGAGCCGGAATCGCGCGTCGACCATCCTTCGTCCTGGAGGGTGACGGCTCTCGGCCATCGTCGCCATGCGTGATCTGCATCTTCACTGTCCGCAGCATCCGACCGGCATTCATCAGGCCTAGACCTGCATGATCTCTTTTTCCTTCGCCTCGACGGTGCTGTCGACCTCGGCCACGTGCTGGTCGGTGGCCTTCTGGATCTCGCTCTCGATCCGCTTCTCCTCGTCTTCGGAGATCGTCTTGTCCTTGAGGAGCTTCTTCAACTTGTCGATCCCGTCACGGCGGACATGGCGGACCGCGACCCGTGCCTCCTCGCCGTATTTGGAGGCATATTTGACCATCTCCTTGCGCCGCTGCTCGTTCAGTTCCGGAATCCGGATGCGCAGCAGTTGGCCTTCCGTAACGGGACTGAGGCCGAGATTGGCGTCCCTGATGGCCTTTTCAACGGCGTTCACCATGCTCTTGTCCCAGACCTGGACCGCGAGCGCACGGGGTTCCGGCACCGTGATGCTCGCCACCTGGAGCAGCGGCATCGTCTGGCCATAGGCGTGGACCGTCACGGGTTCGAGCAGGGCCGTGCTGGCCCGGCCCGTGCGCAGCCCGGCGAGCTCGTGCTTCAGGGACTGGATCGCGCCTTGCATGCGGCGTTTGAGTTCGGCGACGTCGAAAGCTGCACTCACGGTATGATGTCCGTTCTCGATTCCTCGGGCCGTCCGCGATGCGACATGCTGACGGCATGGCGCCAACCCTTAGCATGCGTGCAACTGTTTCGCAGGCCCAATCCGGCAATAGGACGCAAGATTGCAGGCGCCAATCGTCTCGGTCACGGTCAAGGTGCGGCGCGCGACCGCCACCGATCAAGAGACCTCGCCGCCTCCGGCCCGTAGTGCCGTGGTGTGGAGGCGTCTCCGATCAGGGCGTCACCATCGTAAAGATCCCGCTGCCTTCGAGAGCGGCCCGGATCGCGCCCTCGGTCGCGATCGAGAACACGATGATGGGGATGTGGTTTTCACGGGCAAGGGCGAAGGCCGCCGTGTCCATGACGGCGAGCTGCCTCGAAATGGCTTCGTCATGGGTGAGTTGTTCGAACCGAACCGCCGCCGGGTCGAGCTTCGGATCGGCCGAATAGACGCCGTCGACCTG
>CAXUOD010000036.1:0-14149 GCA_964252585.1 uncultured Lichenihabitans sp. | reverse complement strand
GCCAGCGCGTTCATGACGGTGGCCAGCATGCCGATCGAATCCGCCCTGGCGCGTTCGATGCCTTTGGTGGCGCCCTGAATGCCGCGGAAAAAATTGCCGCCCCCGACCACGACCGCGATCTCGACCCCGCCTTCGACGGCGCTCACGAGATCGGCCGCGATGCGGGCCACCGTGGGCGCGTGAAGACCGTGGTGCTCCGGCCCGGTAAGAGCCTCACCCGACAGTTTCACGACGATCCGCCTGAACATGCCTACGCTATGGCCCGACGACATCGGCTTCTCCTGTCAATTGGCGGCCAACGAAGACGCGAAGCAGAACCGCGACACGCGAAGGGCGGCACCGAGATGCCGCCCTTCCGATCCGTCGACAATTCGCGCAAGGCGCGAAGCACGCGTCACCTCAAGCTTGCGACTTCCGCAGCGAAATCCGGTCCTTCCGGCTTCTCGATCCCTTCACCCAGCGCGAAGCGGGCAAACCCCGTCAGAGCCACGGCGGCTCCGGCGGTCTTCTCGGCCTCCTTGACGGCCTGCGCCACCGTCTTGGTCGCGTCGTGGATGAAGGGCTGATCGAGCAGGCTCACTTCCTTGTAGTAGGACTTGAGCCCGCTTTCGACGATCTTTTCGAGCACGTGGGCGGGCTTGCCGGCGTTCTTCTCGGCCAGGACCGCCTTTTCGCGTGCCACGGTCGCGGCATCGAGAGAGGCGGCATCGAGGCCGAGCGGACTGGAGGCCGCGATATGCATGGCGATCTGTCGACCGAGCGCCGTGAGTTCTTCGCCCTTGCCAGCCGACTCGAGCGCCACGATCACGCCGATCTTTCCGAGCCCTTCCCCGACCGACCCGTGAACATACTGACCGATGACACCCTGCTGGACGGAGAGTGCGGCGACACGGCGCAGCGTCATGTTCTCGCCGATCGTCGCGATAGCGCTCGCGATCGCCTCCGAAACCGTGCCTCCGCCGGGATAAGTCGCATTCGGCAAGGACGCTTCGTCCCCGCCCTTGTCGAGTGCCACCTGCGCGACATCCGTGACGAGCGTCTGGAAGCCGGCGTTGCGGGCGACGAAATCGGTCTCCGAATTGATCTCGACCAGGACGCCCTTGGTGCCGGCCACCCGCACCGCCACGAGGCCTTCGGCCGCGACCCGGCCGGACTTCTTGGCGGCTTTCGACAGGCCCTTCTTGCGCAGCCAATCCACTGCGGCTTCGATGTCGCCGGTGGTCTCCGTCAGCGCGTTCTTGCAGTCCATCATGCCGGCGCCGGTCTTCTCGCGAAGATCCTTCACCATCGCGGCCGAGATCGTGGCCATCAGCGTCACCTTTGGTTCGTCGTCATGTCGTAACAAAAACGCGGCCGGATCCGGGCCAATCCCAGTCCTGCCGCGTCGGGTCCGTGGGCCGCTTCCGGGCGGCCCGTCCATCGCTGGCGGTTCAGACCCCGGCGAGGAGTTCGCGCGCCTGGTTGATCCAACCTTCGCGATCCAGGCGACCGTTGAGCTTCAAGTCCCGGTCGAGTGCGGTGGCGTCTTCCGGCTTCATGGCCGCGAGTTGCCAATAGTGGAAGATGCCGGCATCGTTCAACTTCTGAACGACTTGCGGGCCGATGCCGTTCAGCTTGGACATGTCGTCGGGCGCGCCACGCGGCGCGCTTAGCAATTCGAACTGCTCTGCCGGCGCTTCGAACTCGACGGGGGCGGTCGGCGCGGCTTCGAGCGCCTCCTCCTGCATCGGCTGTTCGATCGCTCCGATGTCGACGCCGAGCGAACCCTGGCTGCGCGAGATCCCGTCGATGGCGGCCCGTGCCACGAGGTCGCAATAGAGCTGGATGGCGCGCGCTGCGTCGTCGTTGCCCGGGATCGGGAACGTGATGCCGTCCGGATCGCAGTTGGTATCGACGATGGCCGCCACCGGAATGCCGAGGCGGTTCGCTTCCTTGATGGCCAACTGTTCCTTGTTGGTGTCGATCACGAAGATGAGGTTGGGCACGCCGCCCATGTCCTTGATGCCGCCGAGCGCTTTTTCGAGCTTCTCCCGCTCGCGCGACATCATCAGCCGCTCTTTCTTGGTAAGGCCGACGGCACCGCCGTTCAGGGTCTCGTCTACCTTGCGCAAGCGCTGGATCGACGCCGAGATGGTCTTCCAGTTGGTCAGCATGCCGCCGAGCCACCGGGCGTTGATGTAGTATTGCGCCGAACGACGCGCCGCGTCGGCGATCGGCTCGGACGCCTGGCGCTTGGTGCCGACGAAGAGGACGCGCCCGCCGTTGGCGACCGTGTCGGAAATCGCCTGCAGGGCGCGGTGCAATAGCGGCACCGTCTGGGCGAGATCGATGATGTGGATGTTGTTGCGGGCTCCGAAGATGAACGGCGCCATCTTGGGGTTCCACCGATGCGACTGGTGGCCGAAATGAGCGCCGGCTTCGAGGAGCGTGCGCATGCTATAGTCGGGAAGCGACATGGTTCTAACGTTCTCCGGTTCGACCTCCGCGGAAAAATCGACCGCCGACGACGCTGAAGTCGTGGCAGCCACCGGTGCAGTCCTTGGTGCAGGACCGCCTTCATTCCGCGTGTGGGGTGGGGCGGCTTATAGTCGCCGATCTCCGGCCGCGCAAGAAAAAGCGGCTGCCCCACGTCGCAGCCCTGTGGGTATGGTGAAAGCGGGGATCGCGGCCCCGTCGGGCATCATGCCGCTGTCCAGACAAGGCGCATCGCGTTAACCTCGCCGGCTCTATCGAGGCTCGCCGGAACGGCCCGGCCGAAGACGATTTCGCAGGCAAACCGTGCATGACCAATATCGAAGTGATGCAGCGCTGGGCGGCAGCCCCGCAGCCGGCCGGACCCACCGAGCCGTTCCGCCAACCGCCGCATAACATAGAGGCCGAGCAGGCGCTGCTCGGCGCCATCCTGGTCAACAACGACGCCTTCGACCGTGTGTCGGACTTCCTCATTCCGGATCACTTCTGCGAGGAAATCCATCGACGGATCTTCGAGGTCACGTCGTCGCTGGTGCGCGCCGGCAAGATCGCGACGCCGATCACGCTCAAGACCTTCCTGGGCGATCACGACCTCGGCGGTATCACGGTACCGCAATATCTGGCCCGACTCGCGGCCGAAGCCACGACCATCATCAACGCCGCCGATTACGGCCGCATGATCTACGACCTCGCGATCAGGCGTGGCCTCATCACCATCGGTGAGGAAATCGTCAACGTCGCGTTCGATGCGCCGGTCGACCATTCGCCCCGCGAGCAGATCGAGGAGGCCGAGCGGCAGCTCTACGGCATAGCCGAATCGGGTCGGACGGAGGGCGGCTTCCAGCGTTTCTCCGACGCCCTGACCACCGCCATCGACGTCGCGGCCAAGGCCTACGAGCGCGACGGCAAGCTCAGCGGCATCTCGACCGGCATGGTCGATCTCGACCGCCAGCTCGGCGGGCTGCAGAAATCGGATCTCGTCGTGCTGGCGGGTCGTCCCGCCATGGGCAAGACCGCGCTCGTCACGAACATCGCGTTCAACATCGCCAAGGCGTACCGGTTCGAGACCAGGCCCGACGGCGCACGCGCGACCACGAACGGCGGGATCGTCGGCTTCTTCTCGCTCGAAATGTCGGCCGAGCAGCTCGCGACCCGTATCGTTGCGGAGCAATCGGGCGTCGCGTCCTACCGGATCCGGCGCGGGGACATATCGGACGGCGATTTCCACAACGTGACCGAGGCGGCGCGGCAGATGCAGCACGTGCCCTTCTTCATCGACCAGACGGGCGGCATCTCCATCGCGCAACTGACGGCGCGAGCCCGGCGTCTCAAGCGCCAGCGGGGCCTCGATCTCCTTGTCGTCGACTACCTGCAGCTTCTGTCGGGGTCAAGATCGGGCGGCCAGACCAACCGGGTCCAGGAACTCACCGAGATCACCACCGGGCTCAAGGCGCTGGCCAAGGAATTGGAAGTACCGATCATCGCACTGTCGCAATTGTCGCGGCAGGTCGAGAACCGCGACGACAAGCGGCCCCAGCTCTCCGACCTGCGCGAATCGGGATCGATCGAACAGGATGCGGACGTCGTGATGTTTGTCTATCGGGAGGAGTATTACCTGAAGAACAAGCAGCCACGGGAAGGCACGGACGAGTTCACGGCATGGCTGTCCGATATCGAGCGCGCCCACGGCAAGGCCGAAGTGATCATCGGCAAGCAGCGACACGGCCCGACCGGCACCGTGGAACTGCAGTTCGACGCCGAAGTGACCCGCTTCTCCGACCTCGCCCGCAGCGACGCCCTGCCGGTGCAGATGTGACGAACGACGACCCGCGTCGCGGCGGAGGGACGGGGTTGTTGGACAGCCAGGCGGTCCTGACGATCGACCTCGACGCGCTCGGCGACAATTGGCGCCTGCTGGCCGCACGGGCCGCGCCGGCCGAATGCGGCGCTGCCGTCAAGGCGGATGCCTATGGCTGCGGGATCGAAGCCGCGGTGCCGGCCCTGGCCCGCGCCGGTTGCCGGACGTTCTTCGTCGCGCACCTGTCGGAGGGGCGACGCGCCCGGGCGGCCTTGAACGCGGCCGGCCATGCGGGCCGGGTCTTCGTGCTCAACGGCTTTCACCCGGACGCGTCCTCGGTCTCGGACTATTGCGATCATCGCCTCGATGCGGTGATCGGTTCCGCCGAGGAGCTGGCGGCGTGGCAGCACGTTCGTGCCGGATGGAGCGTCGACGATCGGCCGTGCTGCGCGCTGCATGTCGACACCGGCATGAACCGCCTAGGCTTTCCGGTCGAGGACGCACGCAGGCTCTCTCGGGCCGGCCTCGACGCCGCGGGCGTTGCCTTCGTGATGAGCCATCTCGTCTCGGCGGAGGACCCCGGCGATCCGGTCAATGCCCGGCAGATCGCCCTGTTCGACCGGGCCCGCGACGGCGCGCTGGGCGGCTTCCCGGCTTCGCTCGGCAACTCGTCGGGCCTGTTTCTGCCGCAAGCCCCCTTCTACGACCTCGTCAGGCCCGGCTATGCGCTCTACGGCGGCAACCCGACACCGGGCCGAGCGAACCCGATGCGGCCCGTCGTGTCGATGCAGTCCCGTATCCTGCAGCTCCGGGACGTGCCGGCCGGCGCGACGGCCGGCTACAACGGGCGCTGGACCGCGGCACGGCCCTCGCGCCTCGCCACCATCGGGCTCGGCTATGCAGACGGCATACCGATCGGCGGCAGCGGCATCGACGGGCGCGGTGCCTTCGTCGTCGTGGACGGCATCCCCTGCCCGCTCGTCGGGCGGATCTCGATGGACCTCACGATCGCCGACGTGACCGACGTTCCTGCCGATCGAGTCCGAACGGATGCCATGGTGGAATGGCTCGGCCCCGAGGTCGACGTCGACGCCTTGGCGCGAAGCTGCGGGACGATCGGCTACGAGATCCTGGTCAACCTTGGACGGCGCCATCGCCGACATTATAGTGGGAATGGCGCGACGCGCTGACATCTCCCGAGACGGGTCGACCCGACGACCCTCCCGACGCTGCAAGGATCGGCCAACGTCGCCTGTCTTCCCATGAAAGACGGACGGCGCTCGCCGGCCAGGATCCGTTCCGCATGAGCAAGACCCGGACTTCTTTTGTCTGCCAGAACTGCGGGGCCGTCACGAACCGCTGGCAAGGCAAGTGCGACGCCTGCGGGGCCTGGAACAGCATCGTCGAGGAACAGGCTTCGACGGGCATCGGTGCTGCCTCGGCCCGCAAGGCTACGCCAAAGGGCCGGCGGATCGCCTTTCAGAGCCTGACTGCGACCGGAACGGAGCCGCCCCGGACTCCTGTCGGGATCGGCGAACTCGACCGGGTGACGGGCGGCGGCCTCGTCCCGGGCTCTGTCATCCTGCTCGGCGGCGAACCCGGCATCGGGAAATCGACCCTCCTGATCCAGGCCTGCGCCATGCTCGCGGCCGCGGGTGGCGAAGTGGCCTATATCTCCGGCGAGGAAGCTACCGCTCAGGTGCGAATGCGGGCGGACCGTCTCGGCCTTTCGGGCGCACCCGTGCGGCTCGCGGCCGCCACCAACGTCGAGGAGATCGCTGCGACGCTCGCCGCCGGCCGGTTCGACCTCGTGGTGATCGACTCCATCCAGACGATGTGGACCGAGACCATCGATGCCGCGCCCGGAGCGGTGTCGCAGGTCCGCGGCGCCGCCCAGGCGCTGATCCGCTATGCCAAGAACGCCGATGCCTGCGTGATCCTGGTCGGGCACGTGACCAAGGACGGGCAGATCGCCGGGCCGCGGGTGGTCGAGCATATGGTCGATGCGGTCATGTCGTTCGATGGCGATGCCGGCCACCACTTTCGCATCCTGCGGGCGCTGAAGAACCGTTTCGGACCGACCGACGAGATCGGCGTGTTCGAAATGACGGGGCGCGGCCTCGCCGAAGTCGTCAACCCTTCCGCCTTCTTCCTGTCGGGCCGCGACGCGACGGCGGCCGGTACCTCGGTGTTCGCCGGCATGGAGGGCACGAGGCCGCTGCTGGTCGAATTCCAGGCTCTCGTGGCCCCGACGTCGCTCGGCGTGCCGCGGCGTGCCGTCGTGGGCTGGGACCAGAACCGGCTCGCCATGGTGCTGGCCGTGCTCGAGACCCATGCCGGCGTCCGGCTCGGACAGCATGACGTCTACCTCAATGTCGCCGGCGGTCTGAAGATCATCGAACCCGCGGCCGACCTCGCGGCCGCGGCGGCCCTCGTGTCTTCCGTGACGGGCAAGATCCTGCCGACCGATGCCGTCTTCTTCGGCGAGATCGGGCTTTCCGGATCGGTCCGGCCCGTGGTGCACGGCGCTTCGCGCATGAAGGAGGCCGCGAAGCTCGGTTTCGAGGCCGCCGTCGCACCCGCGGGGGGCGGCAGCGACGAGACGTCAGGGCTTCGGGTCGATCGTGTCCCCCACATCGCCGACGTGGTCGCACAGATCGCGGCCTTGCCGGGCGGCCGCAACCCCGAGGCGCGTCGGACCGCGCAGGCGGGTGCCGGACGGCTGCGGCAACCCGCGGCCGCGTCGGACGAATTCGCCTGAACCTCCCGAACAAGGCCGCGCGCCGCGGAGGCGATCGTCCTGCAATTCGAGCTCGAAACGACACGCTGTCTCGGGTTGCAGCCAAAGGATGACGCCGCCGAACGGCTTCGCTATAAGGCGCGACCAGCGGGTTGGTTCACTCGTCGATCATCGCGACCAACAGCACGGGGCCCGGACCATGCCGTCTTATCTCGATTTGGCTTTGCTGCTCATCGTCGTGGTGTCGGCGCTGCTGTCCATGGTGCGGGGTTTCACCCGCGAGATCCTGGCGATCGCCTCCTGGGCCGCCGCCGCCATCTCGGCCTACTACTTCCACCCGCTGGTGATGCCCTATCTCGAGCATTACATCGTCAAGGATACGATCCGCATGGTCGCGGCCATCGCGATCGTGTTTTTCGCAACCCTCGTGATCGTCTCGATCGTCACAGTCAAGTTGTCGGATGCGATCCTCGACAGCCGGGTCGGCGCCCTCGACCGGACTTTGGGGTTCCTTTTCGGCGCGGCTCGCGGCTTCCTGCTCGGGGTCGTGGCGTTCATGTTCTTCAACTGGATGGTGGTGCCGAAGTCGCAGCCCGAATGGGTGGCGAACGCCAAGTCCCGCCCCCTGCTCCAGGCCACGGGCGACGAGATCGTGGCGATGCTGCCCGAGGACCCCGAAAAGCTGCTCCGCGGTTTAAAGAAGGGGCAGGGCTCTCCCAGCGAAGATCTGCCGGCCGACACCGAAGGGTCTTCACCCGCACCCGACACCACCACACCCTCTCCGGGCCGTCGGACCGAAGCCGCACCCGCAGGCGCCCCGCCCACGGGCGCCGCATCCACGACGACCGCACAGGATGACCGGCAAGGGCTCAATGCGCTGTTGGGCAAGGTCAACGGGCCGACGTCGACGAAGCCGACCACTAAAAAACAGTGAGTTCTCTGCCGCGGCCTACCATTTCCCTCGGATTCTTTCCATCTGAAGGGCGGGATGCCGTATAGCTCTCTTTCCCAGTCCCTTTCGGCTCACCTTCCTTCCATCGAGGGTTGATGAGCCGTCCGCTTGAGGGTGGCCCGTGAGCGATCTCGAAAATGAATCCCTGCGCGAGAAGTGCGGCGTCTTCGGCATCTTCGGGCATCCCGATGCGTCCGCCATCACCGCGCTCGGGCTGCACGCCCTGCAACACCGGGGCCAGGAAGCGGCGGGCATCGTGGCCTTCGACGGCCGGCAGTTCCATTCGGAGCGACGGCACGGTCTCGTCGGAGACCATTTCTCGAACGAGGCCACGATGGCGCGTCTCGCCGGGACCTCGTCGATCGGCCACGTGCGCTACGCGACCACCGGTGGTACGATCCTGCGCAACGTCCAGCCTCTCTTCGCCGAGCTCGACGGCGGCGGCTTCGCGGTCGCGCACAACGGCAACTTCACCAATGGATTGACGCTGCGCCGGGATCTCGTGCGCGACGGTGCCATCTGCCAGTCGACGTCCGATACCGAGGTCATCCTCCATCTCGTGGCGCGCTCCCGCAAGGTGCGGTTCGTCGAGCGATTCGTCGAGGCACTGAGGCAGATCGAGGGCGCCTATGCTCTTGTGGCGCTCACCAACAAGAAGCTCGTCGGGGCCCGGGATCCGCTCGGCATCCGTCCGCTTGTCCTGGGCGAACTCGACGGCTGCTACATCCTCGCTTCGGAGACCTGCGCGCTCGACATCATCGGGGCGCGCTTCGTCCGCGATATCGAGAACGGCGAGATCGTCGTGATCTCGAAGACAGGCATCGAGAGCCTCAAGCCCTTTCCGCCCCAGGCGGCGCGGCCCTGCATCTTCGAGTACATCTATTTCGCCAGGCCCGACTCGACCGTCAACGGCCGATCGGTCTACCAGGGCCGCAAGAACATGGGCGCGGAGCTCGCGAGCGAGAGCCCGGCCGAGGCCGATGTGGTGGTGCCGGTTCCCGACAGCGGCGTGCCGGCGGCCCTGGGCTTCGCTCAGGCTTCGGGGATCCCCTTCGAGCTCGGCATCATCCGAAACCACTACGTCGGGCGCACCTTCATCCAGCCGAGCCAGGCGATCCGCGAACTCGGCGTGCGCATG
The DNA here is from genome assembly GCA_964252585.1 of uncultured Lichenihabitans sp. Classification (GTDB taxonomy): domain Bacteria; phylum Pseudomonadota; class Alphaproteobacteria; order Rhizobiales; family Beijerinckiaceae; genus Lichenihabitans. The sequence goes on along the minus strand of CAXUOD010000036.1, from coordinate 5,049 downwards.
AAGCACAGCGCCAACCGCGGCGTGATCGAGGGCAAGCGCATCGTGCTGATCGACGACTCGGTCGTGCGCGGGACGACATCCGTCAAGATCGTGCAGATGATGCGCGATGCGGGCGCCCGGGAGGTGCATTTCCGCATCGCATGCCCGCCCATCACGCATCCGGATTACTACGGCATCGACACGCCCGAGCGCGATAAGCTGCTGGCCGCCCAGATGGATCTCGAAGGCATGCGGTCCTACATGGGGGCCGATACGCTCGCCTTCCTGTCGGTCGACGGCATCTACCGGGCCATGGGGCTGGCGAAGCGCGACCACGTCCGGCCGCAGTTCACCGACCATTGCTTCACGGGCGATTACCCGACCCGGCTGACCGACGTGCTCGCCGAGTCGAACCCCAAGCAATGGGCCATGCTGGCCGAGGCGAGCTGAGCCTGCGATCGATCAAAGCTCGATGTCTTCCACCGCCGTCGCGATCGGCTCGATGACGTGGAACCGATCATAGTCGAGGATCGTGGTTCCATCTTCGAGCACCGACAGCACGTCGGCATAGCGATGGTTCCAGTAGAGCTCGTCGCTCTGGTAGGTCTCGCGCGCCTGCATGGTCTGGGCCGACGTCTCATCCTGGCCCGTCACGGTCAGGATGAAGAAGGCATCGGAGGCTTTGAGGTCCTCGGCCGTCAGCCGGTAAAGCGGGCTGGTCTCGTCGATCACATGCAGGATGGTCCAGCTGAGCACGAAGGTCGGGTTCTCGGAGCGGATCAGCTTCAGTTCCTCGAAGCGACGAAAGGTCGTGTTTTCGGCGGTCTTGCCCGTGATCAGCATCCAGAGCCGGGCGTTGGCGCTGCTGATGATGTTGAGTCGCGCGTTGGCGACGCGGGCAAACAGCGTTCGCTGCCCTTCATAGGGGCCGATCGTCAGGTGTTTCGCGAACAGCAGGCGTGCCCTTGGCCGCGACACGCGGGCGAAGATCAGCCCGAGCATCGAGGCCGAGAAGAACAATCCGGTGAAGGTTTCCATGCTGACCACGATGTGGCCATAGCGGGTCTGCGGAAACAGCTCGCCGTAGCCTACCGTGGTGAGGGTCTCGACGCTGAAGTAGAACAGGTTTTCGAGGTCGCCGGCGCTGTTGGCGATGCAATTGGGTTGCAGGCGGTACAGGATGGCGAAGCAGGCATTGATCAGCACGAAGGCCGCCGCCAGAGCGCCGAGGAAGGCCGGCCACCCTGCCGTCATGGCACCATGGTAGATGTCGTTCCAATAGCTCGGCGCAAGTCCCGACGTGAGGACCTCGCGCTTGCCGATCATGACCTTGCGCAGCTTCAGGATCCGGTTGCCCCGCGTGAAGAGGCCGTTGAAGGGACCGTTGGACCTGCGCGATCGAGACTCGTCGTTCATGAACGCCCTTGCGTGCTTTCGAGCCGCGGGTCAGCTGCGGCCTCCTGGCTTGCTTAGCGAAAAGCCGGCGTCTAGCTAAGCACAAACCCGTCGATGCCGCGCCCGCGCTCCATCGCATTCAGGCAGAACTCATGGCTCAATCCCTCGACGGTCGCTTGGCTCTCGTGACGGGTGCATCCCGTGGCATCGGCCGCGCGACCGCGCTGGCCCTGGCCCGCGCCGGAGCCCATGTCGTGGCGCTGGCCCGCACACAGGGTGCGCTCGAAGAACTCGACGACGAGATCCGCCGGCTCGGCGGGGAGGCGACGCTCGTGCCCTGCGATCTCAAGGACAGCGAGGCGCTCGATCGGCTCGGCGCCGCGCTGCACGAGCGTTGGGGCAGCCTCGATATCCTCGTGGCCAATGCCGGCGTCCTGGGGCCGATCACACCGCTCAGCCATGTCGAGCCCAAACAATGGGACAACGTGATTGCGGTCAACGTCACGGCCAATTGGCGGCTGATCCGCTCCCTCGACGCGCTGCTGCGCGCCTCCGACGCCGGGCGTGTCGTCTTCATTTCCTCGGGCGCGGGACACCGGGCCGATATGAGGCCCTACTGGGGGCCTTACGCCGTCACCAAGGCGGCGCTCGACGCGCTGGCCCGCACCTATGCGGCCGAGACCTCGACCACCTCGAGTGTGTTGGTCACGGTCGTCAATCCCGGCCCGTTGCGGACCCGCATGCGCGCTGCCGCCATGCCGGGCGAAGATCCCGAGACCCTGAAGACCCCGGAGGACCTGGCGCCGAGGATCGTCGCACTCTGCTCTCCCGACGCGACCGGCACCGGGAAGCTCTACGATTTCCCGACCGACAGGATGCTGAGTTTTCAGGGGCCGGCCTGACGGGCTCACTCGGTCGTCAGGCACCAGCCGTCACCGCGCAACCAGCAGATGTCGTCGGGCAAGTCATCGCGACGATGCAGCCGCGTGACCCGGCTCCCATCGTCCTCGGCCAGGGCTCTCCCCAGAGCTTCGTCGGAGGCCGCGTCCCGCATCGCGGCGCAGGGATAGATCGCGACCGCGGAAACACGTCGCGCCTCGAAGCCGTCGCCACGACGGGTGATCAGGAACACGACCCCGTGACGTTTCATGGTTCCGGCCCCGATCGCGCCGAAGCCCTGCTGTGTCGTCATCGGCAGGATCAGGCGGCCGTCCTCCTTCAACCTGTCGAGCCACAGGTCGGCGGGCCGTGTCGTGCCCGCATTGACGTAGATCACGTCGGCGGGTTCGAACTCCACCGCCGTGCCGTCGCCCTCGACGAGTGCGATGTGGCCGTAAGGCGCCAGGTTGGCGCGGGCCCGCACCGCGAGATCGGCCTCGTATTCGATGGCCGTCACCTGCCCGCCCGGCCCGACGAGGTGCCCCAGGATCGCGCTATAATAGCCGACGCCGGCTCCGACATGGACCGCGTGTTCACCGGGCTGCGGCGCCGCGCAGGCCATCAGATAGGCATGGAACGACGGCTGCCCGTTGTTGAGCTTGCGCGCCGGGTCGATCGCGACGAGGTCGTCGGTATAGAGGTAGACCGGGTCGTTGCTGGGGCTCGTCACGGTTCCGGCCCACCGCAGGATGGGCCACGGACCGGCACCCAGGAACGCTTCGCGGGGTATCGCGGCGAAGGCCGCCTCGACGCGCGGATCGCGGACGTCCATGACGGCCAGGATCTGCTTCGCGTAGGCCCGCCTGACGATTCCGAGCTCTTGCTGATCCATCGCCTTTTCCTCGAGCCGCTGGTTGCGTAGTGATCTATTCGGTCGGCGTGAATGGGGATTCGTCGGGGTGTTCGGGGCAGACCGGAGCGCCGGGCGGGGCAAGCCTCTGCGAGGCCTGCGCGATGCGCCACCTCACCTGGTCGGCTGCCGCTTTCAGGCTCCTGCCGCCGTGCCGCGGGCCGAACTCGTCTTCCCTTGCCTGGAGAAGTTCCAGCGCGAGCGCGTCGAGCAGCCTGTCGCAAGCTGCGGCGGGTCCTTGATAGTGGCTCATGGTGTCGGCGTCTCCGGGTTTGACCGCAGCAGGGCGCGCCGCAGGCGTCGGCGAGCCGAGTCATAGACAGTTTCGGTCAGGGCATAACGCAACCTGATCTCGGCGGCCGACAGGCCCTCGGCCAAGCCGGCCATGATGTTCAACACCACGGCATCCTGCGCGAACAATCGGTCGAGACCCGCCAACGCCTGTGCCGCCGCGGCGGCACGCTCCGGATTGGCCTCCGACGACTCATCGGCCTGGTCGAGCGCGGTTTCATCTGCCGCCACGAGGACCGGGCGCTCGCGCCTGACGACACGCCAATGCTCGTCCGCGATGCTGCGCATGGTCATGGCTACAGTCGCCACCAGGGCGACGCCCTCGGGTCGGCGACGAGATCCGTTCAACAAGCGAAGAATGGTTTCGTTGAGGATGTCGGTCCACTCGATCCCTGGTAGGCCGCGGGCTCGCAGGCGGGCGATCGCCTTGAGGCGGAGAAGATCCGTATCCGTGAGCGCCGCGATGTCGTGCGCGATGTCGTCTTCAGCATGAACGGCTGCGCCGGTCTCGTCGACCTTGGTAGTCTGCACGGCGTACCGCTCCGAATGCTGTCCCTATTGTTCTATGCGCGGAACGAAGCGACGTGCGGACAGCTGGTGCGACTTTTATTGTGACGACGCGGCCACGGGCGAACTCGAGGTCGCGGTGGCTCGGCCGCGCGGGTCGATCACCTGGATCTCGCCCGCAACCCGACACCCAATGACAGCAACGCATCCCAGTAGCCCGGATAGGTCTTGGCCACGCAGCCCGGGTCGAGGATCGTCAGGCCGCGGATCTTCAACCCGGCAAGCGCGAAGCTCATGGCGATGCGATGGTCCGCATAGGTCTCGATTTCGGTCGGCAGGTCCTGACCGGCCAGCGCCGGGTCCGACGCGACCAGGAGATCGTCGCCGTCCTCGCGGGCGAGCCCCGGCCGGATGCGGGTGAGTTCCGTCGACAGGGCGCGGACCCGGTCGCACTCCTTGACCCGAAGGTTGGCGATCCCGGTGAACCGGACCGGCGTGCGGTTGAACGCCGCCAGGACCGCGAGCGTCGGCACGGCGTCCTGCATCTGCGAGCCGTCGATCTCCGCCGGCATGTCGGGAAAAGCGTCGATGGCCGCCTTGGCGTGGGCGTCGGGCTGGGTGAAGGCATCGGCCGCGGTGCCGAGGTCGACGGCGCCGCCGGTCAAAGCCTCCGCGGCCCAGAGATAGGTGGTGGCCGAGGCATCGGGCTCGATGTGGAAATCGGCGGCGCGATACCCGGTCGGGCGCACCACCCAGGCTGCGGCGTCGCGCTCCACGATCTCGGCCCCGAAACCGCGCATCGCGGCCAGCGTCAGGTCGACATAGCCGCGCGCGCCGATGTCGGCGCCTGCCAGCGCCACTTCGACCTCACCCTCGCCCAATGCCGCCATCATGAGAAGCGCCGACACGTACTGGCTCGAAAGGCCGGCATCGATCGATGCGCGGCCGGCCGGGATAGACCCCCTGCCCCTCACCGTGACGGGAGGGCAGCCGCTCGGCGCCTCGACCTCGATGCCGAGGGCCGCGAGCGCGTCGACCAGGGGCCGGATCGGCCGCTTGCGCATATGGGCGTCGCCGTCGACCCCCCC
>CAXUOD010000035.1:0-33013 GCA_964252585.1 uncultured Lichenihabitans sp. | reverse complement strand
CCTCGACGATCGTCAGCCACATTTCGGGATGGCGCTCGGTCGATTGGGCGTGGCGGCCGGAGGGTGTCAGGATGCGGCCATGGGCTCCGGGACCGACGCCGGCATACTCGCCGTAACGCCAGTACACGAGGTTGTGGCGCGACTCGGCGCCGGGGCGCGCGTGGTTCGAGACCTCGTAGGCCGGCAGGCCGCGCGAGGACGTCAGGTCCTGGGTCACTTCCCACAGCGCCCGCGCCTGCTCGGGGTCAGGCACGGTGAGCTTGCCCGCTTTGTGGAGCCGTTCGAACATCGTGTCGGGTTCGATGGTGAGTTGGTACAGCGACAAGTGCTCGGCCGCCCGGTCGATGGCGCCCGAGAGTTCCGCTTTCCACGCGGCCGGACTCTGGCCGGGACGCGCGTAGATCAGGTCGAAGGAGAAGCGCTCGAAATGCGCGGCCGCAACCGCCACGGCCGCCAGGGCTTCCTCGGCGGTATGGAGCCTGCCGAGGGCCTTGAGGTCGGGGTCGTTCAGCGCCTGGACGCCGAGCGACACGCGGTTGATGCCGGCAGCCCGGTAGCCCCGGAAGCGCGTCGCCTCGACGCTGGTAGGGTTGGCTTCCAGCGTGACTTCGGCAGAGGGGTCGACTGTCCAATGGCGCCCGATGGTGTCGAGGATGCTGCCGACCGTGGCAGGGTTCATGAGCGATGGCGTGCCGCCGCCGAAGAACACCGACGATACGGTGCGTCCCGGCACCAGCGCCGCCCGATGGGCGAGCTCCTGGCGGAAGGCCGCGAGAAAGCGCGCCTCGTCGACCGGTGCCTGGCGCACGTGGCTGTTGAAGTCGCAATAGGGGCACTTCGACAAACAGAACGGCCAATGGACGTAGATGCCGAAGCCGGGGTCTGTGGAACCGGTGACGTTCATGCGGCGTCTATGCCACGCCTTGGGGTCAGCGGTCACCTGTCATCGCGATGCAGGCGCGGCCGATCCTCGACAACCTCGCCCAAGTTCAAGCGAGCGGGAACAGCCGCCGTGCCATGATCTGGAAGGCGCGGGCACGATGCGAGAGGGCCTCGCTTCCGTCGGCGGGGATGCCGTGTTTTTCCTCGGCCGTCATCTCACCGAATGTGCGTTCATGTCCATCGGGTTGGAACAACGGATCGTAGCCAAAGCCTTGGTTCCCACGGGGCGGGCGAACGATCCTGCCGAAGACCTTGCCTTCGACCCTTTCTCGACGCCCATCGGGCCAAGCCAGAACCAGGGCGGCCACGAAGTGAGCCCGGCGCCGCTCGGGAGAACGCGCGCCCTTGTCGTCGAGCAGCCGCTCGATCCGCGCCATGGCGCCGGAGAAGTCCTTGTCCGGCCCGGCCCAACGCGCCGAGTACAGACCAGGGTCGCCGTCGAGCGCATCGACGCAAAGCCCCGAATCGTCGGCGAGCGCCGGCAAGCCGGCGGCCCGAGCGGCGGCAGCGGCCTTGATCTCCGCATTCTCGACGAACGTCGAACCCGTTTCTTCGGGTTCGGGCAGGTCGAGCTCTCCGGCCGACAGCACTTCCACGCCGAAGGGCCGCAACAGGTCGCGGAATTCCTGCAGCTTGCCTGAATTGTGGGTCGCGATGACGAGACGGCGCGGGATGGGGTCAGGCATGGCGGAGATCTCTGATGGCGATGGCTGGGTGAAGGCGTGCCCCTGCTCCGGTAAGGGATGCCGAGTGCCCCTAGCGCGTTAAGCCTGGTTTGACCAGAACGAAGCCCGGTTCAGCCGTCATGCTACCTTGGTGCCGCCTCGCTGAGGCAGATCGTCGACCCTCTGCGGTTTACCAAATCGGTTCGCATTCGAGCGATCGGGGAAAGCTTAAGTTTACCTCGAAGGTCGCCTGGTCTTGCGGGGGTGGTCGGCAACGTCTTTCCTTCCGTTGCGTCAGGGAGCAGGTGCGGCATGGGAACGGCAGATGTTGTGATCGTCGGGGCAGGCCCTTACGGATTGTCGCTGGCCGCCCACCTCGCCGCCTCCGATATCGATGTGCGGGTTTTCGGTCCCTCGATGAAGACCTGGCGTGACGGCATGCCGTCCGGCATGAAACTGAAATCGGAAGGCTTCGCGTCGAGCCTTTCCGACCCCGACGGCAGCTATACGCTCGCTCACTATTGCCGCGAACGCGGCATCGCCTATGCCGAGAGTGGCTGGCCCGTGCCGGTCGAGGTCTTCGCGGCCTATGGCCAGGCCTTTGCGAGCCGCTTCGTGCCACACCTCGACGAGCGAAAGGTCGCGAAGATCGCCGGGAGCGGCCAGGATTTCACGGTCGAACTCGAGGACGGCGCGCGCGTCGTGGCCCGGCGCGTGGTGCTGGCCACCGGGATCGGGGCCTTCGGGATCCAGCCGCCGCAACTCTCGACGCTGCCGCAGGCCAGCGTATCGCACAGCAGCCAGCATGCCGACTACCGGCGCTTCGAAGGCCAAGCCGTCGCCGTGATCGGCGCAGGCGCTTCGGCGCTCGATGCCGCTGCCGCCCTGCGGCGGGCCGGGGCGTCGCCGACGCTCGTCAGCCGCCGCTCCGCCGTCACCTTCTACGAAGCCGGGCGTCCCCGCCGGCTCATCGATGCCGTCCTGGCGCCGAAGACGCCGCTGGGGCCGGGCTGGAAGAAGCTGCTCTGCTGCAAGGCGCCGCTCCTGTTCCACGCCCTGCCGGCGCGCCTGCGCCTGCGCATCGTGCGGCGCTACCTCGGGCCGTCGCCGGGTTTCCACGTCCGCGAAACCATCGAGGGGCATGTGCCCTATTGCCTCGACGCCAGCCTGGCGGAGGCCCGTCTGCGGAGCGACGGTCGCGTGGAGCTCGCGATCGACAGGGCAGGGCACGGCCGTTCGGTGCTGGACGTCGATCACGTCATCGCGGCCACGGGCTACAAGGTCGACCTGTCGCGGCTCGGTCTGCTGGCCGACGACCTGCTGGCGGGCCTTCGCACGCTGGACCTCTCGCCCGTGTTATCGCGCAACTTCGAAACCAGCGTCGGCGGGCTCTATGTCGTGGGAACGCCGGCGGCCTACAGCTTCGGCCCCATGTTCCGCTTCGCCTGCGGAGCCGACTATGCGGCGCGCCGGGTCGCCCGCCATATCCTGGCCCGGCGGGCATCGCAGCGACCCGCGGCGGATCAGCCGCCGCCCGTGCCTGCAGCCGCGACGGCAAGGTCGCTGCCGCTACGCGTCTCGTCGTGGAGCTCGCGCGGCTGAGACGCCGCGGTTCCTTTTTCCGAACCAGCGTTTCCGCATCGAAAGAGCCTTGCAAGTCATGTCCGACGCCATCCGGCCCCGCATCGTGTTCCTTACCCTGTCCGACGACGTCGGGTCGGAGCGCATCGTGTCGGAGATGGGGCGCCAAGGCGCGACCTGCGCGGTCCTGGGCCGGCCCGGCAGTCTTGCCGGCCTCTGCCAGGGCGTGCACCTCGACCATCTGCCGTCGCGCGGCGGGGCCTGGGCTGCCGCCATGGCGGTGCCGCGCCGGCTCGAAACCCTGATGTCCCGGTGGTGCCCCGACGCCGTCGTGCCGCTCGACGACCTCGCATCTCACGTCCTGCGTGACATGGCTTTGGCACGGCGCACCAGCGCCGGGCTCCGCACCTTGCTGCATAAGTCTTTAGGCGACCCGAACCATTATGGAACCGTCTGCAGCCGCGGCCAGCTGATCGAACTGGCGGCGGGGCTCGGGATCAGAACACCCGGCCAGCGTCCGCTGACCGGCCTTAGGTCCGCGGTCGCGGCCGCGGCGGACCTGGGCTACCCCGTGCTGCTGAAACGCGAGCAGACGTGCGGCGGCGGCGGCGTCACACTGGTCGAAACGGCTCCGGCCCTGTCGAGGGCCTTCCGAAGCGCCGACCGGAGGGCCAGAGCCAAGCGCCTGGCGCGACGGATCGTGCGGCTCGCCGCATCGCACGATCGCCCGCTCACCTTGCAGGCTTTCGTCGACGGGAAGCTGGCCCTGCGGAGTGTGGCGTGCCGGGAAGGACGCGTCCTCGACGGCATCACTTTTTCGGCGGACCAGCTCGATCCCCCCGTGACGGGGTCGAGCACGGTGATCCGTCCGATCGACCATCCCGAGATCGAAGACGCCGTGCTCCGGCTCACGGGCGCGCTCGGCTGCTCGGGTTTCCTCAGCTTCGATTTCCTCGTGTCGCCTGATGGCTCGGCCTCTCTGATCGAGCTCAATGCCCGGCCGGTCGGCAGCGGCCATCTGGGATCGGCGTGCGGACACGACATCTACCGTGCGTGGCTCGAGCAGTTTCCCGGCTTTCACGTTGCGAAGGCGGTAACGCCCGCCCTGGACTCGGCTCACCCTATCGCGCTTTTCCCGAAGGAGATGCAGCGCGATCCCGCGAGTGCTCGCCTGTCGCCCGGTGCGGCCCATCACCACGACGTTCCCTGGGACGAGCCGCGCGTGCTCGCGGCCTATCGCGACCGGCTGGCACGGCGGCATCCACAGAAGGCTGACCTGATCGCGCGGAGGCTTTCGCTCATGTCCGAGGCCGGCGACGCCCCAACACGGAGCGGGACCGCCCCGTTCGACATCGAGGTTCCCGCAGGCTTATGGAGCTGGCTTTAGGACAACGAAGGTCTCTCAAAGATAGCTCACCGTGCGACGCCGGACGTCATCGCGCGTCAGGGGATCAGGGTGGCCGACCTCGCCGATACGCCACCCCTGGGCCAAGGCCGCCATTCCGATCACGCGTTCGACCGTATGTGCGTAGCTTCCGTCCTGCCCGAGGGGTTCGGGCTCGAAGGCCGCGAGATCGATGCTCGGCACGAGACTCGACAGGAAGCCGCCACGGATCCAGAACATCGAGCCGGCCAGGAAGCCGAGGTCCTCGTCCGTTACGCTCTGCCCCGTGATGCTCTGCATCATGGCCGCGACGCCGTCGCGGTTGCGCCCCCAGTAAACCGGGTGGGAAATGAAGGTGTTCGGGGCTCCGACGAGGGCGAGACGAGGATCATCGCGAAACGCCCCGACGATCCGCTGCACCGCGAACGGGCCGGGGAAAAGGCCGCGGATGATATCGCGCCGCCACCAATCACCTTGCGCCGTGTAGGAGCTGCGCTTGCCGTGGATTTTCAGCACCAGCGTATCGGGGCTCACGTCGAGCTTGCCCGCCACCTCGAAGAAGGCCCGCAGATCGCGACCGCGGTTCTCGACGGGATGGAACCGGATCGGGACAAGTGAGCGCTGGCGATAGGGGGCCCAGGCGTCGAACACCGCAGCATCGGCGGACGTGACATGAAGGGTTGCACCTCGGGGCAGGCACAGCAGCTTCCTGGCCAGTTCGGGCACGAGCGCGACGTGGTGGCAATGACAGACCGCGATGATGGACCCCGGTGGCACCGGGCGTTGCAGGGGCGTCCCGATCCTGGCCCAAGCCCGGCGTCCCGCCTCGCCAATCGGGCGGCGCAACGCTTGCGGCATCAGGTCCCGAAGGCGGGTGGGCATCAGGACGTCCGGCGGGGCCGCAATGCCCGATCGGCGAAGTCCAGCAAGGCTTCCGTTCCCGGAAGCCGGCGGCCGACCGTCAACACGACTGTCTGCGCCAAGCGACCGGCCGCGCCGGCGAGCCGGTCGAGTTTGTCCGATCCTTCCGTCGTTCCCTCGGCCGGCGCGCGTGCCCTGGCGCGCATATAGGCCATGCGGCCCCGCAGCATATCGAGACGCCGCAGCACGCGATCGTAGCTGACGTCGGCCAGTGCCGCAGCGACGACCTCGCGGAGGTCGGCGGCCGCATCGTCCCAATTGCGGGGCCGGAGAGCCGGACCTGTCTCGATCCAGCGGATCTCTTGTGCCAGCAACTGACGCAGCTCCGCATCGTTCTCGAAACGATAGATGTTGCGGCTTTCGGGCAACCCGGCTTCGATCTCCGCGTAAGGCGCGAGAGGCCGCACGAGGATCGGCTTTCGATGCGCCAGGGCTTCGAGAATGGGAAAGCCGAAGCCCTCGTAGACCGAGGGATAGACCACGAGCCTGGCTGAACGGAACAGAGCCGCCAGGCGGGGACCATCGAGGGTGCCGGAGGGTATGGCAGTGACGCCGTCGACGGCGCCGGGCGGCAGACCGAGCACCACGACGCGGTCGGTGAGCCCCGCGGCAGCGAGGAGCGTCGCGGTTTCCCGGACGTGCTTATGCGAAAAGCCGTTGCCGATCACCAGAATGGGCCCACCGGGCGCATCGGCTTCGGCCGCCCCCCTGTCCGAAGCTCCCCGATCGGTCGACGGCTCCGGATCCGCGTCACGGTCACCCGCAACGTCGCGATAGTCCGCGAGGTCGAGGGAATGGAGCGAACTGCGGCAGGCTAGCCCGGGTCGGATCGAGAAGCGGCGCATGAACTGGCGCCGGGTAAAATCACTGTTGAACAGGAGGCCGTCGGCTTCGGAGAGCGCGAACCGCCAAAGGGCATCGAGCTCGTCCGGTGCGTGGGCGAGGCAATCGAAGCCGATCGTATCCAGCATGAAGAAGACCAGGACCGGCGCACGAAGCACCGCGCGCTCCATTTCTCCCCAGAGGAAAGGTTGGCCGATGCGGACGAGCACCGCGAAGCACCGTGGGTCGGCGGGGTCCACCCGATGCAGGGTGGAAGGGTGTTCGCCGAAATGGAACGCGAAAGCCGAAGCCGTGGCGATGACGTGGATCGCGGCATCGGGCCATTGTGTTCCCGCCCGCCGAACGAGCGCGCGCGCCAGTTCCGACGTCCCCGAATGGGTCGCCGCCACATGAGAAAGGTCGAACGCCATGGCTCGCCGTCCATCCGGGCCGGGGTCGAGGCCCCGCATGATGCGCTCGGCTCGCAGCGGCGAAGACGTTGATTGATGGGAGAAAGCCGACCGAAATTCGGCTGGGACCGGGCCCCGGGCGGGAGGTAATGGCTCGGCCGAGCGGATCGCGAGCGCATGATTGGCGATCCCGATCCTGAACCCGAACCGGTTGAGCAGCAGCAGGCACGTCGCGGGATCGGCGTCGGGCATGCTCGGTCCGCTATTCCGCAAGGATCCGGAGAAGGCGGCCAGCACCGAGCTTTTCACGTAAAGGCAGCGCAGGTCCGGAAGCGTCGTGTAGGTCACGCGAGGATAGGCCAACCAGGCCCCAGCTTCGGAGGTGCCGGCGGCGAAGCGCGGGATCGTGCCGAGCAGCATAGGGTCGGTGTCGGCGACGCGCCTCAACTCGGCCAAGGCCGATGCCTCGACCTGGCTGGCGACATCGATGACGAGAAGGTCCGCTCCGGCATGCGCGGGAGCCAGCCAATGGTCGCGCAACCCCTGTGCCGATATGGCGCCATGGGCCGAAACCGGAATGCCGGCCGCCTCGGCCGAAGCCGCAGCCTCGGCTGCCGCTCGGGCGGCTTCGTCGGCCGATGGGCCGAGCGCGAGGATACGAAGGCGGTCCGCGATCCGCCAGGGGCCATCGGCCACGCTGGGCTCTTCCAAGCCTGTCACGAACCGGCGCTCACCCGCATCGGCACGGTGCCGAGCCGGCCAATGCGCTTCATCGCCTCGGCCAGGACCCCCGGCCAATCGATATCGCCGCCGTGACGCAGGACCTCGACCGCCTCGTACCAGGGCGAGTCTTCCGCGACGCCCCAGCGCCAGCAGGCATCGGGGCGCGACAGGAGCAGCACCGGCACGCCGCCGGCTGCAGCGAGGTGCGATACCGCCGTATCGACCGAAACCACGAGATCGCAGGCCGCGATCGCGGCGGCGAGATCCAGGAAGTCCTGGATCTGCGGGATCGCGACCCGGTCCACACCACCGAGAAGGCTATCCTCCTCGACCGTAAGGCTGTTCAGCAGGACGACGAAGTCGACATCGGGAACCTGGAACAGACGGGCGAAGACATCGAGCGGGATCGAGCGGGTCAGATCGAATTTCCGAGGGTGCCCGCGCCAACAAATCCCGACTCTCAATCGCGACGGTCGTGCCGGACGAGGCGGAAGCTCATGGTGTGGCGCTCCGAGGTCGATGTAGCGGTTGCGGGGCTCGAGATCGGGGGCGACGAGCGCCGCCGGCAACTGCATCGAGGGGACGAAGAGATCGTAATCCGGTTCCCGCTCGTCCTCCGTGATGAAGGCGATGGTCGGAAAAGCACGGGCCAGCAGCCCGGCGAGAGGCGCAGGAACCCGGCCCGTGATCGAAGCTTCGGGTTCACGCGCCCTGAGGCGGGACAGGAACCTCGACATCTGGATCATGTCGCCGAACCCGTGTTCGAACAAGACCAGGAGATGACGGGAGCCCACGGGTTCACCGGCCCAAGACGGGCGGTCCCGACGAAGCGGATAGATCCCCGCGAGCGCATCCGAGGCGGACCAGTTCGACAGACCCTCGAGAATGCGGCCCGTCTTCAGGAGATGGAGGCCGTAGACGAAGCGAGCATAGCTGTTGCTTCCGTCACGATGAACGGCAGCCGCCAGATCGGCGCCTGCGGTGTCCGTCCGGCCGAGGGCGTCATGGACCTCCCCGCGCAGAACGAGCGACGCCAGGTCTTCCCCACTACGGTCGATGTCGCGGGCGGCGACCGTGAGACGGCCCATCCGAAGGGCCGCTCTTCGCCCGACCTGGGCGATCCGGAGCGCGTAGCGTGTACCCTCGACAGCGGCTGTCCAGGCCCGGAGACTGGTGTCGATCCGCCGGTACTCCAGACGTTCGAACAGGCAGTCGGCCAGGATCACGATCTCCAGCGGCCGAAGCGTTGCCTCGACGGCAGTCTCATCGACGGCAGCCGCGGCTTCATCGAATCGGTGACGGAGGTAGGGAACCAGCAGGGAATCCCGCACGCCGTCATGAAGCGAAACCGAGACCGGCGACACTCCGCTCCATCGGTTGAGCATGACCGACAGCAGATGGGCGCGTCGGGCGGCGTCGTTTGGGATCGGCCGGTAGGAATGGTACAGGGCGAGGGTGTTGATGCGGGCGAGTTCCTTGACTCCGCGCATGCCCTGCCGGCGATAGAGCCTGATGGCGGATTTCAATTTTCGGACGATGAGCATGATGGCACGGCGAGGTTCGGCCTGCGTGGTCCCGGTCGATCTCCGTCCGTGACGAGGATGCCTGATCGACTCAGCTTTGCGGCATGGAAGCGTCAGCGATCATGGTGTCGTCGAAAACCGGTAGATCGGTCTCGATCTGCATGGTCTGGATGTCGTCATCCCCGGCCGGTGCAAGGTCGTGGGGTTTCCGGACGCTGTCCATGTACCGCTCCCAGACCTGGTCGATCGAACCATCGGCCGTCACGGCACCTGCTTCGAGCAGGATGGCGCGGTTGCAGTAGGTTTTGAGGGATACGACGTCATGCGATGCAAGGGCCAGGATCTTGGCACTGTCCAGCATGGCCTCCAGGCGCTTCTTGGCGCGGGCCGCGAAAGCGGCGTCACCGAAGCTGATCATCTCGTCGAACAGCAGAATATCGGGGTGACGCGTCGTCGACGTCGCAAACGCGAGACGCATCCTCATACCGCTCGAGTAGGTTCGCATCGGCAGATGAAGATAAGGTCCCAATTCGGAGAACTCAGCGATCCGTGGTATGTTTTCGCGTGCTTCCTTCAGCGACATGCCGATGAAGACGCCCCTTAGGATAATGTTGTCGGCTCCCGTCAATTCGGGATCCATCCCCATTTCCATGTCGATCAGCGACGAGACCGTTCCTTCGATTTCTGCGGTGCCGGTCGAAGGCTCGTAGGATCGTGCGAGAACGCGGAGCAGGGTCGACTTGCCTGCGCCGTTGTGGCCGACGAGCGCGATCCGGTCTCCCGGCTTGAGCGACAGCGAGACGTGTCGAAGAGCCTTGACCGTGACGACGTCTCGGCCGTCCGTTTCCACCTGTCCACCGACCCTGCGGATCAACGTCGTCTTCAGCGAGCGCCCGCGCGAATTATAGATCGGGATCTCGACCGAAGCATTGACGAGTTCGATGGAAGCCACGTCGGTATACCTCGTTCAGAGCCAATACACGATGCGGGCACGAAACCTCGCGAACAGCGGCCAGGCGATCATGAACATGATGCCAAGATAGATGATGACCGATAGGTAGGTTTGAAGCGCCGGCACATGCCCGAGCAGGGGCTCGGCCACGATCCGCAGAAAGGCTGCAAAGGGGTTGAATACTTCGACATAGAAGGCGTTCTGGCCGAGTTGTTCCACGTGCCACATAACGGGTGTGACAAAAAAAGCGAGCTGTAGCAAGTTACCGACGATCTGCGGCATGTCTCGAAATCGTGTGCAGAAGATCGCGAGGCAACTCGCCGCTGCAAAAACACCAATGAGGACCAGGAATAGCCCCGGGATTGCCAAAAACGCCACCGGGCTCGGCTTATAGAGAAAGATCACATAGACGAGCGGTATGATAATGATGTTATGCGCGAAGGCCACGAGATTGCGCACCAGCACGCGCATGATGAAGGAAGCCTTGGGTAAAGCTTCCTGCCGAAGATAAGGTGCCGCCTCGATGAAGGCTGTACAGCTTTCGGTTATTGAGGTCTGGATCAGTGTCCAGATCGTCATGTTCACGGCCAGGTAGGGGATGTAGTCGTGAACGTTCTGATGGAACAGGCCACCGTAGACCAGACCGATCCCGGCCACGAAGAACGCCATGCTCAGCGTGATCCAGAACTGGCCGAAGCGAGAGCGCTTGTAGCGAAGTCGGACGTCGCTGACGCCGAGAAGCGCCCAGACGTGCCAGCCCTTGAAGCAACGGGTCAGGTCCTGCCCGGCCAATCGCCAATCGCGGACCCAGGCCCGCGGCGGAACCGGAGCAGCCTCGTAACCCGGAAGGACTTCGGTACTGCGCATCCTGTCTCCGCGAACCCATACAGCTGACGAATTCCGAACGGAAAACGGCGCGAAACGTCTACGGACCAGCGGTTCGAGCGTCAAGCCGACCGCGCATCGACACGGCCGAGACCTATCGCCTACATCAAGGACGATTGGACCCAAATCAAGGCGGAGCCTTGCACCCGATCAGAACAAGCGGCCCCCATCGGGAACCGAGCGGGTCGGACCTGTGAGTACCACCTCTCCGTCTTGGTCAGGGAAACCGAGCGTAAGGACTTCCGACATGAACGGGCCGATCTGCCGTGGCTTGAAATTCACCACCGCGCAGACCTGGCGTCCTACTAGGTCTGCGGGATCGTAGTGACGCGTGATCTGCGCGGAAGACTTCTTCTGACCGATCGCCGGCCCGAAATCGATGAGCAGCTTGAGCGCAGGCTTTCGGGCCTCGGGGAAGTGCTCGGCCTTGAGGACAGTACCGACCCGGATCTCGACTTTCTGGAAATCTTCGTACCCGATGATCTCAGATGCAGCCGCCGTGTCGATCGTCACAGGGTGATCTCCTGGTTCAGGTCCTCGGCGAGCGGAGAGGGCTTCTTTGTCCTCCGGTCGCGAGAGCGTTTGCGTGCTTCCATCATGGCCCGCGTCATGATGCGGATCGGCGAGATCAGCTTGTCCAGATCATCGATGCGCGCCACCCAGGTCTCGCCGCGCGACAGTTCCTTGTCGAGTGCCGCCATGGTTCGGGCCTGACCGGGATCCTCGTCCTCGAGCCATACGTCGAGGATCCGGCCCCAGGCGAACACGAGACCTTGCATCTTGACCGCCGCAAGACCTCCCTCGACATCGACCCCGGCGGCAGCCAGCATGAAACGCATCGAGTTCGTCACGACGCCGTTCAAGGCGGCGGCAGCGAGGGGGTCGCGCCGGACCCAGTCCATCACGCCTTGCAGTCCATGCTTATAAGGAGCGAGCGCGTCGAGCCGACGCATCAGCACGTCGAAGACCCGCTCGCGCGGGACTTCATCGACTGCGACGTCGCCGAGTTGACCCAGCACGACATGGTCGATCTTGCGTGCGAACCCGGCCAGCACCGCCCCTTTCGACGGAAAAGCGTCGCGAAATTCAGACAGCGAGACATCGGCCCGCAACGCGATGTCGGTCAGGCCGAAATCGTCCCATTCGCGCTCTGCCGCGAGCTCCATCAGAGCCTCGATGATGCGGTCCTTGGCCGAGGAGGCTGAACTCGTCGAGGAAGCGCCGGGCCGAGGTTCGTGCGATACGGCGGCGGGACCGGTATTCTCGTCGGGCGTCATCGTGCCTCTCCATGCGTGGCGGGTGATCAAAAGACCGGAACGATCCCTGTCCCAGGCCGGTGCCACCCCTGCCCACCATGTAGGCGCGGCCCGGCCGGATCCAAAGCCCTGGTCGGCCTCGAACCCGGCCGTGCTCAGCCGGCCAGCTCTCTCGCACGTCGCAACGCGGCCGCGACGGCGGCGTCCAGCAGAGGCTGCAAGCCGGTTTCGGCCATCAGCACATCCAAAGCCGCGGCCGTGGTCCCGCCCGGCGAAGTGACGTTCTGCCGCAAGATATCGGGAGCGGTGGCTGGACTCCGGTACATCAGTTCGCCGGCGCCCTCCACCGTGGCGCGGGCCAGCCTCCCGGCCAGGTCGGCCGGCAAGCCCGCCTTCTCGGCCGCCCGACCCAAGGCTTCGGCCAGGAGGAACACGTAGGCAGGGCCCGACCCCGAGACCGCCGTGACGATGTCGATATCGTCCTCCCGGTCGAGCCATTCGACGCATCCCACGGCTCCGAGCCAGCGTTCCACACGTGCCTTCTGCGGCAAGGACAGTGGACGGCCAGACACCACACCGGTCGTACCGCGCCCGACGGAAGCCGGAAGGTTCGGCATGGCACGAATGATCGCGGCCGTCTCGGGAAAGCGTGCCGCAAGGTCTCCGACGGTCTTGCCGGCCAGAACCGAGACCAGCAGCGTGTCGGGCCCCGACCAGGCCGCGAGAGTCGACGCCGCATCCTCGAGCATTTGCGGCTTGATGGCCAGAGCCAGCGTATCGACCGGGGCTGCGGAGAGAGGGTTCAGCCTGATCCCCTTGTCACGACACAGGGACTGGAGATCGGCCGACGGGTTTGGGTCGACGACAGTGATCCGCGCCCCGCTTACGCCGGTCGAAAGCCACCCCCCCAGCAGGGCACCGCCCATTTTTCCGGCGCCGGCGAGCAGGATGCTATCGGTGTCCACGACGGCCGTGTCCGTCACGCCTCGCCTTGGGTTTCGAACATCGCTCCGTCGAGCGCTTCCCGGGCGGACTTGCCGGCCCAGAGGACGAACTGGAAGGCCTGGAAATAGCGGTCGCAGGCCGTGATCGCCATTTTCAGAATAGCCTCGCATTGGCGCCCATCGGGATCCGCGCCCCCTGCCATGAGGAGGGCATGCCGGAACATGACCACGCTCTCTTTATTCCACAGATCGAAATGGCCAATCCAAAGTTGCTCGTTGATCATGGCCACGAGAGTCTGGATCTCGACCCTGCGCCGCTCCGGGACCTTGAGATCGAAGGCGCAACCGACATGCAGCGCTTCGAGGTCGGACAGCCAAGTGAAAGCCACGTTGTAAGCCGCGGCTTCCCCATCGACCGAAATCGAGATCTCGTCTTCGTCGTCACGATCGAACGACCAGTCGCGCAACGATGCCAGACGCTCGACGACATCGACGGGGTGTTCGGCGCGGTTGGGTTCGATGGGGAGAAGCGACATTCAGAATTCTTCCTGCTGGGTCGCGACCGGAGGCGGCACAGACAGCCAACCTCGAGCAACAGCCTGCGAAGCTTTCGGCCGACGCCGTCGCAAAATCCTCACAAGAGGTCACGACGGACACGGTCGAATCACCATGGCGTTCACTATAGACTCAAGACTGGCGCGATTGAACGTTTGCACGGCCCCGGCTAGGCCACATCGGTGCGGATAACGCGCATCCACTTGTGGAGAATACCGACCCACATCCGAGGCGCGACTCTGCGGAAGCCTTGCAGTTAACGTCGTCGTCGGAGTCGTCGAGAACGGCCAGCTTCTCGCGCGGAAGCCCGGCCGGCCGTAAGCTGACGGCCGATTGCGCCGGGGTTCCGCCGACGGCTGCGGCGTTCCTGGCTGCAAGGAGTCGCGGCGTCACGACAAGATCGTGCGTTTGCCTTGGGAACTCCGGCGCCGGACCTTGTTCCAGCCCGGCGTGCCACCCGTCAGGCGCGGACGGACATCGGCGAGCCGGATGACCGTCGATGAGACTTCCGGTCGAAGAAAAGCACTTGGCTGATGACGGCGCGCAAGGTCTCGACCGAGAAAGGTTTGGCGATCAGGAAAGCGGGTTCCGGAGGCGCGCCGGTCAGGAAGCGCTCCGGATAGGCGGTGATGAAGATCACCGGCACCTCGAAGGCGTCGAGGATCTCGTTGACGGCCTCGAGGCCGGAGCTTCCATCGGCGAGCTGGATATCGGCCAATATGAGACCGGGCTGATGATGCTGAACCGCCTTCAGCGCTTCCCGATGGGTGCGCGCCACGTCGACGACCTTATGGCCGAGGTCCTCGACGACATTCTGCAGGTCGAGCGCGATCAGCGGCTCATCCTCGATGATCAAAACGTCGGTCGAAATCTGGGCGGCGATTTCAACGTTGGCGGCTTCGAGCAACGACTGCGCCTTCTCGACCGAGCATTCGAGGGTGCGAGACACCTCGTTGATGTCGAACCCCTCCAGCGCCGTCAGCAGGAGCGCCACCCTCGGCATGATCGAGATCGCTTCGATGCGCCGCGTTGCCCCGAGTTCCTCGGTCGAGCTCGCGGCCGTTTCGGTCACGTGATTGACGGCGACCGAGTTCCACAGCTTCAGGAACAGACGGTAGAGGCCACATCGAACGTCGGAAAGAGAGTCGAGGTTGCTTGGGTCGGCCACGATGGCTTCGAGAGTTTCGACCACATAGGAGTCGCCGCCTTTCTGGCTGCCCGTCAAAGCCCGAGCGAAACGTCGCAGCTGGGGAAGGTGCGGAGCGATCGCCTGTGAAATCGACATTCTCAACCTCAGTCATCAACCCGAACACAATCTCCCCGTGCATAACGCGCTGAGAAGAAAAAAGTTTCAAGATTCGGAACAAAAAATACAGGCCAGCGTTGTAGAGCGGCGCCGACCATAGGCAGCCGTGTTGAACGTCAACGGCCGGCGAGAGTTTAGTGTGTGGCCTGTTGGATCGCAAGCCGCGGAGCGAGGCGAGCGGAGAGATGATGACCGACGACAGCAAGAACAGGCTCTCGACGCAGCACGATCAGGACGCAGCTTCCAAGGCACCTCCGGCTGGCGAAGGCCCCGAACCGGTCGGAGACGACGTCAAGCGCACCCCGGGCGTAGACGTGCAGGCTTACATTGGCCGCCAGTTGCGGGCGGTCTACGACGACGTGGCCAAGCAGCCGGTCCCCGAACGGTTCCTCGATTTGATGAAGCAGCTGGAGGGGGTCAAGCCTGAAGGCTGATCTCGGCCTTCTGGCTTGTCTTCGGCCGCGTTGACGCGGACACCGAGATGTCCCGCGGGTCGGCCGACAGCCGCGCTCATGCCTTCAGCCATGTTTCCTCCACAAGCCTTGCGCAAGAGACTGCCCGAAGACGTGGAGTTGAAGCCTCATGCGACGTTGGATCTGGATCGTCGGAACTCTCATGATCATCGGGCTTGCCGGCTGGGCGTGGCCTTTGATCGGCGCGGCCCAGCTTGCGGAGGCGGCACAGACCGGGAATTCCGCCGATGTCGTCGACAGGGTGGACACCGACCGGCTCAGGCGCTCGTTGGCACGCCAGATCGCGGCCGCTTACCTGCAAGCCACTGGACGCGGCAAGAAGATGGGCAGCTTCGGCCGCAGCATCGCAGGCGCTGCGATCACGACGGTCGCCGATCCCTATGTGGCCGAATTGCTCACGACCGCGAACCTCATGGCATTGCTGCAGAATGGGCGAGTCAATCAGGTGCAGCTCGGCCAGCAGACCGTGGCGATCAAGGGCGGAATCCCGACCTTTGCGGGCCTGTTGAACGGCAATTGGCTGTCGCTCGTGACCGGCTCCTACTTCGACCAGGTGACGGATTTCGTCATTCCCGTCGACGGAGGACACGGGGTCGACGACCAGTTCGGTGTCCATATGCATCTCGATGGCGTGACCTGGAAACTCGGCGGTCTCGATCTGCCCGCGACGATGGTCGACGAGATGGCGCGCTCGATCCTGGCGGGCGAGAAGCCGCCGGCCTGAGACCGGGCTTCTCGAACGGTCGGGTCAGATCGGGACCCGGACGCTCGCCCTCAGTCCTCCAAGCGGGGCCTCGCCGAGCTGGATGTCGCCCCCGTGAGAACGGGCGATATCACGCGCGATGGCGAGCCCGAGCCCGGTGCCGCCCTGATCCTGGTTCCTGGCTTCGTCCAGCCGGTAGAAGGGGCGAAAGACGTCTTCGCGTTTGTCGGTCGGGATGCCTGGTCCGTCATCGTCGACATGGATGGTGAAGAACCGGTCGTCACGCCGCGCCTTGATCTCGACCCGTTGGCCGAAGCGTTGGGCGTTGCTCACGAGGTTGAACAAGCAGCGCTTGAAGGCGTCGGGCCGCACGATCACGCTGGTCTCTCCAAAAACCTCGACCAGGGTGGAATGACCGTGCCGCTCGGCATCGGCCTTCAGGGTTTCGAGAAGAGACCTCATGTCGATCGTCACCGAGGCCTCGTTGCCGTCACCGCGCGCGAAGGCGAGGTAGGCTTCGAGCATGCGCCCCATCTCGTCGATGTCGCGATGCATGGCATCGCTGTCGGGTCCTTCGTCGAGCAGTTCCAACGACAGCTTGAAGCGCGTCAGGATGGTGCGGAGATCGTGGCTGACCCCGTTCAGCATGGTGGTCCGCTGCTCGACCGTGCGCTCGATGCGACGCCGCATCTCCAGGAACGCGTAGCCCGCCCGGCGCACTTCGAGGGCGCCGTTGGGCCGGTATTCGAGGAAGCGCCCCTTGCCAAGGTTCTCGGCCGCGGCCGCGAGGCGCAGGATGGGGCGGATCTGGTTCCGCAGAAACGCCATGGCGATGACGATCAGCACCGCCGACGTGCCGACCATCCAGAGAATGAAGATATAGGAGTTCGACGCATAGGCGGCCGAGCGCCGTGCGATCACGCGCAGGACGGCCGTATCGAGCTGGATCCTGATCTCGATGAAATTTGATCGGCCAACCGTGTCGATCCAGAACGGCAGCCCGATCTGCTTGCGAATCTCGTTGGAGAGCGACCGGTCGAGGAGCAGGAGAAAAGGCTTGGGCAGGGCCGGCGGCAGGGGCTGCGGCGGCAGGAAATCCACATCGAGATCGAGCCGGTTCGAGGCGATGCGCTCCAGCGTGTCATCGCTCTCTCCCGCAGGCAGGCTCTTGTAGAGATCGATCGTCGCCGCGATGTCCTGCACCAGCGCCTGGCTGAGGTGGAACGTGACCGACTGCCAGTGCCGCTCCATGAAGAAGTAAGCGATGACGCATTGCAGCAGCACCATCGGGATGATCAGGATCAGCAGCGCGCGAGAGTAAAGCCGCTTCGGCAGGGCGTCGGCGATCATGCGCCGCGTCCGCCGCCACCAGCGCGCCGGCTGCAAGCGGAGCGGGAGGGGGAGCGGAGCGATCGGTTGCGCCGCCGCTTCGGACGCCGGTTCCTCGGTCGGCCGCTCGGCGAAACGCGTGACGCTCACGTCACGGATCGAGGAGGAGGCGATAGCCGAGCCCTCGCACGGTTTGGAGGAAAGCCGGGTTGGCGAGATCCTGCTCGATCTTGCGCCGCAGCCGATTGACCTGCACGTCGACGGTCCGCTCGTTACCGGCCCCGCCACCTTCGGCGAGGTCCTCGCGCGACACGGTTGCGCCGGCGGCCGCGGCCAGGACCTGAAGCATCTCGCGTTCCCTGTCGCTGAGCCGGATCGGCTCGTCGCCTTGTTTCAGTTCGCCGCGATCGGTCTGGAAGCTGAAGGGACCGAACCTCACCGTCCCGTCGGCTTTCGGCGGTCGGGGTGCGGCGCGGCGCAGGATCGAAGCGATCCTCAGCAGCAGTTCGCGCGGCTCGTAGGGCTTCGCCAGGTAATCGTCCGCCCCGACCTCCAGCCCACGCACCCTGTCGTCGGCTTCGGTCAGGGCCGTCAGCATCAGGATCGGCACCTCGGACGTCCGGCGAACGTCCGCCGCGAGATCGAGCCCGGTCTCGCCCGGCATCATGACGTCGAGCACGAGCAGGTCGAAGGCGAAGGAGCGAAGATGCGTGCGGGCCTCGGCGGCATCGCGCGCCAGGGTCACCCGATATCCGTTCTTCTGCAGGATGCGAGAGAGCAGTTCCCGGATGCGCCTGTCGTCGTCGACGAGCAGAAGATGGGCCGCATCGTCGGCGAGAGGCAGCCGATGCTCGATCTCGGCCTGGACGCGCCCGGCCTCGAGGGCACCGGCGCTCACGCCGCCTGCTCCCGGCGGGATGCGCTCCTCAAGAGGTTCATCACCGTGTCGCGTTGGTCCGGATCGATCATGCCGAGAAGGAAATCGACCGCACCGGCCCGGGCCTCGTCGGGCAGGGCCGCCAGCGTCCGCCGGAACCGTTCGGATTGGAGATGGGCAAGGTCGAGCGCCAGCTTGCGCCCCCCGGGGGTCGGGTAAAGCAGGCGCCGTCTGCGGTCGCTGGTCCCGGCCCGTACCTCGATCAGATGTCCGTCGATCAGGTCCTTCATCACGCGGTTGAGGCTCTGTTTGGTGATCTTCAGAATGTCGAGCAGCGCGTTGACGGTCAGTCCGGGATGACGGAAGACGAAATGCAGGACGCGATGATGAGCCCGGCCGAAGCGGTAGTCTTCGAGGAGCCGATCCGCGTCGCCGACGAAATCCCGGTAGGCGAAAAAGAGGAGCTCGATCAGATCGAACATCGGGGCCGCACCTGCGGGGGCGAGCCCCGCCGCGTCCGAGCGCACCTCATCAGGCCTCGGCGCTTCCCCCCCGGCAGGCGGACCGTCGTAGCCTGCCTCGGCCAGGAGGGTCCGCGTCAAGTCCCGGTCGGTCGGAACCGCCGTCTTGCGATCCGTAACGGCAACCTGTCCGGCCAAGAGCTACTCCTCCGCGGTCAGATACGTCAGCATTGTTGACACATCTCAGGCCGCTCGCTACTCGTCAAGCATCCTTCGGCGAAACGGCAGCTCGCCTGCACTCACGCAGCGGCGCCGGATGTGACCGGTGCAGTGACCGCAACGGACGAAGCCGGGTCCGCCTGCGGCGGAATAGTGGAACGGGAGCCTGATCATGTCCATCCTGCCTTTCGATCAACGCGAGGGAATGATCTGGATGGATGGGGCCATGGTGCCGTGGGGCGATGCCAAGCTCCACCTCCTCAGCCACGGGCTGCACTACGGCTCCGCGGTCTTCGAGGGTGAGCGCGCCTACGGCGGCAAGATCTTCAAGTCGGCCGAACATTCACAGCGCTTCAGGACATCCGCCGAACTGCTCGATTTCGACATCCCCTATTCGGTCGAAGACCTTGTGTCCGCCAAGGATGCGGTCGTGGCCGCCAATGGCATCGGCGACGTCTATGTTCGCCCGATCGCGTGGCGGGGTAGCGAGATGATGGCGGTGGCGGCGCAGAACGCCACGGTCCACGTCGCGATCGCAACCTGGGAATGGCCGAGCATGTTCGACCTCGAGCAGAAGATGAGGGGCATCAGGCTCGACATCGCCGATTACCGGCGCCCGGATCCCGCAACGGCCCCGTGCCGGTCGAAGGCGGCGGGCCTTTACATGATCTGTACGATCTCGAAGCACCGGGCCGAGCGCAAAGGCTACGCCGATGCCTTGATGCTCGATTGGCAAGGCCGTGTCGCGGAATGTACCGGCGCCAACATCTTCTTCACCCGGGACGGCGCGCTGCACACGCCGATCGCCGATTGCTTCCTCGACGGCATCACGCGCCGGACCGTGATCGATCTTGCGCGTCGTCGCGGGATCGAGGTGAACGAGCGGCGCATCATGCCGGACGAGCTCCCGGGCTTCAACGAATGTTTCATCTGCGGCACGGGGGCAGAGGTGACACCCGTGTCCGAGATCGGCCCCCACCGTTACCAGCCGGGCAACATCAGCCGGACGCTGCTCGAGGATTACGCGGCGGCCGTCAGAGCCTGAGCCTTGCGTTGTTGCAGGATCGACGATGCTGCGGCACCTCGCCGATGGGACCTCTCGTCGCTGGAAGGTCAGACAGGCTCGTCGCGCGAACCCTCTCCGGCTTCGAAAGCCGCCTTGGCGGCCGGCGTAGCCTCGGTCTGGTGCAGCGCCTTCCACTCGGCATAGGGCATGCCGTAGACCTTTTCCCTCCCGTCGTCCCGAGAGAGCGGCAGGCCGCGCTCGTTAGCGGCTTCGGCGAACCAATTGCCGAGGCAGTTGCGGCAGAAGCCTGCGAGGTTCATGAGATCGATGTTCTGAACCTCGGGATGCTGCCTCAGATGAGCCACGAGCCTGCGGAAGACCGCGGCTTCGAGCTCCGTCTGCTGCGCGTAATCGATGTCGAATGCCATGACACGTCCCCTTTGACCGATCCTGCCGCTTGCGGACCGGCCTAAAGCGCCGCGAGGCGTCGGCCGGCTCCGGTCCTCGCGGGATGGTGCTGCACGACGTGAATGTCGGGTCTCGACAGGATCGGCGCAAGCAGACGTGCCAAACGCAACCCCCAGGCCTCGGCGGCCGCATCGGTGGCCATGAGGTCCTGGCGCACCTCGATCAGGACGTTGCTGAAACCGTTACGGGTCGCGTGCGTGTCGATGGTATCGCCCGGCAGGGCGCCATCGTAGGGCTCGTTGTCGCCGACGCGTTCTTCCGCGGGCTGCAGGTCCGGTTCCGACGCCAGGGCCGCGAGCAGGGGCGCAGCGAGCCGGGGATCGTTGTCCCACAGAAGGCCGATGTGCCATGGCCTCGGCACGTCCTTCCAGAACGGCGTGAAGCTGTGCATGCTGACGATGGCCGGCACGATGCCGGTCGCGCTCATGCGCTCCAACCGATCCGCGATGCCGTCGTGGTAGGGCTGCCAGAACCTGCGGCGGCGATGATCGATTTCGTGATCGTCAATCCGCGCGTTGCCCGGTACGACGGCACCGTCGGAAAGCCGCATCACCAGCGTCGGGTCGTCGGCGCCGCGGTTCGGGTCGATCAGGAGCCGCGAGTAAGTCGTGAGCAGCGCCGGTGCACCTAGAGCCTCGGCCATGACCTCGGTGGCGCGCCGTGCCCCGATGTCATAGGCGATATGGCGTTCGAACTGGTGCGCGGGCAGGCCCAGCCGGCCGTAGGCTGGCGGCAGGTCGTTCGATGCATGGTCGCAGAGCAGCAGGACACCGGCATCGAGAGGACCTTCGATCAGCCGCACCGGTGGGAGGCCTTCGGCGTCGTCGAACGTCATGGATGCTTTCGGAAGGCTGGCTAAAGGCATGGTCCTGGCCTATGGGGAACGCGAGGCACCGACGATCATAAAGTCGTCGCGTTCCGGGCACCATAAGGCAGTTCCCGACCGGCAGCGTGCGATTTGCGCCGCCTTCGCGTGGCCTGTTTTCGTGCGCAGGTTCTTTTCGAGCGGTTCATCGACGATGTCGTCCAACGCCACGCTATCCGTGCTCCCCGACAAGGTGCCGGCACCGCTGCTTTCCGCCGATATCGCGTCGGGGCTCGTCATCATGGTGGTGGCGGCACTCGCCATGAGCATCTCGCCGAGCCTCGTTCGCCTCGCCGACGTCGGCCCGTTCGCCAGTGCCTTCTGGCGCGTCTTCCTGGCGCTGCCGGTGCTGTGGGTCTGGATGCGGCGCCATGAAGGTTCCGGGTCGCACGGCGCGGCGACGCCGCGAGGGCGTTTTACGCTGGCGACGGTGCTGGCGGGTTTGTGCTTCGCCGGCGACCTCTTCTTCTGGCACCTCTCCGTCATGCACACGACCGTCGCCAATGCGACCTTCTTCGCCACCACGGCGCCGATCTGGGTCGTGCTGTTCGGTTGGTTGTTCCTGCGACAGGGTGTCGGAAGGCCGGTGCTGGTCGGACTCGGCCTCTGCGTGCTCGGCGGTGCCGCACTGGTGGCGCAGAGTTTCGCCTTCGACCCCGGCCATGTCCTCGGCGATGGCCTCGGCCTCGTGACGGGCATCTTCTTCGGGCTCTACTTCCTCGCGGTCGGGGCCGCGCGCGGTCGCAGCGGGGCGGCCCGCGTGACGTTCGAACTCAGCCTGATCACGGCCGTGGTGCTGTTTGGCGTCGCCTGGGCCTTCGAGCCCCGGCTGATCCCGAAAACGGCATCGGGCTGGGGGGTGCTCCTGACGCTCGCCCTGGTGAGCCATGCGGGTGGGCAAGGGCTGCTGTCCGTGGCGCTCGGGCGCTTGCCGGCAGCCTTTTCGTCGCTTGTCATCTTCCTCGAAGCGATCGCGGCCGCGGCTTTCGCCTGGCTGCTGCTCGGCGAGGCCGTGACGCTCGTCCAGGTGCTCGGCGGTGTGGTCATCATCGTCGGCATCTGGATCGCACGTCCGCGCGAGACCCGCGCCGCGCCCCCGCAGGTCGGAGCGGCCGCGTGAGCCGCTCCACAGTCCTCGGTGCGCCGGCGCCGGGGCATCCCGTCCGCTCCCCGATCGAGCCCAGAACCATCATGCGCGTCGCGATCCTCGCCTGTGCCCTTGCGGCCCTGCTGCTGCCCCAGACCGCGGCTCGCGCCGATTTCCGTGTCTGCAACAACACCGCGGGCCGCACGTCCCTCTCCCTCGCCTATACCGACGGCCAGACGTGGCTGACCGAGGGCTGGTGGAACCTGAAAGCCAACACCTGCGAGACCTTGCTGCGCGGCCCCCTGGCGGCTCAGTTCTACTATGTCTACGGCCTCGATGAGAGCGGCGGAGAGTGGAAGGGCAAAGCCTTCATGTGCACCCGCGATCACGAGTTTCGGATCGAGGGACGGCAGGACTGCTTCGTGCGCGGCTACGACCGGACGGGCTTCTTCGAGATCGATACCGGCAAGGACGCCAAGGACTGGACGGTTCAGCTGACCGATCCGTCGAAACCCGAGGCGTCGCATTGACATGACGGCCAAAGGGCCGTGTCGGCAGCCGCGCGCCGGCCTCGAGACGGCGCGGGACGGCTGCCGCACCGACCCGCGGCACACGACCCGGAACGACTGGCCTTCGAGAGGATTTCTGCAATGAGACGGATGCGGCGCGTGAAGATCCTCGCGACCCTGGGGCCTGCCTCGCAGGATCGCTCGGTCCTGGCCAAGCTCTTCGAGGCGGGCGCCGATGTGTTCCGCATCAACATGAGCCATGCGAGCCACGATGCCATGCGCGAGCGGATCCGCACGATCCGGTCGCTCGAAGCGGAATACGGGCGCCCGATCGGCATCCTCGTCGATCTGCAAGGCCCCAAGCTTCGCGTGGGGCAGTTCGCCGATACGGGAGTCGATCTCCTCAAGGGCGAGACCTTCATCCTGGACGCCGATCCGACGCCGGGGGACGCCAAACGCGTCCATCTCCCGCAT
Organism: uncultured Lichenihabitans sp.; assembly: GCA_964252585.1. GTDB lineage: Bacteria > Pseudomonadota > Alphaproteobacteria > Rhizobiales > Beijerinckiaceae > Lichenihabitans. The sequence continues at coordinate 9,673 of CAXUOD010000035.1, read as the reverse complement.
CCCGAGATCCTCCGGGCGCTCCGTCCGGGCCACGTCATGCTGATCGACGACGGCAAGGTGAAGCTGCGCGTCCTCGAAGCCACGGAGCATCGCGCGCTGGCCATGGTCGAGGTGCCGGGGCGGGTCTCGAACCGCAAGGGCGTCAGCCTGCCCGATACCGAGATCCCCGTCTCGGCCATGACCAGCAAGGATCGCTCCGACCTCGACGCGGCCTTGAACGAGGGCGTGGATTGGATTGCGGTGTCGTTCGTGCAACGCGCCGACGACGTCGCCGAGGTCAAGAAGATCGCGCGAGGCCGTGCCCTCGTGCTGGCCAAGATCGAAAAGCCGCAGGCCATCGCGAGGCTGGACGAGATCATCGAGATGTCCGATGCCCTGATGGTGGCGCGCGGCGACCTCGGGGTCGAGATGCCGCTCGAGAAGGTGCCCGGACTGCAGAAGCGCATCACCCGCATGTCCCGGCGCCAGGGCAAGCCGGTGGTGGTGGCGACGCAGATGCTGGAGTCGATGATCTCGTCACCCGTGCCGACACGTGCCGAAGTATCGGACGTGGCCCAGGCGGTGTTCGAGGGCGCCGATGCCGTCATGCTGTCGGCGGAGAGCGCCTCGGGCCAGTTCCCGATCGAGGCCGTCGCCACGATGAACCGCATTGCCGAGGAGGTGGAACGCGACCCGCTCTATCCCAGCATCATCGCGGCACAGCGCGGCCGTCCCGAGCCGACGGGCGCCGATGCCATCGCCTATGCGACCCGCGACGTCGCCGAGACGCTGGACCTGAAGGCGGTCGTCGCCTGGACGGCTTCGGGTTCGACCGGCATCCGGATCGCGCGGGAGCGGCCCTTCGTGCCGATCCTGGCCCTCACGCCGTCGCGCGACACGGCCCGCCGGCTCTGCCTCGCCTGGGGCGTCCATTCGGTCGTGACGGAGGATGCGCGTAACCCCGACGATATGGCGGACCGTGCCTGCCGGACGGCCTTCGACGAGGGTTTCGCCGCCTCGGGAGAGCGGGTCATCGTCGTGGCCGGAGTGCCGTTCGGTTCGCCGGGCGCCACCAATACGATCCGAATCGCCTTCGTCGGGCCGAACGGCGGAGCATGACACCACCGGCGGAATGGGTTGCCTCGCGCATTACAAGCCCGCTCAGTATCAAGCTGGGTATAACCTTTCGCGTTTGGAACAAGACGTCCGGAGGGCATGCGCGCTCTAGCGTGTCCGGACAGCGTCAGGTTTTCGGCATCCTCGACGTTTCGATGATCGCGCCGTCCGCACCGCGCCGCTCGACGACGGCATGCTGGCGTCGGAGCTGCACAGGAGTCGTGACGACGTCCCGCTCCACGACGTGCCGGATGTGCAGTTCTTCCTTGAGGTAGATCTGCTTCACCACAACGTAACGTTCCTCGACGACGGGCACGATCGTCGTGTCGCCTTCGGTCCTTACCATAGGTTGGCCCTCGACGATGCGGCCGACCGGCACTCGGGTCACGTCGACGTTATGCCGGTTCAATGCGATCTCGGCGATCTCGTCGCGAACTTCCGTCCGGGTCGTGACCGTGACATGCCCGGTTACGACCTCCCGTTTCGACACCGACATCGTTTCGTCGAGGATTTGCAAGACCTCGGTCTCGCCGTCCTCGACGATAGGGTCGATGCGTTTGGGGAAGGAGGCGATTGCCTCCACCCCCCGCTGCTCCTGGTCCGTCGTGACTTCGACGTTCGCAGTGTCTGGCCTGATCAATCCATTCGTCCTGCTGTTGCGGCGATCCGAGGTCGCAACTGTCAAGCGACGTCCGACCAGCGGTTCATGGCCTCCGCGGCCGGGATCTGCAGCATAACCTTTCCTTCGACCGACTTGATCCAATCCATCGGTACGAAATGATGCTGTCCCCCGGACAGCGTGTCGCTCTTCTTGAGCTTGATCTTGCTGCCGTCGAGATGATCGACCGTGCCGACGTGGCCGCCATCGGAACCCACCACGTCCATGTCGTCTCGGATGAGGTTCCCATAGGCCGTGAGCCCCGTCGCGGCCAGGGTGCGCCCGTCTTCGATATCGACCTTGGTGCTGCGAACCGTGTCGCGAATGGTCTCGACCCGATCGGCGGCGTCCTTGCGAAGCCCGATCTCCTCAACGACGCGGGCCGATTTCGCCACGACGGCCTCTTCGTCGATCTCTTCCATTTCGATGACCCGCTCCTTGAACGGGTCGAGGCCGAGCGAGCTCAATTCGACAGGGCGGTCGACGGCATGGCGGTCGACCGACAGGGTTTCGCTGTGGAGCGAGATGTTTTCCGACACGGCCTTCTCGACCACGCTGGTGTGAATGCGGACCTTGCCGCGGCTCACCGCACGCTTGCCGACGTCGAGACGCTCTTCGACGACCTGGATCAAGTCGTCGGCGCCGCTACGGACCGGCGCTGCCACGGCAGCCGGGGTGAAAGTCGACGTCCTTGTCTCGGCGACCGTCTCGACCGGCGTCGAAACGAGGCCGGGTTCGACCACGGCGGACGTCAGCGTCGCATCGCGACGGTCGTCGTAGGCCGTTGCCGCGGGCGTCACGGCACCAGCCGTCGCCATCCCCGTTGTCGCGGCGCCGAGGCCCATGACGCCCGAAAGACCCGACGTCGTCGCGCGGTCCTGCATCAACGGTGTCTCGGCCGTCCAACCTTCGCTGCGCCACTGCGTCTCGCGTTCGTCGAGGTCGACCGAACCATGCTGTTCGAGAATGGCGATCGTCCTGTCCACATCGGCATCCGAGGCGCGAACCGACACCATCGTGCCGCCGCGACGAAGTCCCTCCGCATAGGTCGCATGGTCTTGGGTTCCACCGAACAGATCTTCGAGCGATGCCCAGAAGCCTTTACCCTTCTCGTCGACACTGTCGTAAGTGCCGGTTGCGTTAGCGGGCGGCAGGAGTGTGATGTCTGCCGCGGCGATACCCGCCTGCTTCAGCATGACAACAGCTTGGTCGGCGTGCGATTGATGATCGAAGAAAGCTGTAATGGTGTGCGTAGCCATGATAAACCTCGATGTCCAGTCTAGTCGTTCAGATGCGAGCCACGTTACTCGGGTGAGAAACGGATTTTATTGATCAACGCTCGAACGGTACATGTTGCTCGAGTTGAGGAGGCAGTCCGTCACGCAATCCGGGTACAGAAGGGTAACTGCCGATACTCTCAACGGGCGACACCAGGAAAGGCGTGAATGTGGCAAAATGTTCCATCCATGAACAACTTCGCCTGCGGTCGATCCGCAGTGGATATGCTTGAGGGTCAGTCGACAGAATTGCCCGATACGGGTGCCGGTTGCATCCATGCGGTCGAGATGGCGACGGCTGAAAGACCCGCCAGCAGCGATGCCGCGACGAAAAGTGCCAGCGGCGTCGAGATCGCGGCCACGATGGCGCCGCCCGCGGATCCGACAAACAGGGCGCACCAGAGCCCCAGGTAGGAGAACGCATCGCGCCAGGGAGCTTCGCCGAACAGAGCCTTGACGAGGCTGCGCCCTATATTGACCAGCGTTCCGGTCACATAGGTCAGGGAAACGGTGAGGCTGGCGGCCTTGTGCACGGCGGCGGTCTGAACCCCCATGGCGAGACCCGTGATGGTGGCCGTCGCGGCCTCTCCCCAATGCTTGAGGGCTGCCGCATAGGCCAGACCCAGCAGCAGTGTCTCGGCTCCTAGGACGACGCTGCGATCCCAGCGACCCGTCGCGGCGCGGAGCAGTTCGCCCACGATGACACCCACGACGAAGATCAGCACGGCCCGTCCGGCCTCGATCGCCGCAACCCCGTCATGCGCCACGGTGGCCGCGCCGAACGCCGTCGTGTTGCCGCTCATGAAGGAAACGAACAGGCCGTGCCACTGCACATAGCCGAGCGCATCGACCCATCCGGCGGCGACCAGGAGGGCGAGCGCCAGGACGAAGCCGCCGGAGGGCTCGGCACCCTCCTTGGTCGCAGGCACTGGACGGCGTGGCGCGAGGTCGTTCATCGCAGAACCGGGTCGGAGGTGAGCCGGCGCTCCTCAGTCCAGAAAGGGTTCGGTCTCGGCACGGCGCCCCACCATGAACGCGTCGGCCACGAGTTCGAAGGGCGCCATGTCGACGAGGCTCGTTCGGGCGTCGAGCAGCGACGCGAACCGCGCATAGATCCGGTCGTATTCGTTGCGTGCCCCTTCGACGACCGTCGCGCCGTCGACCGTGAGCGACGTGCCTCCGCCGCTGAGGTGCAAGGCGGAGCCATCGTCGAGTTCGATCGCGAAGTCCCAAGTCTGGTCGCCGGTCTGCCGCCAATCGAACTCGGCCGTCATCGTGGCGCCCTCCGCCGGTCCGGCGAGCGCCGGACTCGAGAACTCCAGCGAAGCCGCGATCGGCATGGCGCGATTGGCGGGTGTCGTGAGCGTCGCGGCGCGAACGAAGACCGGAGCCGGCATGATCCGGGTCAGGATCGACAGGGCGTTGATGCCCGGATCGAAAACGCCGAAGCCGGCCGGCTCCCAGATCCAGTCCTGGCCCGGGTGCCAGCGCCTCACGTCTTCCTTCCAGGTGATGGCGAGGCGCCGGATGGTTCGTCCGGCAAGGCGCGCCCGCGTCTCCTCGACGGCGGCATTGTACTGCGAATGCCACGTCGTGAAGATGATGCGCGCTCTCGCGACGGCGTGCTGCGCGAGATCGCGCAACTCGCCGACCGTGGGAGTCGGCGGCTTCTCCAGCATGACGTTCACCCCGGCGTCGAGCGCCTCGCGCACCAGGGCCGTGCGGGCGCCGGGCGGCGTGCAGATCGCGACCGCGTCGAGGCCGGGCAGGGCGGCGTAGAGTTCGGCGGACCGTCGAAACGTCGGCACGCCGGGATGGGTGACACCGCTCCCGCTCACCAGGGCCGCAAGCTGGAACCGCTGGTTACGGGCGATCGAAGGAAGATGCTCGTCCTGCGCGATCTTGCCGATGCCGATCACGGCGATGCGAAAGGGCGCCATGCTGGTGCAGGTCCTAGGCTCACCGCCGGGGCTGACGATGATTTGTCGGACGATACAAGACTGTATCGGCTGGCGCTAGGCAAACGCCAACTCGAGCACGGCGCCGGGATCCGATCGCGCGACCGGAGTTTCGGCTCAGCCGTGCAGCGTTCCGGCTTCGGCAACGGCCGCCTTCGTGGAGGCCTCGCGCTGTTCGGGGCCGAGCGCGATTCCCTCGGCGCGGACGAACTCGACATTCTTGATGCCCATGAAACCGAAGACGGTCCGCAGGTACGATTCCTGGTGCTCGTAAGCGGCGTGCGGCGTGCCCGGGCCATACATGCCGCCCCGGGCCGCCCCGACGATGATCCGCTTGCCGGGCACGAGGCCTTCGGCGCCCGCCGCGGTATAGTGGAAGGTCTTGCCGGCCACGAGGATGCGGTCGATCCAGGCCTTGAGCTGGCTCGGGACGGTGAAATTGTACATCGGGCTGCCGATGACCACGATGTCGCTCGCCAGGAACTCCGCCAGGGCTGCGCCGCCGAGCGACAGATCTTCCTGCAAGGCCTGGTCGTGCTGGACGTCGGGGTTCTGGCCGGCCAGGTAGGCGCCCGACAGGTGCGACAAGGGAGACGCCGCGAGATCGCGGTAGGTGATCTCCACGCCGGGGATCTCGGCCTTGAGCCTGCTCACGATGGCGGCCGAAACCGTGCGGCTGACCGAGTGATCGCCGAGAATGCTGGAATCGATATGAAGGAGTTTCATCGCGAGCCTCGCTAGGTTACAAATCGTGACCAGGGCGGTATGAGAGACTTGAGCTACCCGCGCAAGGAGGCACATTCTTGGGACCTGGTCACAGCCGTGATACCGCGGCGGCGGCGGTCGAGCCTTCGCGACCCGAGCCGACCCTCCCCGGTCATGCCAGCCAGGACTGCCGTGCGGTCAGCCACGTCCTGGCCCGGGTGGGCGACAAGTGGAGCGTGCTGATCGTCAGGCTTCTCGGCGACGGTCCTCAGCGCTTCAACACGATCAAGCGCATGGTCGGGGGCATCTCCCAGCGCATGTTGAGCTTGACCTTGCGGAGCCTCGAACGCGACGGTCTCGTGACCCGCACCGTCACGCCGACGGTCCCGCCGCGTGTCGACTATGCCCTGACGGATCTCGGCCGATCGCTCTGGACGCCCGTCGAGGCCTTGGCCGGCTGGGCCCAGCGGCACCACGGGGAGATCGAGGCGGCCCAGTGGCGGTACGACGGGCGCCCGTCCGAGGCCGACAATGGGCCGCAAGGCGAGATGCTGCCGCTGACGCGCTCCGTCGCCGCCGGTGCCGTAACAAGGCGTTGACACCGTCCGCTTTAGCGATGACCTTCGATCATACGGGCGCAGATCCGAGGCGGTCATCGCGAAAGCCATCCGGCACTCGCGCGGGGAGGAACGATGGCGGCCCAGGGGCTTCTCCGGTTCGAGGACGTTGCCAAGAGCTTCGGGGCGACGCGTGCCCTGAAGGGCGTGAGCCTCGATGTCCATCGCGGCGAGGTCGTGGCGCTCCTGGGTGAGAACGGCGCCGGCAAGTCCACCCTCATCAAGATCCTCGGTGGCCTGTTCCGGGCCGATAGCGGACAGGTGCTGATCGATGGCGAGCCCTACCGGCATCAGGTCCGGGGCGGCGGCCGTAGCAAAGTGGCGTTCATCCACCAGGACCTCGGCCTCGTCGAGTGGATGACGGTTGCCGAGAACATCGGCCTCGCGCGGGGTTTCGCCAAAGGTCCGAAGTCGCGCCGCTTCGGCATCGATTGGCGCGGTGTCGGCGACAGTGCCCGCGACGCCCTGGCGCTGGTCGGCTGCCACTTCGATCCCGAGACGCGCGTCCACAGTCTCAGCCGCACTGAGAAATCGCTCGTGGCGATCGCGCGCGCCCTGATGGTCGACTGCGATTTCCTGGTGCTCGACGAGCCCACCGCGAGCCTCCCGGCCGACGAGGTCGACCGGCTGTTCGACGCCATACGGCGGCTCAAGGCGCGAGGCGTGGGCATGATCTACGTGTCGCATCGCCTCGACGAGATTTTCCGCATCGCGGATCGGGTCGTCGTGATGCGGGACGGTCTCAAGGTCGGCGAGAAGCCGGTCGCCGAGACGACGCCTGCCGAACTCGTGAGCCTCATCGTCGGCCGCTCCAACCTCGAACTGTTCCGCAAGGCGCAGTTGCGCGCCGGCCCGGTCCGGGCGCGGGTGGTGGATCTCGTGACGCCGACCGCGGGCCCGGTCTCGTTCGAGATCCGACAGGGCGAGCTTCTCGGCCTCGTGGGCCTCCGGGGTGCCGGCCAGGAGGAGATCGGGCGGGCCCTCTTCGGTGCCGCGCCGCATCGCGGCGAGATCCTGCTCGACGGCGCGGCGCCCGACCTCTCGTCGACGGGCGCGGCCCTCGACGCGGGGATCGGCCTCGTGGCGCGCGACCGGGCGGAGGAATCGGTCTGCCCTTCGCTGTCGATCCGCGAGAACAGTTTCCTCAACCCGGGGGCTGCAGGCCGAGCCCTGTTTTCGCCGCTCTCGCCCCGCACGGAGGCGCAGCGCGCCTCCGCCCTCGGCGCTTCCGTGGGTCTGAGGCCCAACGACCCCGCCTTGCCCATCGAGGGCCTCTCGGGCGGCAACCAGCAGAAGGTCATCGTCGGGCGGTGGCTCGCGACGAAGCGCCGACTCCTGGTCGCCGAGGATCCGACGGCCGGTGTCGACATCGGGGCCAAGGCGGAGATCTACCGGCTGATCGCGGGGGCGCTCGATGCCGGGCTCGCGGTCGTGGTCGTGTCGACGGACTTCGAGGAGATCGCCCACATCTGCCACCGGGCCCTCGTCTTCAACCGAGGCCGCATCATCGCCGAACTCGTGGGCGACGGACTCACGACCGAGAGCGTCATCACCGCGGCCTCGGCCTCCGAAATCGCCGCCGAAACGGCGCCCGCGGCTCACGCCGCCGCCTGAACCGAAACATCTCCCATGTCGACCAACTCGATCAAGTCCGACGCCCTCGAGCCGACGCGGAGCGAGCTCACAGGGCTCAGCCCCGGTCAGAAGGTCATGCGTCGCCTGCCGGTCTACGGCCTGCCGATCCTGACGCTGCTCCTGATCCTCATTTTCTCGATCACGCTGCCCGCAACCTTCCCGACGCTGCTCAACCTGAGATCCATCGTCTCGGACAAGGCCATCATCGCGCTGCTCTCGCTCGCCGCCACGATCCCGATGGCGACCGGCAAGATCGACCTGACGGTGGGCTATGGGATCGTGCTGTGGCACATCCTGGCCATCACGCTGCAGGTCTTCTACGGGGTGCCATGGCCCCTGGCGGTCCTGATCGTGCTGGTGCTCGGCGCCCTGATGGGGGCCATCAATGGCCTCCTGGTCGAAGTGGCGCGGATCGACAGCTTCATCGCGACGCTCGGCACCGGCACGGTGCTCTATGCCCTGGCGCTCTGGCACACGGGCGGCCGGCAGGTCGTGGCCATGCTGCCGCAGGGCTTTCTCAGCCTCAACGGAACCCTCGTGTTCGGCCTGCCGATCACCGGCTACTATGTCGTGGCCGTGGCGGCGGTGCTGTGGTTCGTGCTCGAATACATGCCGCTCGGCCGCTACATGTACGCGATCGGCGCCAACCCGAAAGCCGCGGCCCTGAACGGCATCCCGGTCGAGCGCTACACCATGCTGGCCTTCACGCTCTCCGGGCTGCTGACGGCGGCCGCGGGCGTCTTGCTGGCATCGAAGCTCCGCATCGGCCAGGCGAGCGTCGGGCTCGAGTTCCTGCTGCCGGCCCTGGTGGGCGCCTTCCTGGGCTCCACGACCATCAAGCCGGGGCGCGTCAACATCTGGGGAACGCTGTGCGGCGTCGTGATCCTGGCGGTCGGCATCTCCGGGATCCAGCAGCTCGGCGGCTCGTTCTGGGTCGAACCCCTGTTCAACGGCGTGACGCTGTTGATCGCCATCGGCATTGCGGGCTATGCCCAGCGCAGGCGTGCGGCCGCCGGCCGTGCGACCCTGCTTGAAAAACCGCGCCCCGCGAGCGCGGATCTGATCACCGAGAGAGGAAACACATGACCATGCAATTCATGCGGGGCGTTGCCGCCCTGGCTTTGCTGACGGCCTCGGCCGTGTCGATGACCGCGGGGGCGCGCGCCGACGAGATGGCCGACGCCAAGGCCCGGGTGGCGGCCGCGACCGAACGCGCCGGCAAATGGGACGGCCCCACCACCGGGCCGATGGCGACACCCGGCAAGACCATCATCTATCTCGCTGGCGACATGCGCAACGGCGGCACCGAGGGCGTGTCGCGCGGCGTCGAGGAAGCCGCCAAGGCGGCCGGCTGGACGCTCCGCATCCTGGACGGCCGAGGCGATATTTCGGCCCGCACCGCGGCCCTGAACCAGGCCATCGCCCTGAAGCCCGACGGCATCATCGTGGGGGGCTTCGACGCGCTGGAGCAGAACGCCGCCCTCCAGGGCCTCAAGGAAGCCGGTATTCCCTACGTGGGCTGGCACGCCACCGTGAACCCCGGGCCGGACCCGAAGACCGGCATGTTCGCCAACGTCAACACCAGGATCGCGGACGTGGCCCAGACGGCCGCCGACCTCGCGATCGTCGATTCGGGCGGCAAGGCAGGCGTCGTGATCTTCGGCGATTCGAATTACGAGATGGCGATCGGCAAGGCCCGCATGATGGAGGCCGACATCAAGAAATGCG
>CAXUOD010000034.1:954-33493 GCA_964252585.1 uncultured Lichenihabitans sp. | reverse complement strand
CGAGCCGGCGAGATTCATGGCGAGACCGCCGTGACGGGCCTCCTGCGCATGACCGAGCCCAACGGCGCTTTCCTGCGCAGCAACGACGCCGCGACGGACCGCTGGTATTCGCGCGACGTCGCGGCCATCGCGGCAGCGCGCGATCTCGGGCCGGTCGCGCCCTATTTTCTCGATGCCGATGCCACGCCGAACCGTGGCGGCAACCCGATCGGGGGCCTGACCGTGATCGCTTTCCCTAACACTCACCTCGTCTATGCGATTACATGGTACGGGCTCGCGGCCCTGTTGGCCGGGGCGGTCGCCTGGGCGGTCCGCGACGAATGGCGCGCCCGCAAGACGGATGGCGGCGCGCCACGCCCGGAGGCCGAAGGCCTGCGGCGAGCCTCCGCGCCATGACGGTCCTGGCGCCGGCGCAACCAAAAGGCCGTGGCTCTTCGACCGGGCTGAGTCGCGTCGCGGGATTGGGAGGCGAACCGGTCGCGCAGGTCGACGGCGACACGACCGGGCTCAAGAACCTCCTGTTGCTGGTTCAGCTGCGCTGGATTGCGGTGGGCGGCCAGATCGTCACCATGGGGGTCGTGCATGAGGCGCTCGACATCACGCTCCCCTATGCCGCTATGCTGGCCGTGCTGGCCGCGCTGGTGGGCCTCAATCTGGCGAGCTTGGCCTGGGCCCGCAACCGCTTAACCGTCGCGCGGCCGGCCCTCTTCGCGAGCCTGATCTTCGACGTGGCGGCCCTGAGTACGCAGCTTTATCTCACCGGCGGCGCCACCAACCCCTTCATCTTCCTCTACGTCCTGCAGGTGACGCTCGGTGCCGTCCTGCTCGATGCACGCTCTCTCTGGGCCATGGTGGCCTTCACGGCGCTCTGCTTCGCCGGCCTGACCTTGGCCTACCGTCCGCTTCAACTCGGGACCGCTGTCGGCGAGAGTCTCTTCGGCCTGCACATCGCCGGCATGCTGATCTGCTTCATCCTGGACGCGGCCCTGCTGGCGGTCTTCATCACGCGGATCAACCGGAACCTGCGACAGCGCGACACGCATCTCGCCAACCTCCGGCAGCAGGCGGCCGAAGAGGACCACATCGTGCGGATGGGGCTTCTCGCCTCCGGGGCTGCGCATGAACTCGGCACGCCGCTGGCGACACTCTCGGTCATCCTCGGAGACTGGCGGCGCATGCCGGTGCTGACGGCCGATCCCGAACTGTCCCAGGAGATCGACGCCATGCAGGCCGAGGTCCGGCGGTGCAAGGCGATCGTGACCGGGATCCTGCTTTCGGCAGGCGAGGCGCGCGGCGAATCGGCCGCCGTGACGACGCTCCACGCCTTCCTCGACGATCTCGTCGAGGACTGGCGGATCGCGCGATCGTCGCCGACCCTCACCTATGAGAACCGGATCAAGGACGATCTGCCGATCGTGTCGGATTCGGCGTTGAAACAGGTGATCTGCACCGTGCTCGACAACGCCATCGAAGCCTCGCCGCGCTGGATCGGGTTCGAGGCGTCGCGCGAGGGCGAGATGCTGGTTCTCGCGGTGACCGACAGCGGTCCGGGGTTTGCGCCCGAGATGCTGAAGCAGATCGGCAAGCCCTACCGATCGAGCAAGGGCAAGCCTGGGGGCGGGCTCGGGCTCTTCCTCGTCGTGAACGTCGTGCGCAAGCTCGGCGGGCGCGTCACAGCCCAGAACCGACTGGGCGGTGGGGCTGCCGTGACCTTGGCCTTTCCGCTGGCCGCGCTGGCGATCGACACCCGAAGGACGAGACATGAGCGCTGATCGCCTGCTCGTGGTCGTGGACGACGACGAAGCTTTCGCCAAAACGCTGAAGCGCTCCTTCGAGCGGCGAGGTTACGACGTCCTGGTGGCCCCGACGCTCGACAGGCTGCAGGCGCTGCTCGAGACGCATTCGCCCGGTTTCGCGGTCGTGGACCTGAAGCTCTCGGGCGCATCGGGGCTCGCCTGCCTCGAGGCGCTTCACGCGCATGACCCCGCCATGCTGATCGTCGTGCTGACCGGGTTCGCGAGCATCGCCACGGCCGTCGAGGCCATCAAGCTCGGAGCCTGCCACTACCTCGCCAAACCGTCGAACACCGACGACATCGAGGCGGCGTTCGGCAAGGCCGCGGGCGATGCCGCGGTTCCGCTCAGCGAACGCGCCACGTCGATCAAGACGCTCGAATGGGAGCGGATCCACGAGGTTCTGGCCGACACCGGCTTCAATATTTCCGAAACGGCGCGGCGTCTCGGCCTGCACCGGCGCACGCTGGCGCGCAAGCTGGAGAAGCGCCAGGTGCCGTGAATCCCATGGGCCTTTACTGAGTCAAGCGCGTCATTCCTTGCAGGATCTGCGACAGCGCCTGTTGGACCGCAGTGTCGATCTCCGGTCCATTGGTGGCCTGAAAGGCCCAGTTGCTCCCGCTGGCGCAGGACTGCAGCGAGGCTGTCGCATTGGGAACGTTGGCGGTTTCCCACGGCGCTACGAGCGTCGCATATTGCGTGTCGCCCGGAATCGTAGGGTACGGCGTCCCGACTGTGATCATCGTCAAGCCCGAACGGTTCTTCAGGGTCGAACAGGCCGATGGGTAACTGACATCGGTCCCGCGATCATACATCATGTTTCCTTGGATATCCTCCACCCCGTCCGACAGGAGAATGATGTAGGTCTGCTGCTTGTTGACGGCCGTGCCGTCGCCGACATTGGTCAATTGCGAGGAGGCGGCCAGCAGGCTCGACGTGGTCTGTGTGTATCCCTGGGTGGCGACGCTGTAGGGCAGCATGGTCTCGATGTCGATCGTGCCAGCCACCGACTTCGCGGTCGCGAAGTTCGTCGTCGGAGCCAGCACGACGTTGAAGCTGGAAGCGAAGGTGTCGATTCCGATGGAATAGACACCGGCCAGATTGGCCGTCTGGGTCTGCAGGTCGGTAATGAAGTTCTGGATCGCAGTATTGACGTAGTCGATCTTCAGCGTGTAACCGGCCGCCTTGGCGATGGCACGGTAGTCCGGACCTCGGTTATGATAGGGGTCGTGGCAGGCAAAGCCACATTGGATGTTGGGATTGGCTTGCATCTGGGCGATCGTTTGGCTTGTTCCCCCGACCGACATGGATCCGGAAATATCCACCACGAAGATGAACTGGTAATAGGGATTGACGACGGTCGACGAGGAGGTCGAACCGCGGATGTTGTTGCTCGAGATGTTGAAGAATTTGCCGAATTGGCTTGCCGTACTGGTCGCATAGGCGACCGTCGCGGTGAGGACCTGCCCATTCGGGGTGATTTGAACGAGGGGGGTCGGAATACCGCCGTTCAGGAAGCGAGGCGTCCCGGCCGTGGCGTTGAAGGCCTTCACGCCCTGGGCCTGACCTTGCGATTGCGCGCTGGCCACGGTGCCGCCGCCACCGATCACCGTCTTGGCCGTCGTGATGGCCGCCACCGCGGCGGCGTCGGCGGCGTGATCGAGTTGCGCCTTCGCGGAGAGCTCGATGGCATAGTCGATCGCCAGACCTGTCAGCCCCATCAGCGGAAGAGCACAGAACGCCGTGATCACCGCGACGTTGGCGGTCCGGTGCTTGAGGAAAGACTGCAGCCGATGCAAAGGCGTCATGGGGGCGCGGTCCAATCGATGCGATCGCAGGTCCGGGGCGAGCACCGCGGGCGCACCGAACCAACGACAAGCCGGGATATCTGGCCCCTGAACGAGATACAGACTGCCTGACGTTGCGTCACGCAGAGACGGGTTGCGTCCCTAATGAAGCCTTATGATCGCACGCGTATCAGCGGCTCGAGGTCGAACCGAAGAGGCCACGGAGACGTCGGTCTACCAGGCGCGACAATGACGCGAGGCTCGGGGTTGACGTCGCCGCCACCGCACGATCGGCTGGCAAACGCCGGGCAGGTCGCGTGCGATACCCCTGGAGCAGATGAACCCTGGAATCGGCGACTGCGTACGTGACACAACGTATCGAGCCGTCGACGCGTGGTTACGCCACTGCCCTCATCAATTGGTGATCCGCGTCTTCATTGTCGCTTGCGCGAACATGTTGTTCAAGCCTTGCGTGATCTCACTAGGCGTGTTCGCGGTGAAGTAATACCCAGGCGAGGCGCAGCTTTGCAGCGTCGAAGCGATATTGGGAGTGCCGCTGATGAGGTTGTTGGTTTTGTCGTCTTCATCGCTGGCGTAGCTCGGATTTGGATTTATGATAGGTTGATAGCTGATGTTGAGGACAGCGACGGTGATCCCACGGTTCTTCAAAGTCGTGCAGCCGCTCGGATCCATGAGTTGCGGTTGGGAACCGCTCGACCACCAATACTGATACTGGCCTCTATAGCCCTGAAACCCCTGACCGTTTTCCAAGCCATCGGTGATCAGAAAGACAAACGGCTTGGTTGAACTGGTGGAGGATCCATCCCCGACCGAAGTAATGGCTGCATTCATATCGGGAAGCGCTTGCTCGAAGTGCGTACCTCCGGAGCCCATGGCGCTGGTGGTATCACCCGTATCAAGAAGATCGCCGATGGCCGAGCCCGGCGTGGATGAGCTGCATCCTCCAGGCGCGCCACCGTTGACGGCCGACACCACGCTGTCCAGGTTCGTGGTCAAGGGGTAGAAAGCCTCCATGTCGACGATGAAGGGATAGAGGCCGACGCGGAATTGATTAGCCAGGGTGGCTGTGCTCTTTGCGATCCCCATGAGTTGGCATACGGCACTGCCCACCGCGTCGGCCCGCAGCTGGATATTGTTGGCGCGCGCGAGTTTGAACCCCGTATAGTTGCTTATGTGACAGGCGAAATTACAGCCCGACGGATAAGACGCCTGATCATCGTGATTGATCGAGGCGAGTTGCGTCTGGCCGGCCGTGGTCGAGGGAAGGCCCATGGACCCTGACACGTCCAACAACAGGTAGAAGTCCAGGTAACTGGGCATCGTCACCGACGCAGTGGAACTGCCGGCGATCTGGGTCGTCGCTACGTTGAAGAGTTTTCCGAAGCTGTTGGTTTGAGGTACGGTGTAGTTCACTGTTGCGGTCAAGGTCTGACCGACGCGGGAGACCGTTTGAACGGTGATCGTCGGCGAACCCGCAAAATTCAGCCGCCCCATATTGGCCAAGAATGCCGCCTTGCCCTGAAGAGCAGCATCGGAGAGAGCGTTTCCGGAGGCGCCCGAATTAGCCGAGATCTCGTTCTGCGCCGTGGTCAAGGCCGCGATGGCAGCAGCATCGGCCGCCACGTCCATCTTTGCCTTGGTCGCGGTCGCCAAAGCATAGTCCATCGCAAGCCCCATCATTCCAAACAATGGAAATGCACATAAGGCTGTTATGACCGCCAAATTTCCCCGGCGATCCACGATCGCGGATCTGAGCTTGGTCGAAATCGGAAGGACCATGTCTTCGCTCTGTCTTCCAGCGGACTTGCTATTTCTGAGCGATATATTATGGGCCAGTCCGATGATAAACAATTATCAGTAGTTGATATCGTGTGCCCTGGTTAATGGATGATTACACGCTGACACGCGGTGGCTCGGCTGGCGGATCGCCGCGAAGCGTCTGCGCCGGCCTATCCAGCGCGAGCGAGTCGGCTTGCGATGATCGGAGGCAGGCGCCGCATCACGGGACGTCGAGGATCGGCCGACCCGATTGTCGCACGTGTCGAGGGCCATCCGAGCGCGGTGCTGAGCGCCCTCAAGCTGTGGCCGACTGCTCCAGGCGGCCGCTACCGACCCGACACGTCGTGGACGAACGCCCTGTCGGCCCTAGCCCCACCTTGCTTCTCAATCATCGAGGGCCGCCCGAAGACCTTCCATTGCAGGTCCGGTGCTTCGCGACAGTGCGATTGTCGTTGGGGAACCGGAACTAATTCATTCCGGGGCACGCCGTTCCCATACTGCCTCCGGCAGCGTATTTGACCGAAGAAACATACCGGGGTTGAAGATAGGTCGAGCGGCTGATGGTTTTGACCCCGAGCAGGTTGGTCGCCACGATGGGCCTGTAATTGTAGGCGATGTCGACGACGATCATGGAACCCGGACCGAAAGCGTCCGTCGGCAACGTCGTGAGCGAAGGCGGCGCCGTATCGGAGGCCGGCGTCAGATTCGTGGAACAGGGACGAGCCCCGGTCGTCCACATGACCTTGGCATTGTAGGTACAATTGGAGGTGCAACCTGTCACGGTCGGCGTGAACGACACACTGGACATGGACACATAGATGTCCTGCCACCAATAGATCCCCTGCTTATGAGCATCTCCCAACACGTTCGGAAAGGTGACCATCGTGGAATCGATGGCGAAGTGCAGATCGGTATCGTTGATTGATCCGGTCGTATTCTGTGCGAACAATTGCGCAATCGAGTCCGCCAAGTTCGTAATCTGCCGCGTCGTGTTAATGTAGCGCGTCAGCTCGAATGATCCGAGCAAAAGAGCAATCAAGAACGGCATGATCAGGGAGAATTCCAACAATGCCACGCCGCGGTCGGCGCGCGCAAAACCTGACGCGGTGGCGCCGAGCCAAACAGCAGACCGTGCGAAGGGATGAGGTAGGACGTGCAACCTCGGCGCGAGTAGCCCGTTCCGTAGCCGGCGAACCCATCGACGCTGTTTCATAGGTCAACAACCTGGCAAAGCGGTAGCGCCCGTAAACGGCTCGTTTCTGAACGTCGCGGTCGACATGAGCAGGAACTGTCCCTGGACGACGTTCGGAGCAGTCGAGAAGAGGCTGAGATAGATGGGCAACGGGTATACGACCTCCAGGACCTCGTAGCTGCTGCCCACCCCGGGGCAGTAACTGATCGAGGGCGGAGGAACGATGATGGCCGACAGGTCCGGAGTGACGAAACTGACATAGGCGGTCGGCTCGACCGTCTCGGTCACGGTGACGAGATTGACGACGAGCTTGCTGCAGTCGAAAAAAACCAGCGTCAAGTAAGGGCAAAGCGTATTGGTGCGGAACTGGGTCGCGGTCTGTCCGGCTTGCTGCGGCGTGCCTACCATCAGGGCGCGCGCGGCTTTCTGCGTCGCATAGTCGAGCGTCGTCCTGTAGAACAGGGTGAGACTGACGAAGAGAATGAACAGGATGATCGTCAGGAATGGGAGTGCTACCATGCCGAACTCGACCGCGGTCGCGCCCTGCGAGGCATGCCGGAACGCGGTCAGCTTGCTCCGGATCCGCTTCATGCCCTGACGCAACATGGGAGTCCCCGGGCGGCCCGACATACCGCCTCGTCGTTCACTACCCGTCGAACCTGAAGAATTCGCTATCGTGGATGTGGGAAGGTGGCGTCGCGTGGCCGCGCTCCGGGACGAGCGGAACCGGCAGGCTCCTGCGAAGCTCCCGCCTTCATCCCTGCGGGCCAGAGCCCGCTCGTCGCAGCAGCGCCTTCAGGAGGAAGGCCGGGGCAGAAGCTTGCGCCGGGCCCAGGCCGAGCCGTCGATGAACGCCAAACCTCCCGCGCTCGTCAGGCTGTGCAGCCGCCGTCCGGGCCATTCGCGGCCGGCGCGCAGAACGGTGTCGACCGTCTGCTCGAACCCGTCGTGGTCGAGGCGAACCACGCGGGCCAGACCGAGCGCGGCCCCGTAGCCGCTGCGGCAGTCCTGGACGGGGCGAAACAATGATCCGTCCTGCTCGATCAACCGTCCGGCCGGGCGGGCGGACGCGATGTCGATCAGCACGGGATTGTTCGGATGCGCCGTCCAGGGGCCGCGAAAGTCGAGCGCCGACCACAGGTGCAAGGCGTCGGAAAACGCCCCTGCTTCGTCCCGCACGGTGGCGAACATCCACCAGCGATCTCCATCGCAATGGAGCGTGGCGTCGCTGGCCACCACGTCCGCGACGAGCGTCGCCTCGTGACGCCATCCGGCTGGGAAATCGGTGGATCGGTAGAGGTCGATCCGGTGTGACGCGCAGGCTTCGGGGACCATCCAAACCGAACCTTCGGCTTCGAACACGAACGGATACGAAAGGTGATGGCCGAGTTCCAGCACCGGGACCGGCTGACCCACGGGGCCGCCGGGTCCGAACCCCAGGGCCGAGATCACGCCCTTGCCGGTCGCGTGACTGTAATCCTCGACGAACAGCGTCACGCTGCCGCGAAACGCGATCGGGAAAGGGTCCGCGTAGAACCGAAGGCCGTCGTCGGGGATGTCGTGCCACCCTGCCCCGGGATGGTTCCGCAACCCCACGAGGTCCCGATCCGAAAGTCTGCGCCAGCCGACCCGCCAATGCGGCGCCCGATAGCACAGATGATAGAGGCGACTCGCGACCTTGCCGGCCAGCATCGCGACGGCTTTGCGGGCCAGCCGCTTCATCGCGAGCCGATCGGGCACGATCGGAGTCGCGGGATTGTCCTCCATGACCGGCAAGCTCCGGGCTCCGCCGTCGAGGGCCGCTAGCAGCAGCGTGATGCAGCGCGCCACGGCATCGTCGAACGTCGCCAGCGCGATGCCGCGATGCTCCGTACCGAGCCGAGCGATCGCGACCACGCCGTTTCGCTCCAGGACCGTCGCGATCGGGGCTCGGCCCTCGAGGATCGACGAAAGGAGAGCCTGCTCTCCCGTGACCCCATCGAAAGCGAGGGTCCAAGTGCAAGGCTGCGCCTCCGCCATGTCGCCGCAGAGGTCGATCACGAGGTCGGGGGCAGGACACGCGGGCTCGTACCTCGCGAGGGCGTCGCGCGCGATCCGGCTCGACGGACCCGGGCGGGCGAGGCCGTGGATGGTCGTTTCCAGGCTGAACAATATCGCCGCATTGGCCGGGAGGCCGCCAGGCCCGGGACGTGCATCGACCGCCACGACACAATCGCCGCGGGCCGCCAATCGCTCGATCAGGCGGAGGTGCCAGCGCCGCGGCGCGTTGCCGTCCACGCGAACATTGACGCGCCTCATCTCACCCTCGTGTTGTATCGGCTCAACGGGTCCACGCACGCCGAGGCGGCCGCCTGCAACACCTTGTTTAAACCGGGGGTGTTAACGCCGCTTCAAGGCTTCCCCTGCATCCTCGGCCGAGCCGTCTCGGAGGTCGGCACCGATGCGACGCTCCATGGCGGACCCGAACATTGTCGATGCTCCGTATGAGCCGGTCCAGGACCTGCGAAGACTGCCGGCAGGGACAGCCGGGGTCGGGGACGTCTGGCGGATCCTGTGGTGCCGTCGCGGCGTGATCGCCGCCACCGTGGTCGTCTGCTTTCTCGCGACGTCGGCCTATGTGCTGGCGGCCCGTTCGCAGTATACGGCGGTGGCGCAGATCCTGATCGACCCGCGGGACCGGCAGATCGTGACGCGGGACGTCAACCCCGACACGCTGGCGGCCGATGGAGGAGTGGTCCAGGTCGAGAGCGAGGCCCGGGTCATCGAATCGGATGCGGTGTTGTTGCGCGCCATCAAGGCCGCAGGCCTCGATCGCGATCCCGACTATGGCGCGCCTCAGCCGACGGTGCTGGGCCGCCTCCTCGGTCTGTTCACGGGGTCGTCCGATGGGGCAGACCCGCCCGAGGACAAGGCCTTGCGGGCTCTGAGGAAGCACCTGGCGGTCAAGCGGGCCGACAAGGTGTTCGTCGTCGACGTGGTGGTCACGGCCTATGAGGCCGAGAAGGCCGCCCGCATCGCCGACGCCATCGCGAACGCCTTTCTGGACGATCAGATCGCGTCTCGGTCGCAATCTTCGGACCGGGCGTCGGAGGCCTTGGCGTCGCGGCTGACGGAGCTCCGCACCGAAGTGCAGGACGCCGAGAACCGCGTCGAACGCTACAAGGCGGACCACGATCTGATCGGCAGCAACAAACAGCTGCTGAGCGACCAGCAGCTCGACGACGACGGGACGAAACTCAACAACGCACGGGCCAAGACCGCGGAGCTCCGGGCGCGGGCCGACCAGATCGACGGGCTTCGTCGCAGCGGCGCGGACGGCGGGGCGATCCCCGAGGCGCTGGGCTCCTCCGTCGTCACCCAGTTGCGCGCCTCCTATACGGCGCTGCTGCGAAGCGAGAGCGACATGCGCACGCGCTTCGGCGAACGCTACCCGGATCTGATCGCGCTTGTGGCCGAGGTGAAACAGACGCGGCAGCAGATCACCAACGAACTCGACCGCCTGGCTCGATCGGCCCATTCCGACCTCGATCGGGCCGTCAAGAACGAGCGCGCCCTGCAGGCGAGCACCAATTCCGCCAAGCAGACCACGGTCGCCAGCAACGGCGCCATCGTCACGCTCAATCAGCTCAATCGGGAGCTCGATTCCCGCCGCGCGGTCTACCAGAGCTTCCTGGCCCGCACCGACGAGACGAAGCAGCAGTCCAGGATCGACAACACCAACGATCGCATCCTGTCCAACGCCATTCCGCCCGACCAGCCGAGTTGGCCGCTGCGTGGCTTCATGCTGCTGGCGGCGCTGGGCGGTGGTCTCGGCTTGGGCGCCGCTGCGGCCTTCGTCATGGAATACCTGAAGCCGACCGTGCTCTCGGCAGCTCAGTTGCAGCGCGCGACGGGCGTGCCGGTCGCGGGACATCTGGAGGCCCGGCGCAGGAGCCTCCCCGGATGGTCGTTGCGGGCCGGCAATCTCCCGCGCAGCGCGGTCGGCGAAAGGCTCGGCTTGGTGCTCGGGCGGATCTGCGGCTCCGTGAGCACGCTGCGCTCGGGGATCAAGAGCCAGAGCCTGCTGTTCACGTCGGCGCTCGGGGACGACCGCATCCGCAAAGCCGTCGCGGCCGAGTTCGTGGCGGCGGCCGTCGCGCTGAACCTTTCGGTCCTGGTCGTCGAGGCCGATCTCGGAGACGTCGATCAGGGACCGAACGGCCTCCTCGACGTCCTGCGCGGCGATTGCAAGCTCGCGACCGCGGCCAACCGGCGAGACCGGAACGGCGCCGCGCGGCTGGCGATCGGCCATGCCGACGGCCGGGCCCTCACGGCTCTGAGCGAGGAAGCCGTGAACGACTTCCTTTATGCCGCAGGACGGACCTACGACCTCATCGTCTTCGCGGCCGGCGCCTTCGCGGGGGACATGCGCATCGCTCCCCTCGTGGCTTGCGTCGACGATGTCGTCCTGGTGGTGGTGCAGGGCGTGACGCCGCAGCAGGACGTGGAGAGCGCGGCAGAAGCCATTGCCGCGGGCGCGGGCCGGGACCTCTCGGCGACCCTGCTCGTCGAACCTTCAGCGGTCTGACATGCCGGCCGGAACGGCAACGCCGGGCTTTGCCGTGCGGCCCGAAGAGCCGCCGCGCGCCATG
This sequence comes from uncultured Lichenihabitans sp., assembly GCA_964252585.1. Classification (GTDB taxonomy): domain Bacteria; phylum Pseudomonadota; class Alphaproteobacteria; order Rhizobiales; family Beijerinckiaceae; genus Lichenihabitans. The sequence goes on along the minus strand of CAXUOD010000034.1, from coordinate 22,290 downwards.
GGGGCCCTTCCCTCGTTCCTGTTCGTCCTCGCGATCGCGTCGTTCTACACCGTTTCGGGCGGCATGCTCTGGCTTCTGGGCTACAACTATGACGGCCTGACCGGGAGCCCCCTCACCAAGATCCATCCCGGCACCTACCTCACCCTGATCGTGCTGTGCTTGGCGGCGGTGGAACAGGGCAATCCTATCGCTTTTGCGGTCGAGAGCGCGCGTCGCCAACCCGCCAGCCTCTTCCTCTTCTTCGCCGCCCTGGTGGTCTTCGTGCAAATCGTATCGCGGGCCGGACCCGGCATGGCCGGCACGATCGACGCCTTCATGCTGCCGCCCCTCGCGATCATCCTCTACGCCAAGTCGGGCGAGACCACGCGTCGGCGGATCGAAATCGTCATCCACGTCGCGATGGCCCTCAACGCCAGCCTGGCACTCGTGGAATTCGCGACGAAGCACCTCTATTTTCCGTTCCGCCTCGACGGCGTGGACTACGTGACCGATACCCGGTCCTCGGCCCTTCAGGGACATCCGCTCGGCAATGCGACGATAGCCTGCGTCTACATCCTGGCTCTGATCTCGGGCGGCGGTCGGATGCCGATCCTGGTGCGCACCGGCGTGGTGGTGCTTCAGCTCATGGCCATGGTGGCGTTCGGCGGCCGGTCGGCGCTGGTGACGACGATCGCCTTCGCCGGGCTGCAGGGCTGCCTCCTGGCCCACCGGATCTTGCGTTCCGGCACGGTTCCGCTGCTCGGCATGGCGGCGGCGGTTCTCGTCGCCACGATCACGCCGCTCGTGCTTCTGGGCCTCGTGGCAGGAGGTTTCTTCGACGCGCTCCTTGTCAGGTTCAGCAACGACGGCGGCAGCGCCAACGCCCGTGTCGAGATGCTGGAACTGGTTCGGCGCATCCCGCTGCGCGACCTGATCGTGGGTCCGGACACGGCCTATGTCGATAGCGAGCGTCGCATCTTCGGGCTTGCGCTCGGCATCGAGAACCCGATCGTTCGCACCGTCTTGTACCAGGGCGCGATCGTGACCGGTCTCCTCATGGTGGCGCTCGGGTTGTTCTTCAGGGAGTTGTCCCGCGATGCCCGTCGCAGCATGGCGGTGCCGTTGCTGGCCTTCCTGATCGTGATCAACACGTTCGAGAGCATCGCCGGCAAATCGACCCTGCTGGCCAGCGTCGCACTGATGCTGGTCGTTCTCTACAGGCGGTCTGCCACGCAGGAGCGGTCGCCGGCTTCGGGGACGATGCCGGCACGGGAGGCAAACGGCCCCATCCGCGTGGCGACTGCGCGATCCCAAAACGCCCCGCCGGCCTCGCGAACCGCACGGTCTTGAAACAAAGGCCGAACGTCGTGACTCGCGTCGCCCAAAGCTCTCACCCTCCTCATCGATTCTCTTGCGCGTTGATCCTGTACCCCTACCGACCCTCATGCTGAGCCGGGCTCAGCGCGCCCGTGTCGAAGCCGGCAGGGTGCCGGCCGAGGTCCCTGGACAATGTCTCCGACAAGCTCAGGGCAGGCTCTTCGGCACGACCACGGCTGCGGTCCCTCCAAAACGCCCCTCCGGCGTCAGCGCTGCCGTACCTTGACGAGATCGGGCTCCGCCGCCGGAACAGGTTCACCGCCTTCGACCATCAGTCTCTGCTCGTAGGCTTCGAGCACCGAGCGCCATTCGAACGTCTCGGCGGCTCGCTGTCGGGCCGCCGTGCGCGCGGTCGCGACCGCGGCAGAGTCGGTCAGAACGGTTTCGATCTGGGCATCGCAACTGTCGACGTCGCCGAAGAAGAACTGCGCGTCCCCGGCAGTCCAGCGATTGAACACGTTGTCATGCGCGATGACCGCGTTGCCGGCCCAAAGGGCTTCCACGAGCGAGGGGTTCGTGCCGCCCACCGTATGGCCGTGCATGTAGGCGCGGGCGTGGAATCTCAAGGCATGCACGCTGTTCGAATCGTAAATCGGGCCGGGGAGCAGGACCTCGTGGTTGACCGCCGCCTTCACGGCCCGGTGGTAGGGGAATCGATCGTCGAGACTCCCCAGGACAACGAGCTTGCAGCCTCGCGGCCTGCGCGTGAACGCCTCGATGATGCCGAGCGTATTGTTCTCCGGTTCGATTCGCGCGATCGATACGAGGTAACGGTCGGGAGAGAGGCCCAGGCGGGTCAAGGGCTCGAGGGTCGCCGCATCGACCGGCACGCCGCCGTAGGTGATCATGCTCACGGCCTTTCGCGAACGCCGCGTGGCGAGATGATCGGCGATGGCCGGATGATCGGCGATCAGGTGGTTCGAGGTCCAGGCGGCGATCCACTCGTTGACCCAGAACCAGGCGCGAACCGGACGGTTCCACTTTTGGCGGCGCCACTCGACCCCGTCCATGTTGGTCACCACCGTGCGACCCATCATCCGCAAGTAAGGTAGGAAAACCGCTGTATTGTAGCCAAGCACGAGGCAAAGGCTATCGCGGCGTGCAGCATCGCGAATACTATGCCAATCGAATTCCAGCGAGGCTTGCGGTCCCGTCCTGGACACTTGTATATTGATACGCTCGACACCCTTCCAGTCGTCGACCCAGGAAGAACGGGTGACGGCCGCAACGTCATGCTGACAATAGACCGCAACGTGCCACCCGCGCCCGACGAGAAACAGACTGAGCTGTTCAGCGAAGGTTTCGAAGCCACCATGGGCTGCCGGAATACCTCGCGTTCCCAGGATCAGAACGGAGCGTTGTGACATCGTCTGGCCCTGGCTTGTTGTTCGGCAGCATGGTGCTGGGTCTCATGTCGTCTAGCACCTCACAGAGGGCGAAGAGTAAATCGTCGTTGTCATTACAAAACGTAGTTAACGATTCAGGTTATGATTATCGAATTTTTTACACGGAAAAGCTGCGCACTGCAGCACCAACACCATAGAGGTTTAACGACCAGCAGTCATCTCGCCGAAACAGAAATTTGATCTTCCTCGCGAAGATCGATGAAGCAGCCGGATAGACGCTAAGCGAAGATGCTCGACATCCACTACGGCACTACTTTTTTACGATGTTGGCGGAATGTATCTTCCGTGATCATCGACCGGAAGTAAATGGTTGCTAGGGTGACGAGCAATACGGACTGGCGCGCACCGCGGCCGGCGGCTCAGGGCACCGATGTATATCACGTGCGTCCACCAGGGTTACGAGCTCTATGGTTCAGACCGGAGTTTCGTCGACTCCGTTCAAGCCATCCGAGTTGCCTTTCCGGCGGCCGAGATCGAGGTTGTGTTGCCGCGCACCGGCGCGATCGCGCCGCTCCTGCAGGACTATGCCTCCCGCATTACCACCGAACCTCTGTGGATCCTTCGCCGCAGGAACCTGGGATCGCTGGCGACGGTCGGCCTGTTGACGCTGCCGTTCGCGATCTTGCGGGCCTGGCGACGGATCAGGCGCAGCGACCTTGTCTACATCAACACGACCGTCGTTGCCGATTACATCCTGGCGTCGCGCCTGTGCCCGCGCAGGTGCATCGTTCACGTGCACGAGATCCCCGAAGGAACGGTGCGTTCGGCTCTGCGCCTGATGCTGCGATGGAGCGGTGCGGACATCATCTTCAATTCGCGCGCGACGCAAAGCGCCTTCGCGCTTCCGGCCCGGCATCCGGCTCGGGTGATCTACAACGGCGTCGAAGGCCCGGCGCACCCTCAGCCCTGCAGCTATCGGGGTGGCCGGCGGTTGCGGCTGCTGATGCTCGGACGCATCAGCCGCATCAAGGGCCAGGACGTCCTGATCCAAGCCGTTTCCAAGCTGCCGGACGAGATCAGGCCCGAAGTCCGCATCGTCGGGAACGCCTTCGAGGACCCCGGACGCGAGCGTGACCTCGCGCGGACCATCGAGGCGCTCGGACTCGGCCACGTCATCACCATGATGCCGTTCGTGGCGGATCCGAACCCGCATTACGTTTGGGCCGACGTGGTCGCGGTCCCGTCGCGTCTGCCCGAGTCGCTCGGCCGAGTCGCCATCGAGGCCATGGCCCACGGCCGCCCGCCTGTCGTCTCGGCCATCGGCGGCCTCGGGGAGGTGGTCGAGGACGGGCGAACGGGCTGGATGGTGCGGCCCGGTTCGGCGGACGACCTTTCCGCCGTGCTCGAGCGGATCGCTCGGAACCCCGATGCGTGGCGGGCTTTTCCCGAGGCCGCTCGGCGTCGCTACGAGGCCTTGTTCGCGAGGTCCCCCGTCGCGGCGGCCATCAAGGCGGCCCTCGTCGCCGTCCTCACGCGCGGGGTCTCCGACACCGTCGGCGGTGCGGAGAGCCGATCGGCCGGCGAGGGCGCGTCGTGATCTCCCGGTTGCATCGGGCCGGGCGGCGCTTCGCCGTCGTGCTCGGGGGCGAGGGCCTCCAGAGCGCTTTCGGCTTCGGGCTGAATATGGCTCTGGCGCGCACGCTCCCGGCGAAGAACTACGGTGAGTTCGCGCTCGTAATGCTGATCGGCGGTTTCGCCCTGATCTATATGCGGGCGCTGATCGGCATCCCGGCTTGCACCTTCATCCCGCAATGCCGAAGCTCTCGTGCGGCAGGCGCCCTCGCGGTGACCTTCGCATCGGGCGCGCTCGCGATCTCGGCCGTTGGCGGCCTTCTGGTGGCCGCGGTCCTGACCCTCTACCGGTGCGATTTCGCTCTCGCCGCGGGGCTCTTCATCGGCCTCTGGGCCATGCGAGGCTATCACCGGATCGCGTTGTTCGCGCAACACCGCGCCGCGCTGTCGACCGTCAGCGACTTCGCCTTCACGGTCTCGGCGACCGCTTTTTGCAGTTCCCTTCTGCTGAGGTACGGCGGGAGCGACGGATTGAGCCCTTTCTTCCTCGCCCTGGCCGCGGCCCATCTCATCGGGATCGCCATCGCCCTGGCCCTGCAAGGGGGATCGTTCCGGATTTCGGGCCGGCGCAGCGTCCGTCTGCGGCTCCGCAAGCTCCTGCCCACGATGAGTTGGTCGCTCGTCAGCGTCACCATCGCCAACGTCCAGGCGCAAGGACCGACTTTCGTCATCGCCGCGATCGCCGGACCGGCGGGCTACGCGCCGATCGCGGCCACGATGGCGTTCTTCTCGCCGCTGAGGCTCGCCGCCTCTGCTCTGGCCAACATGAACCAACCGGACCTCGCGGCCGCGATCACGCGCTCCGGCGACATCCGCCGGCTCATGGCGATCCAGACCGCGATCATCGCCGCGATTGCGCTGGCCTACGGTGGCGCCATGGTGGCGGCGTTCCCGCTCCTGACCCATCACCTGCTCGATGGCCGTTTCGGAACCGCGCCGCTGAACGGGATCGCACTCGGCATCTGGGCCATCGCCAGCGTTTCGGTCCTTTATTCGGTCCCGAAGACGCTTCTCGAGACCATGCAGGGCTTCCGTCGGATCAGCATGGTTTCGGCGCTCGGTGCGGTGATCGGCATCCCTCTGGTGGCGCTCATCGTCTGGTCCACGACCCCGGCCTGGTCGCTCGTCGGGGCCACGGCGTCGGAACTGGTGGTGTTCCTCGGGTGCTGGATTTTGGCTCTGAGGACGCTGCGGGTTCTGCCGCCCGCGCCCGGGGTTCCACGCGCCCAGGGCCCTGCCGCCACCATCGAACCCGTCTCGCAGACCCCCGCACGAACCGGCGTCATGACGTACCACGCACGCGTCGTGGATCCGGCATGAGAGCCGCGCGATACGGTTTTCAGGAGTCCGTCCTGTGAGCACACTGATGCGAACAAAATCCGAACTCGTTCTCGGCGGCGACCCCGTCGCATCGGCCGGCCGACCCGACGATGTCGCGAGATCCGAGCCGCGGTACGCCTCCGAGAGGGCGGTCGCGGCGCGATGCTACAGGCACCTGCAGGACATCGAACCGAAATGGAAGGAGATCGAGGCGGACGGGCTCCTGACGGCCTATCAGCGCCTGGACTGGGTGCGGGGCATTTGCCAAGACCTCCTGGCGCGTTCAACGGTTCAGCCGATCTTCGTCGAGGTGTTCGACGCGACCTCCCTCGACACCGTGATGATCCTGCCACTCATGATGAAGCGGCGCTTGGGCGCGCGCATCATCGTCTGGCTCGACCTCGATGTTTGCGACTACGCGGCTCCCGTACTGCGCGGCAACACCGTCGTGACGGCCGAGTCGGCGCGGCGATGCTGGGCGGCGGTTCGCGCGGTCCTACCGCCTCACGATCTTCTGGCACTTTCTCAGATCCCCACCTTCGTGGCGGGAGTCCGCAACCCCTTGGCTCTACTGCCGGAGGCGAGACGCATGGCTCTCACGGCCTCGGGGCTCGACATTCAGGGGGACCCGAAGACGTTTCTTGCCAGAACCTGCACCAAGAGCGGCTTCAAGGAACTCAACAAGTTCAGGCGCCGGATCGAGCGCCGGGGCCATATCCGCTTCTTCAGGGCGAGTCGGGAAGCCGATCTCGCATCGGCCTTCGACTGCCTGCTCGAACAGCGGAAACGTCGGTTCCAAGCTCTCGGGCGTTTCGACCTGTTCGATCGCGACGGCATCCCGGCGTTCTATCGCAATGCAGCGTTGAATGGCCTGTCCCATGGTCCTGCGGGTCTGTGGTGCCTTTCGGTCAACGACGAGGTCATCGCCACCTCCTATTGCCTGGTCAACGACGGCATCATCTATGGCCTCGTCCTCACGAGCGCAGGAGAGTCTTGGAAAAACTGCTCACCGGGCATCGTCATGGTGGGTGAGCTGATAAAATGGGCAGCGGGACAGAGCTTTACTCATATGGATATGACAATCGGCAGTTTACCTTACAAGATCAATTTCGGCGCGAAGCATAAAGAACTCTGGCAAGTCAGTCAGACCAAGACAGTCTTCGGTTGGATCGTGTGGCGCTCGATACAAACAATCGCAGGGTCGAAAACGTGGCTCGAGAGTCATCCCAAAGCTTTTTTGACCGTGCGCGGGATGCGTAGAGCTGTTCGTCGACGCGCCGCCGGACGTCAGGCGGTCGAGAGCGATTGATCTTTGAGTCTGCGAGCCCCTTGTGAAAAGTCGCCGACGCGGACGGGACGTTGGAGTGAGAGCATGGATGTTGACATCATCATCATCGGCGCGGGGCTCGGTGGAACATCCTCGGCGATCGTCTTGGCCAAGGCCGGTTACGACGTGGCGCTGGTCGACAGCCACGCTACCTATCCACCCGAGTTCCGCGCCGAAAAGATAGGTGCCCCGCATATGGCCAAGATCGAGAGCCTGGGTCTCGCCGATACCGTGCTGGCCCACGTCGATCGACTCGACGAGATTTGGGTCGCCCGATACGGCCGTGTGGTGGCCAAGGTCGCGGGGCCGGACTACGCCTTCCACTACGCGGATCTCGTGAACGGGTTGCGGGCCGATCTGCCCGCGACCGTCCGCTTCGTCTTAGGACGCGTCGCCGACATCGCGACGGGCGACGAGCGGCAGTGCGTGACCATGGCCGATGGAACGGTCTTGCGCGCGCGACTGATCATCGTAGCGACCGGGCTCGGCGACAGCATCCGGAGCCGCGTGTCGATCGAGCGTGTCAGGATCAGCCGCGCGCATTCGCTGTCCCTCGGCTTCGACTTGACGGTGCGCCCGCACGATCTTCCCTTCGCGTCCCTCGTCTACTACGGGAACGGTCCGAGGGATCGCCTGGCCTATTTCACCTTGTTCCCGATCGGCGACGCCGCGAGGGTGAACCTCTACGTCTATCGGACGGTCGGCGAAGAGTGGACAAAGCAGTTCCGGCAAAACCCCAACGAGGTCCTGCGGACCATGATGCCGGGGCTCGAGCATATCATGCCAAAGCCCATCGTTCAGGGTCCGATCGCCATGAGATCCATCGATCTGACCGTCACCGAGAACTATCGGCGCCCCGGCGTCGTGCTGATCGGCGACGCTTTCGCAACCTGCTGTCCCGTGCCGGGCGTCGGGATCCAGAAGGTCTTCACCGATGTCGAACAGCTCACCAAGCATCATATCCCGGCGTGGTTCGGGAGCCCCGGCATGGGAGCCGACAAGATCGGCACCTATTACGACGACCCGGTCAAGCTCGAGTGCGACGCGAGAGGGCTCGCCGCCAGTCGCTACGCCCGCTCCCTCGCGACGTCGCCCAGCATCCGCTGGGTGGCCCGCCGGCTCAGAAACCAGGTCGTACGACGCGGCCTCCATGCGGTGCAGGACGCGGGCCGGCTGTTCGGAGGTCGTTCTATCCTGGCCTCTCATCCTCGACGAGGCGGGCCGTTTTGACGAGCCACTACGCTCCGCGTTAACCGTGTGGTCGCCCAAGCGACGAGCGGAAACGAAACGCTTATTGTCGCGACGCATTTCGCGCCCACATTGCGTGCGAGGCGAAGCGTCGAGGTCGAACACCCCGTGTCTGCTCATCACATGAGAGGTCCACACGCACGGGTGGCATGCCGGGCGATCGTCGAGGACGACGCGGACCGCGTGATCGACCTGCTTCGCGCAGGGTTCTCGTCGCGGACGAAGTCTTACTGGCAAGCCGCGTTCAGGACGCTGCGGGATCGCTCCGTCCCGGAGGGCTGTCCGCGTTACGGTCACGTGTTGATCGTGGATTCCATGATCGTCGGCGTCATCCTGCTGATCTGCGTGCCGGTCCCGGACGAAGATGGCGTCTTGCGCTGCAATCTTTCGAGCTGGTACGTCGACCCTCGCTTTCGGATCTACGCGTCCTTGTTGGTGAAGGTCGCATTGAGCCATCCGGGGATGACCTACACCAATACCTCGTCGGCCGCGCATACGCGCGAGACGATCGTCTCACAGAGGTTCGGCTGCTACGCCGAAGGGCAGGTCCTGGCGATCCCGGCCGTCGGACGAGGCATGCCGGGTCTGACGGTCGAGGCGATCGGGCCGGACCACGCCGCTTCGGATCCGCAGGACCGTGCAACGAAGCTGCTGGTCGATCACGCCCGCCTCGGATGCATCAGCCTGCGCTGTGTCCTCGGCGGGGAGGTCTATCCCTTCGTGTTTCTGCGCCGGCCCATTCCGCATGCCGGGCTGCCCTGCGCGCAGCTGATCTACTGCCGGGACATCCGATCCTTCTGGCGCTTCAAAGGGCCTGTCGGTCGCCACCTCCTGAGACACGGCCTCGCGATCACGATGTCGGAGGCCAACGCGCCGGCCGAAGGGCCGTTCAGCCGGTTCTTCCGCGGCCGGTCGCCCGCCTATTTCCGAGGTCCGCACCGCCCTCGCCTCGGCGATCTCGCCTATAGCGAATCCGTCCTGTTCGGCCCATAGAACGGGATGCGCGTCGGCTTCGGCGCTCCGTCCCGCATGACCCGGCCCGATGGCATTCGAATCGCTGTTTTCAGCTACCGCTCAATGGACGGCCCGCCAGATGGGCCATGCTTCGACCTTTGTCATGGCCTGCGGGATCGTGATCGTCTGGGCCGCAGCGGGGCCGCTGTTCCATTTCTCCGATACGTGGCAACTCATCATCAACACCGGCACCACCATCGTGACGTTTCTGATGGTGTTCCTGTTGCAGCATGCGCAAAATCGCGACTCGACCGCGATCCAGCTCAAGCTCGACGAACTGATCCGGGTCAACCGCGACGCACGCAACAAGCTCCTCATGCTGGAGGATCTGAGCGAGACCGAACTGGCGCAGATCAAGAGCGCCTTCGCGACGCTGGCCGGCACTGTCGGAGCGGACCTCGAAGAGGCGCGGGACGACCTCCAGGAGGCGAAGGAGGGTATCGAGCAGGCACAATCCGCTATCGAACGGGCCAAGGCCGTCGAGGCGCGTTAAAGCAAGGTCGAGTCCAAGGGTCCGACCCAAACAGACCATTCCTCTGTTTGAAATCGGCCCACCAGCTTAGGGCCGTTTCGCCGGGCGCCGGATGGCGCGGCGCTCGCGCCCATCGGCCCGCGGGGCGTTGAGCAACGTACGGTACTCGTCGCGCTTGGCATGGATCGAGGCGATGACGTAGCCCGCCGCCACTCCCATGTCGAGCAGGGCGGCCTCGGACAGCTGCAGGCTCGCCTCGATGGTTTCGGGGACGGCATCCGTGGCACCGAGATCGTAGAGGACCCGCGCGTGGTCGGCGTCGCGGGCGCGCGCCACGATCGTGAGATCGGCCCGGGCCGCCCGGGCGGCCGTCACGACGTCCTGGGCGATCAGCGGGCTGTTCAACGTCACCACGAGCCCGCGCGCCCGGGCAAGGCCGCACCGGTCGAGGAACTCGCGCCGCGTCGCGTCGCCGTAATAGATCGGCGCTCCGGCTTCGCGCTCGCGCCGGACGAGCCGCGGATCGTCGTCGACCGCGAGGAACGGCAGGCCGTGCGACGCCACCATGTCGCCCACAAGACGGCCTACGCGGCCATAGCCCACGATGATGACCCGGGCTTCGCCATCGTCGGGCGGGGGCACGGCGGCCTCCGCCACGGCCACGGCCGCGCCACGACCGAGCCGTTCGCCGAGGCGGGCCAGAAACGGGATCACCATCATGGTGAGGGTGACCGCGACCGTCGTGAGATGCGCGACGGGGGCCGGCAGGACCCCCGCCGCAGCGGCCTGGCCCACCAGCACGAAGGCGAATTCGCCGCTGGGGCCGAGCAGCAGCGCGATCTCGATAGCCACGCCGCGCGGCAGTGCGAACAGCCGGCCGAGGCCGAACACGATGCCGGCCTTGATGACGACGGTGCCGCAACAGATCGCGAGCAGGATCCCCGGGTGATCGATGACGGCCGAGAGGTCGAGCCCGACGCCGATCGATACGAAGAAGAGCCCGAGCAAGAGCCCCTTGAAGGGTTCGATGGTGACTTCGATCTCGCGCCGGAATTCGGTCTCGGCCAAGAGCAGGCCCGCCAGAAAGGCGCCGAGCGACATGGACAGGCCGCTGGCAGCCGTGATGGCGCCGGTGCCGATCACGACGAGCAGACAGGCCGCCATGAAGAACTCGGTCGATTTCGTCGCCGCGACGCCGTGGAACAGTGGACGCAAGACGAGTCGGCCGAGCAGCACGATCATCCCGAGCGCCAGCGCCGCCGGGGCGAGGGTCAGGAGGAGCTGGAAGCCGAGCCCCGCATCGTGCGGCCTCGAGAGGACCGAGACCGTGAAGAGCAGCGGCGCCACGGCAAGGTCCTGGAACAGCAGAACCGAAAAGGTCGTCCGTCCCGCCGCGGTGTTGAGGTGGTGGCGCTCGGCCAGGAGGGGGACGGGGACGGCGGGCGTGGACTGGGCGAGCGCGAGCCCGAGCACGATGGCGGCCGCCGACGGCAGGCCGAGCAAGAGAGCCGGCAGCGCGATGGCGGCGGCCGATGTGCCGACCTGGAAAGCCCCGAAGCCGAAGACGAGCCGCCGCAATCGCGACAGGCGCTCGAAGGAGAGTTCCAGCCCCACCATGAAGAGCAGGAACACCACGCCGAGGTCGGCGACGGTCTCGAGCCGCCCCGTATCCGTGATGGCGAGCACCGACACGGCGGGGAAGCGGCGCGCGATATGGCCGAGGCCGAACGGGCCCAGGGCCACGCCGGCCAGGAGAAAGCCGAGGACCGGGCTGACACGCAGACGATGGAACAACGGAACCGCGATCCCCGCAGTCGCGAGGAACAGCAGAGTCTCGCGCGTACCCTCCGGAAACGCCTGCCCCACGTCACCGCCCCCCGCCTTTGCCGCCAGCACCGAAACGGCCGCAATCCGGATGGTAGCGGATGCCGCATCCTACGCGGCAAGTATCCTTCGGGATCGTGCCGCCTGGCTGGCAAAGCCGCTCCTCGCCCCCTGCTCCAGGCGAAACGGGGTCCCGTGCGCCTGATGCGCACCGGCGGTGTGGAACTGGCGAACGAGAGTGCGGTTGTGCGGCTGAGGGCCGTTTCCTCAGCGGTTCGCCGCATCCGACCGCTTTCGACCCACGCCGGTTCTTTTCTGTCTATCTGGACCTGCTCGGAACCGGACCTTCATCCCACCGAGGCGCCGGCGAGAGTGCGCCCGTCAACGTCGTTCGCCGACTTCACGTCCGTTCTTGAAGCAGCCGCTCGCGACGTTGGTGAACGCGCTTGCAGAAGGCGCATGGGGTCGTCAGTGACCGGAGTTCCGTGTCAGGCTCGTTCGGCACCCTTCACTTCGACCGGCAGGACTGCAGCGACACGAGCCGCCGCGCTGCGCTGCGCCACGACTCCAAGCCTTTCGCTCCGCAAACGCTCACCCTGAAGTTCAAGTCGATTTACACCGCTCGATTTAGGCCTTAAGCTATTCTTGTTATTGCAAATATAATTCAAATACATTTTTTCTCCAGGAGCTTGGCCATGCGTCGGCTTACGTTTTTGTTAGGTGTTGCCTCCCTGCTATCGGTATTAGCGACCGAGTCACGAGCGCAGCAAAACATGCCTCTTACGGATCCAACTATCGCGGAAGGTTCCAAGCAGATCACGGTCCGGGCCGAACGCGGCGAGATCGAAATCGGAGGTTTCGGAAAGGTTAGGAATGCGTACTTCTACGATCAAACCTTCACTGCAGAAGGTCACGGTACAACTGAGACCATCGCGGGCCTTCTTCCCCCCGTTTGGCACCTCGAGCCCGGCGAGCGGCTTCGAATCAGGCTCGAGAACAAGCTCGACCCCGGGGACGGCGACTGTCACGACTTCCGGACCAACCTCCACGTCCACGGTTTACTCGTCAGTCCCTGGACTTCGGCAGCAAGTCCTTACTCAAAGTTCGGCGACGACGTCTTCCTCGACACCTATCCTGAGTCTACGCCGAATTGCGCTGGCCAAGCCAGCGCGATGCCGGGCATGGTCTCGGCAGGTGCGTCCGTCTCACCCACTGCAGCCGACTATGAGATCGTGCTGCCCGGGGACCACCCGAGCGGTCTCTTCTGGTACCACCCTCATCCGCACATGATCAGTGGGCGCCAGGTCGGGGGCGGCATGGCCGGGCTGATCGCCGTGGGCAGTCTATGGGACTACGCCTACCTCAATTGTGCATTGAAGGCTGGCCCCGCGCACTGCAAATCAGGCAAGGAGGCTGACGACGAGCGCGAGGCTGAAAAGCGCGTCCCCGAGCGTTTCCTCATGCTGAAGGACATGCAGGTCCAGTCATCCGCAGCATCTGCCACGGCCCCAGGACCATGGGCGTTCAATCAAGACCCGGACACCGCGCTTTGCGGTTCCACCATCGGAACGCCTGACGGACGGCTTGGGAGTTGCTCTTCCACTTCGGGCCCTGGACCGTGGCTGTTCCCCGTCAACGGTCAGATCCATCCAACGATCGCGGTCTCCGGTGCAGGTCAGGTCTGGAGAATTGGCAACACCAGCGCAAGTGTAACGTATCGGCTCGCCTTGACCCATGGCTCTCATCCTTTGTGCCTCCAGGTTCTCTCGCGAGACGGCGTAGCCATAGCGCAAGGCGACGCAGGCGCCATTGGAGCAGCAAGCGATCGCCGGGTCTTCGAGAGCGAAGTCATCTTAATGCCCGGATCCCGGGCCGAGTTCTTCGTGTCTTACGCAGATGCCCTAAACCTCGCACCCGGCGATCGCGCGACATCGCGGGGAACGACGTGTGGGGATCCTGCGGCGGGTGGTCAGCAGATCGTGTCGGCCGAACTGGTGACGCTTGGCTTCGATACGGGCTCAAACCCACCGGGAACTGCCGATGCCAACCTTGTCGGGGACCCGTGGCCCGCAATCGATATGGCGGGGGTCACGTTGGAGAAGCCACCCGCACCCCTGCCTGGCGCAGCACTCATGCAAGCATTGAAGGTCGCCGTTGTCGGGCAAGCTGCGCCTCCTGAGTCTGCCCAACTGACCTCGAATTTCCTCGGCAGGGTCCACGCAGATTTCAAGACCGCGCGGGCACCCTCGGGTGGAACGGAGAGCACGGGGCTGCCGGCGCAACCGAACCCCGGCAAGACCCGCTGCGGACCGGACGGCGGTGACCCTACAGAGGAAGCTCACGATGCTTTGCCCGACCAGGGTCAGGTTCGTGTCGTTTGGTTCGGGGTCGGCAACAAGGATGGCGTCATTCCTGCGGCTGCGCCCGACCGTGATCCCGCTCGCGCGGCGTCAACGCTCACGGGTACCGACGACACCTTCGAACTGGCCACGGAAATCCGCGATGCGACCGACCTGCGGATTTGGCCGTCCGGACCGGTGACCCTGAAGGTGTTCGATCCGAATCGAACCGACGTCTGCCTCCACGCCGGGCATCGGGAGGTCTGGCGCTTGGTGAACCTGAGCAACGAGACTCACAACTTCCACATCCACCAGTCAAAATTCCGCATTCTTTCCGTGAACGACCCCTATAATCAATTGGAACATGAGGCTCCGTGGGCTCTCACGCCTGATCAGGTCCACGATGTCTTTCCTATACCGAAGTATGGCTACGTGGACGTCGAGATTGGCTTCGGCGTAGGCTCCTCCCAAGATGTCGTCGGTGGTCTCTCCTATGCGGCCGATCAAGTTCCGGCGGGCGTGGCGCACGAGGTTCAAGTCGGCCGCTTCGTGTTTCACTGCCATATCCTCGAACATGAGGACGGCGGCATGATGGGCACGATCGAGGTGCTTCCGAGAGTTGCGCAGCGCTCCGTCTCAGGCCCGTAACAATGGCCCACACTGGACGATGACCGCCTTGGCCCCGTCCTGGTCGACGTCGGCTGAGGAGGCCAACGCGATACAGTGACCAGAGAAGGGCGATCACCGACGAGCACGACCATGCGGGTCTCGATCAACCAGCCAGCCACGACGGCTTTGCTACCGCTGGGCCTGGTTGGGATCCGCGTCATCTGATCTTTCGATAGGGAATGTTGATCATCCGGGCGCTCGAGAGCGAGAACCCATGTCGCGTTTGGTGCCGTCCTTTCGGCAAAGGTCCGCTTCGGCGCATCCTAAACAGAACCGCAGACAAGGCCGCAACCGCTCAAGTTTCGGCGAAGCGAAAGTGTCCGCAGGCCATCAGCGCGATTGAAACCTGCCGTTCCGCAAACCACCCCGGCGCGCCTTTGACGATCGCGGCCGCAGCCCCGTGAGAGCGGCAGGCCCGCCGAAATCCCCTTGACCCGGCCCCAGCGGCTGGTCCGATAAAGCTCGGGTTCGACAAGACACGGTGAGCCATGGACCCGTCACGCCGAAGTTTCACGCCTGCGCAAGCCAGCGCTGCCCTCGGCGTCTCCGCCAAGGCTCTGCGCCTCTACGAACAACACGGCCTGCTCGACCCCGATCGCACGCGAACAGGGTGGCGGGCCTATGACGCGCGTGTGATGGCACGGGCGGCCGAGGTCATCGCCTTGCGGAGCCTCGGTCTCAGCCTCGCGCAGGTCGCGCGCGTTCTCCATGGCAAGCCCGGCGATCTGGATCTGGGCCTCGCTGTGCACGAAGCCCGTCTGAGTGAACTGGGCCAGCGGACCGCTCAAGCTCTCGAACGGGTCAGGTCGCTCCGCGCGGACCTCGCCCAGGATCGCGCATCGGCGCCTGCGGCGGTGGCACAAAGTGCTCCGCTGACGGTCGGCTTCGCCTTGCCATGGCCCTGGGACGGGGAGTGGTTCGCCTTCCACGACGTTCCCCGGCTCGCCTTCATCACGGGGCCGCTCGGCAGCGGGAAGACGCGCTTCGCACAGCGGTTCGCGGCCGCGCTCCCTGACGCGATGTTCCTCGGCCTCGATCGCCTGTCCGACCCGGCCGTCGCGCAGCGCCTTGCCGATGACCCGGTCCTCGCGGAGCAGGTCGAGCGCAGGCTGACGTGGCTGGTCGAGGACGGGGCGGAGCGTTCGGATGCCCTGACGGCGCTCGTCGTCGCCATGGAAACTACGACGGCCTCAGTCCTCGTGATCGACATGGTCGAGGAAGGATTGAGCGCGGCGACGCAGACGGCCCTGATGGCGCACCTGCGCCTGCGAGGAACGAGCAAACGTGCCCTGATTCTCATGACGCGCTCCTCGGCCATCCTCGATCTCGACGCGCTCGAGCCAACCGAAGTCGTCATCTCCTGTCCGGCCAACCACAGCGTGCCGCTTCGGGTCGTGCCGTATCGGGGTGGGCAGGGCTATGAGGTGGTCGCCACCTGCGTTGCTCCGCCGGAGGTCCGGGCCCGCACCGCGGGGACCGTGGCCCTGCGTCCTGCATCGACTGAAAGGTGAAGTCTTGTCGGCCGTCCACGTGGCAGCTGATACGCGGTTGTCGCATCGAGCGCATTTCATCGCCGCGGCCGGGTGTCGGCCTGAAGGTGCGCGGCAAGGGTGTGCTCAGTTCTGCGCACCCATATTGAATCCGGATGCCGAGAGATTCGGGACCGGACCGTTGAAGTAATCTCGGCTTCCAACGGCGAGATTGTAGGGAGATCCCGTGAGGTTCGCGCCGGCGCCGATGACGGGCGAACCCAGGCCAAGACGATAGGCTGCCGGTCCCGGTTGTGGGCCGGCGGTGCTGCCGATCGTCGTGCCTCCACCAGCATTCGAGATCAGCGGGTTGGTGGCGACGGAGTGAGATTCCTGCCCCGTTCCTGCTTGAAAGGCGACAAGATTGGCGTAGCTGTTCGATCCCCACATGTAGCCCGTCGATCCGTTTCCGGAATTAAAATAGTCGTTGGCGACCATCGTGATGTTGTTGAGGCCCGTCGCTCCGTTGGATCCATCGACCATACGGGTCCGGTTCCATCGATCGGTCGAGGCATTCACACAGATGTTGTTCGCGATGATGACGGGAGCCACATAGGCACCGTTGTAACCGGTCGACCAGCAAGATGGCGGATTTTGCGCAAGAGAAGTGCCACTTCTGTAGATCGTATTGCCGTAGACATAAAGGCTCGAGCCTGGGTCCAGCGCGATCGACCCACCGCCGTCCAAGATCAGCGGGTTATCGTTTTGAGATATATTATACCTGAAGGTGTTGTTAAACCAACTACTGCCACCACCTCCAGTAAAGGCGAGGAGTCCTGGACCAGCGTTGTCGTGGCTGAAATTATACTGGACGACTGAGTTCGTGACATAGGCATCCAGGTCGAAGGCGGCCCAATCGCACCCTGATTGAAAGGCCGGTAGCGGCTGCATTCGATAAACCTCGTTGAATTGGATCGTGACGTTGCTGGAGGAGTAGGCCCAGATGCCGCCTGGGCCGCCACAAGTGGTGGTATTGGACCCGTTGTCGTGAACGACATTATACTGCTCTACGCCGCCATTCACACCATTCAGGATCATTCCGTTACCCGAGGCGCCATTGGGTGCAGCCTTCCGTCCTCCCATGTCATACACCTGATTGCCCTGGTAGAGGACGTTGACGATGTTTTGAGCGCAACCGTAGCCCATGATGCCATTGTCGTCGTTCGACGTGACGGTCGCACCATGCAATTTATTGTTGAGAATACGAATGGTATTGAGCGGCCCACAAGCTCCCTTGAGGGAGTAACCGAGCACAAAGACTTCGGCCGAAGCATCGGCCGTTGCGCTGGCCGGGACCATGAAACCGCTGATGTCGCTGTTCTCGATCGTTATATTGCTGGCTGCGACCGAGGGACTCTCGTTTTCGATGATGACGCCGTATTGGGTCGGCGTCGTCGGATCGGATCCGCGAATGGATGGCCCGTTCCAGTCGAAGCCGCTGATCCCGTCGATCGTAAGGGCGGCTGAACGGGGACCCAACGTCGGAGCTATGATCTTGCCCGGACAGTTCGACACAAGGGTCGCTGCTCCAGAGCCATAGTTTTGCACCTTGACAGGACTCGCACCTTGCGTTGCCGCAACGTTTACGGCGTTGAACGTGACGCATCCTTGAAAAGTGTCGCCGCCTCTAAGATTGATCGTATCGCCAGCGGCAAAAAACCCGCTGTTTATCTTGTTGATGCTCAGCCAGGGTGTCAGCAACGAGCGTCCATCGTTGGAGTCGCTTCCAGCTTGTGACACATAAAAACTGCTTGCTACCGCTGAATTCGCAGTAAGGAGCGTTGTCGCTGCAATCGTTGCCGATAAGATTCGGATCAGTCGCTTGATAGATCGTTTCTTCATTGTTGGCCACCTCTCTAAATTTTGACGAATTCACATCAAGGCGCAGCCTGCCGCAAGCCAAACAGCAACGCGACAGGGATCAACGGAGCAAAGAGCGTACCACTGCAATGATTACCGGTTCCCGACGTCCGCCGCCGATGCGGCCTGGGCCGAACTGCGGAGGCCCGTTCCTTGGCCGGTGGACCAGCGCCTCACCGACCACTGAAGACCTGCAGGTCGACGCTCGAATGGCGAACGGTTCGACTCAACCGCCGACCCCGGGTCCCTTTCGGGAGAAACGCTCTCCGCATCGCTCTCCCACGCTGGAGAGCCTGACGACGGACGCCGGTCGACCAGCCTTCGCCACATCGTCCGCACCCCGAATTTCAGCGCGCGTCGAGGGTCTTGCGCAAAGCCCTGAGGTCCGCCCAGGCCAACTTCTTATGGGCCGGCTGCCGGAGCAGATAGGCGGGATGGAGCATCGGCATGGCCTTGATGCTCCGGCGTCCGGTCTCGAAATCATGCCAGCGGCCGCGCATTCTTAGAATGCCCTCCTTCGAGCCGAGAAGCCCCTGGGCGGCCGAGCCGCCGAGGCAGACCAGGACATCGGGATCTGCGAGCGCGATCTGCCGGGCGATGAACGGCATGCAGATCGCCACCTCCTGCGGGGTCGGGGCGCGGTTTCCCGGCGGGCGCCACGGCACGATGTTGGCGATGTAGACATGGCTTCGATCGAGCCCGATGGCGGCCAGCATCCGGTCAAACAGCTGACCCGAGCGACCCACGAAGGGCTTGCCCTGCCGGTCCTCGTCGGCACCCGGCGCTTCCCCGACCACCATGACCCGTCCTTCCGGGTTGCCGTCGGCGAAGACGAGTTGGGTGGCCGTGCCCTTGAGGCTGCAACCCTCGAAGGCATCGAGGACGGCGCGCAGTTCGTCGAGGGTGCCGGCAGCAGCCGCGGCTTCGCGGGCCGAGCGCGTCGCAGCGTCGGCCGAGAGCGCCGCGGCCGACAGGCCGGGTAGCGCCGGCGTGCCGGTTAAGGCCGGAGCCGCGCGGCCCTGCGGCAGGATCTCGCGCGGTCGTGCAGGGCTCGATGCGGGCGCAGCCTCGTTCGCAGCACCCGTTGCGGCCCCTGCTTCGCGGCTCGCGGCAGCTTCGGCGAAACGGTCGTGCGGTTCCGCGTCCACCGCGAGATCGACGCCCATGTCCACATACCAGCGCAGCAGCGCTTCGATCTCGTCGCGGGTGGCGGTGTCGAGGGTCATGGCCCAGTCCTAGAATGGATCACCTGACGGGTGAAGCGTGGCCGGTCGCTCTTCGTTTCCAAGCCGGACGGAACGCCGATCGTCGCACGAGGCTTGGCGCGAACGACGGCAGCGACCGAGCCTGAACGATCTGGCCCGAGGCACGGCCGATCATCACAACACTGAGGAGCCGTTCTCATCACCGCCGTTCGTTGCGTTCGCGCGCGCCGGATCCGGCGACGGAAGTGACGCATTTGCGCCCCCCCGTTCCGATCCTTAGGTGTATCGCACAAGCTGGTTTGGACGAGGAGCGGCACCACCATGGCGGACGGTAACGGCGCAGTCGAGGCCTTCGAGCCGCCGGCCCGCGAGGCCATGGAGTTCGACGTCGTGGTGGTCGGGGCCGGCCCTGCCGGTCTCGCGGCCGCCATCCGGCTGAAACAGCTCCAGCCCGACCTCTCCGTCGTGGTGCTGGAAAAGAGCTCGGAAGTCGGCGCCCACATCCTCTCCGGGGTCGTCATGGACCCGGTCGGCCTCGACGCCCTCCTGCCCGAGTGGCGCTCGGCCGAGGATCGCCCGCTGAAGCTCGAAGTGACGGACGACCGCTTCTACTATCTCGGGCCGGCCGGCGGCATGCGCCTCCCCAGTGCCCTGATGCCGAAGCTGATGAGCAACCACGGCAACTTCGTCGGCTCGCTGGCCAATGTGGCGCGCTTCCTCGGCCGCCAGGCGGAAGCGCTCGGGGTCGACATCTATCCCGGTTTCGCGGCCGTCGAGGTTCTCTACGGCGAGGCGGGCGAAGTCGTCGGCGTGGCGTCGGGCGACATGGGGGTCGGGCGCGACGGCGCCATCACCGAAGCCTACACGCGCGGCATGGAGCTTCGGGCCAAATATGTGCTCGTCGCCGAGGGGGCGCGCGGCTCGCTCGCCAAGGGCCTGATCCGCCGCTTCAAGCTCGACGAGGGACGCGATCCGCAGAAATACGGCATCGGCCTCAAGGAGCTGTGGGAGGTGCCGGCCGCGACGCATCGGCCCGGGCTCGTGCAGCATTCCTTCGGATGGCCGCTCGGCAACCGCACCGGCGGCGGCTCGTTCCTCTACGGCATGGAGGACAACCTCGTCTCGGTGGGCTTCGTGGTCCACCTGAACTACGAGAACCCCACCCTGTCGCCCTTCGACGAGTTCCAGCGCTTCAAGACGCATCCCATGATCGCCGACACCTTCGCGGGCGGGCGCCGGGTCGCCTATGGGGCTCGCGCCATCACCGAGGGTGGCTGGCAGTCGGTCCCGAAACTGTGCTTTCCCGGCGGCGCCCTGGTGGGTTGCGCGGCCGGCTTCGTGAACGTTCCGCGCATCAAGGGGTCGCACAACGCCGTCCTGAGCGGCATGATGGCGGCCGAACACGTGGCGCGCGCCCTCGACGAAGGCCGGCACAACGATGAACTCGCGAGCTACGAAGAAGCCTGGCGCGGATCCGCGATCGGGACCGATCTCAGGCGGGTCAAGAACGTGAAGCCGCTCTGGTCGCGGTTCGGCACCCTGCCGGGCGTGGGGCTCGGGGCGCTCGACATGTGGGCGAACCAGCTCTTCGGCGGCTCGCCCTTCGGTACCCTGTCGCACGGGAAACCCGATTACGCGACGCTGAAGCCGTTGGCCGAGGTCAAGCCCATCCGCTACCCGCGGCCCGATGGCGTGCTCAGCTTCGACAAAGCCTCGTCGGTCTATCTCTCGGGCACCAACCACGAGGAGAACCAACCGGCCCATCTTGTCCTGACCGACCCGTCGGTCCCCGTGGCCAAGAACCTGCCGGTCTACGGCGAACCCGCACGTCTCTATTGTCCGGCCGGGGTCTACGAAGTCGTGTATGGCGACGAGGCGAAGAAAGCCGATCCGCGCTTCGTCATCAATGCGCAGAACTGCGTGCACTGCAAAACGTGCGACATCAAGGATCCGTCGCAGAACATCACCTGGGTGCCGCCCGAGGGCGGCGGCGGCCCGACGTATCCGAACATGTGAGGTGCGTTCATCCTTCTCCCGCTTGCGGGAGAAGGTGTCGGTGCGAGGCGCCGACGGATGAGGGGAACAATTTGCCGACGTTCGATCCTGTCCTGGCATGGATCCCGGCGCTTCGGCCGGGATGACACAGCCACCTTCTCATCCGGGACGCGCAACGCCGGCGCTGCACGGCTGAACGA
>CAXUOD010000034.1:0-944 GCA_964252585.1 uncultured Lichenihabitans sp. | reverse complement strand
GGGTCACCGCCGCGCCCCGTCCGCCGGAGAGACGCGTCCCTCACCCGTGCAGCGCCGCGTAGAGCAGCATGATCAGACCGGCGAGCGACACGAGCCAGACGAGCGAGCGGACGTAAGGCACGCCGAACGCATAGAGCGGCAGGTACACGACCCGCGCCCAGAAATAGAGCGTGACGGCCCAGCCCGTGAAGGAACTCTCGCGCCCCGCCGCGTGCACGATCAGAACCGCAGCAACGAAGAGAGGCAGCGTCTCGAAGAGGTTCTTCTGCGCCCGCTGCAGCCGGCCCGTCATGACACCGACCGGGGGACCACCGTCGTCGCGGGGGCTGGCGTTGTAGGCCGTTCCCGTCTCGAAGGTCCGCAGCTGCGACGGCAATCCGATGTAGACGAGGGCCAAAACCAGCGTCCAGGCGAGGTAGGTCAGTTCGGTTGTCATGCGCTCGGAGGGTCCGCCATGGCGTCATATCGAGGTATCAACGTCGCCGACCCATCGCGGGTGCATGGCTTGCCCGCCAAGACAGGACAGCTCTCCCGAGAGCCGACGTCACCATCTCTCCCGGCCGGTTCGGCTCAATATTTGAGCATGCCCTGCGGTTGACGAAAGCAGTACCGCGCCGTACTGCCGCGCCAAGCCGTCCCGCGGCATTTTCATTCACCGTAGACTTCAAGGAGACCGCGATGCCAGTGCGCGCCGCGATCAATCACGTGACCGATTACCACTACGACCGTCCGGTCTCGCTCGGTCCGCAGGTCGTCCGCCTTCGTCCGGCCCCGCATTGCCGCACGCCGGTCCCGAGTTATGCGCTCAAGATCACACCCGCCCAACATTTCATCAACTGGCAGCAGGATCCGCACGGCAATTGGCTGGCCCGGCTGGTCTTTCCGGAGAAGACCGAAACCTTCCGGATCGAGGTCGACCTCACGGCCGACATGGCGGTGATCAA
>CAXUOD010000033.1:5080-33646 GCA_964252585.1 uncultured Lichenihabitans sp. | reverse complement strand
CACTTAGCCCGCCATCCGTTCGGTATAAAGAAGAGCATCAAAAGCAGCGACCACGCATTGCACAATACGATCGTCTGGGAAAACCAACCTCGAAAGGGTCCGGGCGCGAAATCCCGATAGGTTCTCGCCGCAAGCAACGACGGCGACGAAAGCCGCCGTCGCGGTGATCACCAGAGGTCCGCTGCTGGGCTCGGCTTACGCCTTGGCGAGCTTCCCGGCCTTCTCGACCGCTTCCTCGATATTGCCGACCATGTAGAAGGCCGACTCGGGGAGATGGTCGTATTGGCCTTCGACGAGGCCCTTGAAGCCCTTGATCGTATCGGCCAGCGATACGAGCTTGCCGGGCGAGCCGGTGAAGATCTCGGCCACATGGAAGGGCTGGCTGAGGAAGCGCTCGATCTTGCGCGCCCGGGCGACAGCGATCTTGTCCTCTTCCGAAAGCTCGTCCATGCCCAGGATGGCGATGATGTCCTGGAGCGCCTTGTAGCGCTGCAGCACCTGCTGCACCTGCCGGGCGACGCCGTAATGCTCTTCGCCGACGACGAGGGGGGAGAGCATGCGCGAGGTCGAGTCGAGCGGGTCGACGGCCGGGTAGATGCCCTTCTCGGCAATGGAGCGCGACAGCACGGTCGTCGCGTCCAGATGCGCGAAGGAGGTGGCGGGCGCGGGGTCGGTCAGGTCGTCGGCCGGCACGTAGATCGCCTGCACCGACGTGATCGACCCCTTGTTGGTGGTGGTGATGCGCTCCTGCAGGGCGCCCATGTCGGTAGCGAGCGTCGGCTGATAGCCCACCGCCGACGGGATGCGGCCCAGCAGAGCCGACACTTCCGAACCGGCCTGGGTGAAGCGGAAGATGTTGTCGACGAAGAACAGCACGTCCTGCCCCTTGTCGCGGAAGTCCTCGGCGACCGTCAGGCCCGTGAGGGCCACGCGGGCGCGGGCCCCCGGAGGCTCGTTCATCTGGCCGTAGACCAGGGCGCATTTGGAACCGACCGCCGAGCCGTTGTTCTCGTGCGGGTCCATGTTGACCTTGGACTCGATCATCTCGTGGTAGAGGTCGTTGCCCTCGCGGGTCCGCTCGCCGACGCCCGCGAACACCGAATAGCCGCCGTGCGCCTTGGCGACGTTGTTGATCAGTTCCATGATCAGCACGGTCTTGCCGACGCCGGCGCCGCCGAACAGGCCGATCTTGCCGCCCTTGGCGTAGGGGGCCAGGAGGTCGACGACCTTGATGCCCGTCTCGAGGATCTGGGCGTCCGTCGCCTGTTCGGCATAGGTCGGGGCCGGCTGATGGATGGCGCGGGTGCCTTCCGTCGCGATCGGGCCGGCCTCGTCGACGGGCTCGCCGATGACGTTCATGATGCGGCCGAGCGTGCCTTCGCCGACCGGCACCAGGATCGGCTGGCCGGTGTCGGTCACGGACTGGCCCCGGGTCAGGCCCTCGGACACATCCATGGCGATGCAGCGCACGGCGTTCTCGCCGAGATGCTGCGCCACTTCGAGCACGAGCCGGTTGCCGTTGTTCGAGGTTTCCAGCGCGTTCAGGATCTCGGGCAGGTGGCCTTCGAACTTCACGTCGACCACCGGGCCGATCACCTGCGTGACATAGCCGGGCGAGCGATTGCTCGGGACTTCGTTGAGGCTGTTGTTGCCGGGGTTCTGGGTGACATCGTCCATGGTGTTCTCTCGGCTCCGGTGCGGGCGCTGCGGTCTCGTCGAGGGCTGACCCTTACAGGGCCTCGGCGCCCGAGATGATCTCGATCAGTTCCTTGGTGATCATCGCCTGGCGGGATCGGTTATAGATCTGCGTCTGTTTCTTGATCATCTCGCCGGCATTGCGCGTCGCGTTGTCCATGGCGCTCATGCGCGAGCCCTGCTCGGAAGCGGCGTTCTCGAGCAACGCGCGGAACACCTGGATCGAGATATTGCGCGGCAGGAGGGACGCCAGGATCTCTTCCTCGCCGGGCTCGTATTCGTAGGCGGCGCCCGTACCCGTAGCATCGTCCGATTCGGGCAGCTCGGCCGGAATCAGCCGCAGGGCCGTCGGGATCTGCGAAATCACGGACTTGAACCGCGAGAAGAACAGCGTGCAGACGTCGAAGTCGCCGGCCTCGAACATGGCGATGATCTTCTTGCCGATCGGGTCGGCTTCGCCGAAACCGACCTGCTTGACGGAGCGCAATTCGATGACTTCGACGATGTTCTGCTCGAACTGGCGACGGAGTTGCTCGAAGCCCTTCTTGCCGACGAGCAGCATCTTGACCGTCTTGCCCTCGCGCAGCAGTCGATTGGCGTGTTCGCGCGCCAGTCGCACGATGGAGCCGTTGAAGGCGCCGCAAAGGCCGCGTTCGGCCGTGCAGACCACAAGAAGGTGCACCTGGTCCTGACCGTTGCCGGCGAGAAGCTTCGGCGCC
The DNA here is from genome assembly GCA_964252585.1 of uncultured Lichenihabitans sp. Classification (GTDB taxonomy): domain Bacteria; phylum Pseudomonadota; class Alphaproteobacteria; order Rhizobiales; family Beijerinckiaceae; genus Lichenihabitans. The sequence continues at coordinate 31,232 of CAXUOD010000033.1, read as the reverse complement.
TGAGTTCCGGCTCCGATCCCGCGCGCGAGGTTGGCCAGAACCTTCTCCATGCGCTCGGCGAACGGCCGCGCGGCTTCGGCCGCCATCTGAGCGCGGCGCAGCTTTGCCGCCGCCACCATCTGCATGGCCTTGGTGATCTTCTGGGTCGACTTGACCGAAGCGATCCGGTTCCGCAGGTCCTTCAGGGACGGCATTGTATGGGCTCGTTTCCGGGATGGAGGCGCCCCGGCGAGTCGGCCCCGGGGCGTGTCGAGGGTAGGTCTTTCGTCCGGTCGCGGCAGACCCTCAGGCGAACGACTTCGTATAGGTTTCGACGGTGCTCTTCAGCGTGCCGGCCGAATCGTCGCTGAGATCCTTGGACGTGCGGATGGCGTCGAGCAGCGGCATCTGGCTGGTCCGCAGCAAGGCGAGGAGCCCGTCCTCGTAGGCCCGGATCCGGTTCACCGGCAGGGCGTCGAGGTAACCGTTGACGCCCGCATAGATGACGCAAACCTGTTCTTCCATCTTGAGGGGCGAGAACTGCGGCTGCTTCAGGAGTTCCGTGAGGCGGGAACCGCGGTTGAGCAGGCGCTGGGTCGTCGCATCGAGGTCCGAGCCGAACTGCGCGAAAGCCGCCATCTCGCGATACTGCGCGAGCTCGCCCTTGATCTTGCCGGCGACCTTCTTCATCGCCTTGGTCTGTGCCGCGGAGCCGACGCGCGACACCGACAGGCCGACGTTCACGGCCGGGCGGATACCCTGGTAGAACAGGTCCGTTTCGAGGAAGATCTGGCCGTCGGTGATCGAGATCACATTGGTCGGGATATAGGCCGAAACGTCGTTGGCCTGGGTCTCGACCACCGGCAGGGCCGTCAGCGAGCCGTTACCCTGGGATTCATTCAGCTTCGCGGCGCGCTCGAGCAGGCGCGAATGCAGGTAGAAGACGTCGCCCGGATAGGCCTCGCGCCCGGGCGGGCGGCGCAGCAGCAAGGACATCTGGCGATAGGCCACGGCTTGCTTCGACAGATCGTCGTAGACGATCAGGGCATGCATGCCGTTGTCGCGAAAGTATTCGCCCATGGCGCAGCCTGCGAAGGGCGCCAGGAACTGCATCGGGGCGGGATCGGAGGCGGTCGCGGCCACGACGATGGAATAGTCCATCGCGCCCTGCTCCTCGAGCACCTTCACGAGCTGGGCCACGGTGGAGCGCTTCTGTCCGACCGCGACATACACGCAGTAGAGCCTCTGACCTTCGTCGGTCCCCTGGTTGACGGACTTCTGGTTCAGGATCGCGTCGAGCGCCACGGCGGTCTTGCCGGTCTGGCGATCGCCGATAATGAGCTCCCGCTGACCGCGGCCGATCGGGATCAGCGCGTCCACGGCCTTGAGGCCGGTCGCCATCGGCTCGTTGACCGATTTGCGGGGAATGATGCCCGGCGCCTTGACGTCGACGCGCGAGCGACGCTCGGTCCGGATCGGCCCCTTGCCGTCGATGGGGTTGCCGAGCGCGTCGACCACGCGGCCGAGCAGTTCCTTGCCGACCGGGACGTCCACGATGGCGCCGGTCCGCTTGACCGTCTGGCCTTCGCCGATCTCGCGATCGGAGCCGAAGATCACGATGCCGACGTTGTCGGCTTCGAGGTTGAGCGCCATGCCGCGCACACCGGTCTCGAACTCCACCATCTCGCCGGCCTGGACGTTGTCGAGACCGTAGACGCGGGCGATGCCGTCGCCGACCGACAGCACCTGGCCGACTTCGGTGACTTCTGCTTCGGTGCCGAAATTTTGGATTTCCCGTTTCAGGATATCGGAAATCTCAGCGGCGCGGATATCCATCAGCCGACCTCTTTCATGCGTGTACGAATGGAGTTGAGCTTCGTCCTGAGCGACGCGTCCACCATGCGGCTGCCGAGGCGCACGATGATGCCGCCGATGATCTCGGGATCGACCTTCATGGCGACCTCGACAGTCTTGCCGCCGGTCACGTCCTTCAGGGATCGGGTGAGGGCTTCGGAGGCCTCCGCGCTCAGCGGCTCCGCCACGGTCACTTCCGCTCGGGAGACACCGCGGTCGGCGTCGTTCAGGGCCTGGAACCCGCGGATCATGGTCTGCAGCGCGAACAGGCGGCGCTTGGACGCGACGAGTAGAAGGAAGTTGGCCGTCAGGCCGCCGATGCCGACCCGATCGAGAACGGCTTTCAGTGCACGGGCCTGATCCTCCGCCGTGAACACCGGACTGCGGACCATGAGTTGGAGATCGGGATTGGAATCAATCAGCTCGTCGAAGGTCTTCAGGTCCGCCGACACCGTATCGATCGCCCGACTCTCCTTGGCCAGCGAGAACAGGGCGGCGGCATAACGGCCTGCCATCCCGGATACGATGTTGTCGGCATCGGCCACGGCGTTTCACCCTCGACAGTCACGGCGCGCGGCTTAGTCCGGAAGCGGCATCGGAAGCCAAGCCTCCACCCACCGTTCCGGGTCCACGTCGCCATGGATTGCCGCTATTGCAATCACAGCCAAAGTGGCCGTTGCAAGGCGGGGACTAACATAGCGATTTCCGGGGTGCAAGCGCATGGCGGCCCTGCGGAACAGGCAACGGCGGGATCGGGAGGGAGAGGATCTCCCCGCGTCCGGAGGTCTAACGGCCCGATCGGCGCCAGCGATGCAGAACCGCTTTGGCCGCAGCCCTCAGGCGTCGCCAGGAACGTTCGCCGGCGACAGCGAACCGGAAAGCCCGGTCCCGGTCGGGCGCAAGAGCGATCGCGACATCCTGAAGGGCCAAGCGGTCCCGCCACAGCCGATCGATCATCGGATGATCCGGTACCGCGCAGGAATCCGTGGCCAGGATGCGGGCGTCGCGTTTCTGGCGTTCGGAGAATGCGAGCACGAGCTGAACCCCCGGCGAAAAACGCGCCAGATCTTCGGCATAGGCGATCTTCCAAAGGTAGTCGGTGCGGCCGCACGACAAAACCACCGCCATGGCGATCGGCGCTTCGTCGAGCGCGAGGCGCTCGATCCTGCACCGGCCCTCGCGGCCGAGACGCCGGATCATGGTCCGCGCGAAGGCTGCCTGAGCGGAAACCCTCAGCAGGGCCGTGCCGGCCCGACCCTTCCAGCCGCCGGCCTCGAGCGCGAGGAACTGCTCCGCAGCGCCGTCGAGGTCACCACGCAGGCTCGCGTAGTCGAGCCGTCCGCGGTCGGCCAGCCGTCGCGCCTGGCGCCGGGCGTCCTTGCCGGCCTTGGGCGACAGCGCATCGAGGCCTGCACGATCCGGCGCTCCTTGGCCGCACAGCACTGCACGATGCCAGTGTCGGATCACCACGCGGCCGCGCCGCGTCGTCTCGGCCACGCGACGCAGCACCGCCGCGGTCGGCCCATCGGCCGGCAATGCTTCGAACAGCACGGCCCCGCGGCCGGGCAGGCCTTCGGCCATCCAGGCCAGCAAGGCTTCGAGCCCTGTCGCGGCCTGGTCCCGGTCGAGCAGCGGCACGCCGAGCGCCGTGAGGTCGTGGACCCAGACGGTTGCGAGGCGGCGCAGCGGATTGCGCGAAAGCACGACCGGGCAAACGGCGATCAGGATCCGCTCGGCTGCCGGTCCCGCGGCCCAGACCAAGATGAAGCGCAGACGCTCCCGCGGAGCCAAGTGGAAGGCGGCGGTCAGGCAAAAGGCGGGGTCGAGGAAGACGTTGTCCTCGAGACAACGATCGAGGAGGTCGTTCCAGGCACGCAGATGCAAGGCGGCAGCGTCGGGGTCGAGCACGTCGACCACCGGAGCGATCTCTCCGGGCGCCGCGATGTTCGGGGTATCGGGCGTCGGGCCGGGCTCGAGGGAGCGCGGGGACGATTGCGACGGCATAGCGGGCAGATCTCCAGCGCGGCGCGACCCGGCTCGCACCCCAGGCCATCCCGCCCGCGGCGTGAAGCTACCGCATCACACGATCCATAAGATAAGGTTTCGACGCTGCCCGCTGGCGCCGGGTCAGAGCCGCAGCCGACCCGATGCGATAGCCTCGAGCGACGCGGCGTCGAGCACGCGGTAGCGGGGCTCCCCGGTGCCGGTGAAATAGAGCGGCTCGGCGATGCGGCCCGGATCGAAGCCCTCCGCCGCGAGGCCGAGCTTGCGCTGCTTGAACGTCCCGGTCACGTCGATATGGTCGGACAGGCGCAGGAACACGGGAACCGCATAGACCGGCAGATGGGCCAGGAGGAACGTCTTGAACGCGTCGAGATCGAACGGGACCGTCTCGTCGAGCACGAGCGCCGCCATGCCGGCGCGCCCCTCGCGGCCCGGCACCGAAACCCCGTAGACGATCGCGTCCTTGATGCCGGGGTAGCCCGTGATGGTTTCAGAGACCTGCAGGGTCGCCACGTTCTCGCCCTTCCAGCGAAAGGTGTCGCCGACACGGTCCACGAAGTAGAAGTAGCCCTGCGCGTCGCGCCGCATCAGGTCTCCGGTGCGAAACCAGCTGTCGCCGGGCCTGAAGACGTCGTGCAACACCTTGCGGGCCGTAGCCTCCGGGTCCGTGTACCCTTCGAAGCGACTGCCGGGTTTCGACGGGTCGTTCACGATCTCGCCGATCACCTCGCCGGGCTCGTCGGGCCCGCACGCGACGCATCGGCCATCCGCGTCGCGAACGGCCTCTTCGGTGTCGACGTCGAAGCGGACCACCTTGATGGGGAAGCGGGATGCCGCCCAACCCGGCACGCGACCCACGGCTTCGGGGCGGGAATCAAGGTTGAACATCGAGCAATTGCCTTCGGTCGACGCGTAGAATTCCCGGATCTGCCGGATGCCGAACCGGTTGCGGAACGGCAGCCACACGTCGGGCCGGAGCCCGTTGCCGACGCAAAGCCGCACCGCATGCGTCCGGTCCGCAGCGTCTCCGGGTGTCTGCAGCAGGTAGCGGCAGAGTTCGCCGATATAGACGAACATCGTGCACCGGCTGCGTTTCACGTCCGGCCAGAACTCACGGGCCGAGAAGCGCTCCCGGATGACGCAGGTGCCCCCGACCACGAACGCCAGACCCGGCGCCACTACGCCGCCGTTGGAATGGTACATCGGCAGGCAATCGTAGATGCGGTCGTCCGGGCGGGCGCCCGTCACCCCTGCGAAGGCGTGCATCGCGAGCTGCACGCGGTAATGGTTGAGATTGGCGGCCTTCGGCATCCCGGTCGTGCCGGACGTGTAGACGAAGATGCAGCGGTCCTCGATCGTGAGGGCAGGCCGCTCGGCGGGTGTCAGCGCGGCATCGGACAGGCTCGCGAGCAGCGTGTCGAGACGCGGCCGCGCGACCGCCTCCGCTGCCTCGGAAGCCGCGGCCGGGCCGTGGACGACGATTTCGATCGGCCCGCCCATATGGGGAAGCGCCGTCTCGAGTTGCGAGAGCAGGCGGGCGTCGACGATGACGAGGCGCGCCTCGACGATCTCGAGCGCATGGGCCAGGGTCGCGCCCGACAGATTGGTATTGACGAGCGCCGTCGCGGCCCCTGATTTGGCAAGGCCCACCCAGACCGAGAGGTACTCGGCGCAGTTGGGCATCATCAATCCCACGACCTCGCCGCGTCCGAGCTTCCGCCCCAAAGCCCAGCGCGCATAGCGATTGGCGCGCGCATTCCAAGCCTTGTACGAGACGGTCTCCCGCTCGGTCTCGATCGCGATCCTGTCGCCGTATCGCTCCGCCAGTTCGTCGGCGAGATCGCCCATCGTGTGGTTCGGACGCTTGCCGATCGGCATCGTCCGCCGCAGCACCCCGACGAGGCCGCGCACGAAGGCCCACTCACTCGAGGCGCGTTCCAGAAGCTTCAACGACAGTCTCCCCGATCGGCCGGGGCGAGCTAAACCGTTGAGCCCATCCGACGCAAGCCGGCCGTGCGGCCGATCCCGCCATGGTTGGCTTTTCGGGACCGCTTGGCTAAGTCCGGCGTCATCACGCGTTCGCGCCATCGACGGACCGCCTCACATGACCCCCTCGGCCCTTCCACTCGACCTGTCGCCGGAGATCGCCGAAGCCTTGGCGCGGCGGGCCGGCGTCGTGGCTCTCGAATCGACCATCATCACCCATGGCATGCCCTACCCGGCCAATGTCGAGACGGCCCGCGCGGTCGAGGACGTCGTGCGGCGAGGCGGTGCCGTTCCGGCCACGATCGTCGTCCTCGGCGGCCGCATCCGGGTCGGGCTCGACGCCGACACGCTCCAGCGGCTCGGTCGGGCGACCGGCGTGCTGAAGCTCAGTCGCGCCGACCTGCCCTTCGCGGTCGCGACCGGCCGCGATGGTTCGACCACCGTCGCGGCGACGATGATCTGCGCCCGTCTGGCCGGCATCGACGTCTTCGCGACGGGCGGCATCGGCGGCGTGCATCGGGACGTCGAAACCACCCTCGACATCTCTGCGGACCTCGACGAACTTGGCCGAACGGCCGTCACGGTGGTCTGCGCCGGCGCCAAGGCTCTGCTCGACCTGCCGCGCACGCTCGAATATCTCGAGACCCGCGGGGTCCCCGTGGTGGGCTACCGCACCGACCGATTCCCCGCCTTCTGGAGCCGCGACAGTGGCCTCCCGGCACCCCTGCGGCTCGACACGCCGGACGAGATCGCGGCGCTCGTCGCCAGCAAGACCCTGCTCGGCCTCGGGGGCGGCGTCCTCGTGGCCAATCCGGTGCCGGAGGCCGACGAGATCCCGGCCGGGGAGATGGGCCACCTGATCGATCGCGCGGTCGCGGACGCCGGAGCCAAGGGCGTGTCGGGCAAGGGGGTGACGCCCTTCATCCTGTCCCGCATGCTGGAGCTCACGGAAGGGCGGAGTCTCGCCACCAACGTCGCGCTGATCCGCAACAATGCGGCTTTGGCGGCCGAGATCGCGGTCGCGCTGGCACGACGCTGAGGCCGGGCCGGATCAGTCGAACAGTCCCGGCCCGCCGTGTTCGGGCCCCATCATCAGGGCCGCGGCATCCGGCCGATCGATGGCCGGTCCTCCGAAGAAACTGTCCCACAGGGCCGCCGTTTCGGCCGGGTCCGCGCCGTCGAGGATGACGACGAGACGCGTCGTGCGCCCCGGATCCGAGGGCGGCCACGCGGCCAGGCGGGTCGTGGGATGCAGACGATGCCCCGCGGCTTGTATGACGGCGGGCCGGGCGGGATCCCGACTCAGGGCCGCCAGGCCTTTCAGGCGCAGCAGAGCGGCGCCGAGGCGATGCTGAAGCATTGCAATGAAGCCATGCAGTTGCGCCGCGTCGACCTGCCCGGCTTCCAGCACCAGCGATCGGATGCAGGCCTCCGCCGCGTGGTGACGATGCTGCCCACCCGGCCTCCCGGCCGGCAGCCGGATCGGCTTCGGAGGGCGATCCACGGCGAACAGTTCTCGAGGGTTCGCGGCCAGCTCGCGGGCATCGCCGATCACGGCCGTGGGGTTCAGCCGGGAGAGCCGCGCCTTCAGACCGGCCAGAGCGCTCTCGGCGTCGGGGTCGCAGCCCACGAGATCGCAGCAGGTGACGGCGATGCAGTCCGCCATCGCGACCTGCCGGCGGGCCTCGTCATGGCGGTCGAGAACCTCGTCGCCCCGCGTGGCCGATACGACGGCCAGGACCCCGCCGAGACTCGCGGCGCCGCGGAACGTGGGTGCCGCGACGAGGGCGTTGAGGATCGGGCCGGGATCGGCGAGGCCGGTCGTCTCGACCGCGATCCGATCGAAGGCGACCGCGCCTCCGGCCCGACGCGCCAGGAGATCTTCGATTGCGGCCAGGAGATCGCCGCGCGCCGCGCAACAGATGCAACCCGTCGTCAGGAGCAGGAGATCGCTCTCCACCGCCTCGAACAGGAGATGATCGAGGCCGACTTCGCCGAATTCGTTGACGATCACGGCGGTGCCGGCCATCGCCGATTGGCGCAGGAGCGTGTTCAGCAGGGTCGTCTTGCCGGCACCGAGAAATCCCGTCACGACGAACATGGGCAGCGTCGCCGCTTCGAAGGGCGACACGCCCGACGGCGCCCTCGCCGGACTCACTTCGAGGCGGCCTTCTTTCGCTTCGAGGGCTTTGCGACGGGCTTGGCGACGGGTTTCGCGGCAGGCCTGGCCGCGGGTCTCGTCTTGGCCTTCATCGCGGGCTTGACCGCCGTAGGCTTGGACGCCGCCGGGGAAGCTTTTGCGGCAACCCGCAAGCTTATGCGTCCCTTGCTCTTGACCACCCCGTTGGCGGCCGTCAGGGCCGCCGGCGGCGGCACGGCGCCCGCAAGCGCCATCGGGGTCGTCAAGGCCGGGTCGATCCCCGGGCTATTTATATCGGGCATGCGTGCGACCGCAACCGCCGGCGCCGCGGTGCCGAGGTCCTTGGGGGTCGCACCGGGTCCGGGAGCGGCGGCTTCGACGGCGCCCACCGCACCGACGGCTGCCAGGGCCGACCCGGCCGCTGGTCCGATGAAGACCCTGACGGGCGTGACGGGATCACGTGCATGCATGAGCGCGGCGGGGCCCGCCGAGGCGACGGCCGAAGCCGTCGCAGTGCCCAAGACATCGGCGCGTTCCGCAGCTTTGCCGACCACGGCCGTGGCCGCGGGCGTGAGGCTGATCGAGGCGTCCTCGGCCTCGGCCTCCATGATCGCATTGTGGCGTCCGGGTCCGCAGATCTGGCCCCGCAGATCCGGCGGCGCCACGATGTCGCTCGACCGAAGGTCCTCCAGGGAACCGAGCCCACTGCCGGGGCTCCCGAAGAAGCGCTCGAAGAGGCTGACCGCCTTGAGGTTGCGCTCGTTGGTGGACGGCGCGCCCATGATCACGACGAGCAACCGCTTGTCGCCACGCGTCGCGCTCTCGACCACGTTGTATCCGGCCGAACAGGTATAGCCCGTCTTCATCCCGTCGACCCCGGGGTAACGACCGAGCAGACCGTTGTGGTTGTTGATGATCTGATTGCCGAACGCCAAGGCCGCGATGCTGAAGAGCCCGTTCTCTTCCGGGAACTCGCGCAGCAGTGCTCGGGCGATCAGCGCCATGTCGCGCGCCGAAGACACGTGGTTCGGGTCCGGCAGGCCATTGGGATTGACGAAGTGGGACTCGTGGAGCCCGAGTTTGGACCCATAGGCGTTCATCTCGTCCGCGAACGCCGGGACGGAACCCGAAAGCCCCTCCGCGATCGTCACTGCGATGTCGTTCGGCGACTTCACCATCAGCATCTTCAAGGCATTATCGAGCGTCACCAGCGTGCCGGGCCTGAAGCCCATCTTGGACGGGGGCATGCTGGCCGCATAGGCGGAGACACGAAGCGGCGTATCGAGGCTGATCTTTCCCTCGCGGACCTTGCTCAGCGCCACGTAGGTGGTCATGAGCTTGGTCAAGGAAGCGGGGAACCAGGGCGCGGCCGCCATGTCCTTGTACAGGACTTCGCCCGTGCCAGCGTCCACCACGAGGGCCGGATTGGCGTAGGCCGGTGCGCTGGCCGCAACGCCGAGCGCCAGGATCGCAAACGCCGATCGCCAGCACATGCGCGTGAACTTCATCGACGATTTTCCGATTAGGCTTGGCAGGGTGATCCGGACAGCTTGGTCTTGGCCGAGAGATCGACTCCTACCGGTCTAGCTTCGTGGTGTCGGGTTGAAAAGCACGATTTTCCCCGCTGTCGAGGCGATGCAACACTCGGGCGGGCCCGAGATGTCGGTGGGAGGGCTAAACATCGGCGAGATTGGGGCTGGGACATCGCCCCGCGATCGCGCCCATTGGCACAGCCGCGATCTCTTTTTAGTCTCGGCCGATGATCGTCATGTCTCACGAGATTCCCGATCGGCCGACCTCCCCGTCCGCCCGGCGCCTGGCCGAAGCGGCGGCGGCGCTGCGGTCGGGTGCCGAACGGCTCGGGGCCGGGGTGCTCGACATCCTGTTCCCGCCGGTTTGCATCGCGTGCCGCCGCACGGTGGGCCGCGCCGCCGGCCTCTGCGGCCCGTGCTGGGCGGGGATGAGGTTCATCGAGCGCCCGTTCTGCGAGCGCCTCGGGACGCCCTTCGGCCAGGATCTCGGTACAGGACTGCTGTCGCCCGAGGCCATGGCGAGACCGCCGGTCTATGGACGGGCCAGGGCCGTGGTACGGTTCGGCGACGGGCCGGAGCGGCGGCTGATGCACGCGCTGAAATATGGTGACAGGCTCGATCTCGGCCGCCCGCTCGGCTCCTGGATGGCTCGCGCGGGTGCGGAGCTTCTCGCCGACGCCGACCTTATCGTCCCGGTCCCGCTGCATCCTGCCCGGCTGTGGCGGAGGCAGTTCAATCAATCCGCGGTCCTGGCGCATCAGGTGTCGCTGCGATCCGGGGTCGCCTGGGATCCCATGCTCCTTCGCCGCATCAAGGCGACGGCGAGCCAGGTCGGCATGACGCGTGCACAAAGGATCGACAATGTCGAGGGCGCATTCAGGGTCGCGGCCGATCGGCTGTGGCGTGTGGGCGAGCGGCGCATCGTCCTCGTCGACGACGTCTTGACCACGGGCTCGACCCTCAACGCCGCGGCCCGCGCCCTCCTGAAGGCCGGTGCGGCGCGCGTTGACGTACTGGTCTTCGCGCGGGTTGTTACCGAAAGTTGACACCTCCATATGAAACAGGGGTCTCCGAGGACGATGCCGATGCCACCCATCACGATCTACACGACGCGATTTTGCCCTTACTGCCACGCCGCCAAGGACTTGCTGCGCAAGAAAGGTGCGGCGTTCGACGAAATCGACGTGACGAGCGACCGTTCCGGCCGCGAAGCGATGTCGGCCCGCTCGGAGGGTCGGACCAGTGTGCCGCAGATCTTCATCGGTGAGCAGCATATCGGAGGCTGCGATGACCTCCACCACCTCGATCGGCAGGGCAAGCTCGATTCCCTCCTGGCCGCCTGAGGCGTCATGATCCGCTACGCCCTCTTGTGTCGCCACGATCACGCGTTCGAGGCCTGGTTTCGCGACAGCGAGACCTTTGATGTGCAGAACGAGGCGCGTCAGGTCGGCTGTCCTCGTTGCGGATCAGCCGAGATCCGCAAGGCCCTCATGGCGCCTTCGATCCGACGCACGCCCAAGTCGGCCAAGGGGCCGGACGTGGAGAACAAGGTCGCCCCGGCGGCCGAACCGGCACCGTCGGGCGGCGCCATCCCGCTCGCTTCGAACATACCGGCCGTACCGGACGATGTTTCGGCGCAGATGCGCGCCTCCTTGCGAGAGCTCCACGCGCGGCTGAAAGCGACTGCCGAAAACGTGGGATCGGACTTTCCGGACGAAGCTCGCCGCATCCACGATGGCGAAGAACCGGCCCGTGCGATCTACGGCACCGCGACCGACAACGAGGTTCGTTCGCTGATCGAGGATGGAATTGGGATCCTGCCGATCCCGGCCCTTCCCGAGGACCGCAACTAAGGCGACCTCGGGCGGATCCGCCGCAGGCGAGGCACCCTCGATCGAACCCCTGTCGGCTTGGACGTCCTCTTGGAGCGAAGCTTTCGGTCGCGTGGAGACGCCGCACTGGCGGAGCGGAACATCCCTTCGTGCCTCGATATTTACACGAAAGTAGAAGCTCGGGAGTACGACATGGAACGGACGGACGACGCGGCCAAGGCCAAGGTGATCGAGATGGTCAAGGGCCTCGAAATCGCAATGCTCTCGACCCGTGGTCTCGACGGCAAATTCCATAGTCGCCCGATGGCGGCGAGCGATGTGGCGTTCGACGGAACCCTGTATTTCCTGACGGATGTCACGTCCGGCAAGGTGCACGACCTCGAAACCGATCCGGAAACGATCGTCACGTTCTCGGACCATCATACCCAAAACTACGTCGCCATGCGCGGCCACGGCTCCATCACCACGGACAAGGCTGCCATCAAGAACCATTGGACGGCGGCTGCCCGGGCTTGGTTTCCTCAAGGACAGGATGATCCATCGATTGCCTTGATCAAGGTCGTCGTCGAGGAAGCGGAGTATTGGGATGCGCCTTCGAGCAAGATGGTCGTGCTCTATGCTTATGCCAAGGGGCTCGTGACCGGTCAAAAGCCGGGCAACGTGGGAGAACATGAGCGCGTGGCAATGGACTAGCGGCTCGCCCATTCTCGACGACCGCAGAGCGATGTTCAAACGAAGCTGAAACCGATGAGGCATGACTTGGCCATCCGTTTTCCCTTGTCCTACGATGGGTCAACCATCGTTCGTGGAAGCGGCTTGCGAGACCCATCCTGTTCCGCCGCGATCGTGGCGATTCCAGCCCATAACGAGGCGGAGCGGATCGGTGCATGCCTGGCGTCGCTTGCGGTGCAGCGGGATCAGGCCGGTAAGCCGGTCGCATCCGGAACATTCGAAGTCCTCGTCTTCGCCAACAACTGCAGCGACGATACCGCCGAGACGGCGAGGTCCTATGCGGCGACGGTGCCTTACCGGCTTCACGTCGTCGAGGATCGGCTGCCGCCGCAGAGCGCGCATGCCGGAGGTGCCCGCAAGGCCGCGATGGACCGCGCGGCCAGCCTCCTGATGGCAGGGCGTCGGCACGATGGCGTCATTCTGACGACGGACGCCGATAGTCGAGCCGAGCGGCTTTGGATCGCGGGCAATCTTGCTGCCTTGGCGGAGGGGGTCGATGCCGTGGCGGGTTACATCGATGCGGACGCGATGGAAAACGTCGCGCTTGGTGCGGGTTTCCTGCGCCGCGGCCGGCTCGAAGATGTCTTCCTGAGCCATGTGGCGGAACTCTACGCCTTGCTCGATCCACGACCGCACGATCCCTGGCCGAACCACAGGGTCCATTCCGGCGCGAGTTTCGCCGTGACCCTGGAGGCTTACCAGGCCATTGGCGGGCTGCCGTGCCGGTCACTCGGGGAGGATGCGGCGTTGGCTCATGCTTTGGAGAGCGCCGGGTTTCTGGTTCGCCACAGCATGGTAGCCTGTGTCGTGACGTCCTGTCGTTTCGACAGCCGTGCGCCAGGCGGAGCCGGCGATACGATGCGGATGCGGCACGCGGACCTCGATGCGCCTTGCGATGCCGATCTCGAACCGATCGAACGGCTTTTCCGGCGGGCCCGCGTGAAGGGCATGCTGCGGCGTCTGCACCACGTCGGTCGTTTGACCGATACGTCGGCGTGGCGCCATCGTCTGGGATTCGACCGCCACCTGGCGCAGACCGTCGTTCGCGAGAACGCCGCCCTTCCGTTCGCGCACCTTTGGGACTTCGTCGAAGCCAACAGCCCTACCTTACGGCAAGGCCGACCGCTGCGCCCGTCGGATCTCCTGTGGGAGACGCTCAAAGCTGAACGCCTGCTGCGACGACTCCGTCGGATCAGTCCGTCCGGGCCAACAGATCCAGCCGGTACTCCGATTCGCGCCACTGTCCCAGTATCCGAACCCGCGGAGCCATCGCGCTGATGAACTCTTCGGCGGCTTCGTCGCCGGTAAGAGGGTAATTGGTTTCTCCGAGCCAGTGGCACAGGAGGATTTCGCCGTCTGCCGTCAACGCCTTTGCGCATTGCGTGGCGACGCGGCGGAGGTCCGTCCTCGACATGTAATAGAGGACCTCCGACAGCATGATCAGGTCGAAGGTGCCGTCGGGGAAGTCGTCCGGCAGGCTGGCCAGTCGGAACGTCACCTGATCGAGATCCGCACAATCCCGCTCGGCCTGGGCTAGAGCGCGAGCCGAGGTATCGACGGACAAAAGTCTGTTGCAACGCACGGCTAGAAGGCGGGTCAAGACGCCGATCGAACATCCGATCTCCAGAGCTCGGTCATACCGTGGCCGGGAAAGAGCATCCAGGGTCGCGACATATTTCCGCTGCTCGTAAGGGCTCGTGCGAAAGTCCCAGGGATCGGCCTTCTGCGCATAAAGCGACTCGAAATAGGCCCGGTCGAGCGAGGATCTCTCCGGCATCAGTCCACCTCGATATAGATCTCGCGATCACCCAGGAACGGCAGCAATTGTGCCGACGTGAACCGAAAGGCGTCCGGGTCGTCATCGATGAGGTCGGTCATCTGAGACGCATAGCACTGGATCGCCCGCTGCTTCGCGTCGCGTTCGGTCGCGATGTCGAGCCTGAACCCCTTGGGTCGGTCCTGGTCGATGGCGGCGTCGTCGGGAAGGTGTAGCCCCCAGACCGGATAGGCCCAAAGGCGAAACCCCGACCGCTCGGCCGCGAGGACCGACGTCGCGACCCGCGCCATCGCAAAGGCCGTCTCGTGGTCGCAATGGGGATCGTGGCCCCAGGTCACGAAGAGCGTGGCGGCTTCGGTCTCCCGAACGAGCCTCACGATGGACTCGACCGCAGCATCGAACTCGGTACCCGCGGACGGCGTCGCGGCATCCGGAAGATCGAGGAATCGAAGATGGTCTCGGTGCATCCCCAGGCAGGCCACGGCGCGACATGACTCGTCTCGCCGCAGCGCCTTCAGTCGTGCCGGCGGATGGCTCGTGGATCGGGGATGGGATGCCGCCCCATCGGTCAGGATCAGCACATGGGCCGCAATGCCAGCCTTGCCGGCCGCGGCCAGGAGTCCGCCGCAGCCCAGCGTCTCGTCGTCCGGATGCGGCGACAGCACCAGGAAGGGCTGCCCGGCCGTGAGATCTCGAAGCGTTCCGAACGGCAGGGTCCGGAGCATCTCCAGGTAGTCGCCGGCCCTCAAGCGGTCCCCCAGAGATCGCGGATCGGGCAGGGGCTCGCCAGCACGGCCGCCGCCGCGTCCGCCATGGCGCCATCGGGTGCCGGCTGGCGCAGGTAGGTCGCGAGATCGCGAGCCACGCGTTCGACGGGGTGCGGACGCATGAACGAGCCGAGCCCGAGGCCGCGATGCGCCGCCTCCATCACGTCGAGCCCGGCGCGTTCCGTGACGCCGCGCGTCAGGCCCACATAGGCCATTACCTCGGCCGTCGGCCGCGTCGCTTCGGCCACCATACGGGCCGCCTGCGTGACCCAGAGCGAGGCCGTCTCGACGGCCGTCGCGCAAGCCGCGATCCGGGCTCGCTGGTAGGGGTCGTCACCCCTGCCGCGCGCCGTGAGGTCTGCCCTGAACAGGTCGACGAGACGCTCGATGGCGCCGAGTTGCACGGCGCAGAACCGCCACGCTCCTCCGAAGAAGGTGGGTTGACGGCGGTAGTCGTCATCCTGCCCGATGATCTGGTCGGGTCCGATCTCCAGACCGGTGAGATCGACCGTGCCGGTCGCCGACGACCTCATGCCCTGCGCGGTCCAACGCGAGAGATCATGCGGCGCATCCGCGCCGAGGCGCGGCATCGTCATCACGATGGCCTCTCCACGTCTCGCGGGAACGATGGGGCGCGACAGAGATCCCGCTCCGGAGGCCAGGATCTTGGCGCCGCGCAAGGCCCATCGTCCGGCTCCGGGCTCCAGCGTGACAGGGCCTGCACCCTCGGCGTTCCAGACGCCGCAGAGAGCGCCATCACGCACATCGGCTGCAAGCCGGCTCAGCTGGGACGGCGTGCCGTAGCGGGCCACGAGCGCCACGGCGTTGACATGGCCCTCGTAGAGTCGCCCGACCGAGAGGTCGCCGCCCCCGACCATCTTCAAGACATCGCGCAGAGGGTCGACTGCATCCGCCCCCAACAGTCCCGCACCGTCGAGAGACTGCGGGAACGGTGCCATCATCAACCCGGCAGCGTGCAAGGACGCCAAGGCACCGGAGGGAAAGACGGCGGCAGCGTCGCGCTCGGCCGCCGCGCCGAAAAGCTCCTCGGCCACTTCGGACGCGATGGTCCTGACGTCGTCCGGCCCGCAGCGTCGTCGCTCTGTCATCCCACTCGAACCCGATCCTTGCACTGCAGGCCGGCCCGACAACTGGGCTGCGGCCTACCCTCAGCAGCGTAGATCCTGCTTCCGTAGCCTGAAAACACTGGCGCCCGTAAAATTGGTCCAGTGATGTCGCGGAATATTGCACTCCGCCAGCATGTCTTCGGAAAAGAACGCGCGCAGGTCGTACCGGTCGGGAATCGGGAAGATCATGCCAAGAGACTTGTGCAGCGTGTCGGTGCCGAACCGTCGCACATGCAGCATCGGCCCGAAGCGCTGCAGCTTCTCCTCCAACGTGGCCTCGACCAGCTCATCGGTGAAGCCGCCCGGCAAGATCGGCAGGCTGAACAGCATCGAGCCGGTATCGCTAAGCGAGCGGGCGAGGCGAATCAGCACGACCGCATAATTGCACTCGATGTGCTCGAGGACGTGGTTGTGCACGATGAGATCGTAGTGGTCGAGCGGCAGGTCGAACACGTCCTCGCAAAGGTCGAAATGGTCGACGTCGAGCCCCGGGTAGCGGCTCGGCTCGATGTCCACGGCCCTGTAGCCTTCCCGGCCGATGTCCCGGAGCATGGCGGACAGGCCGCGCTCCGGCGCGAAATGCAGGATGCGGCTGCCCTGCATCAGGCGCAGGCGCTCGGTGACGTGAAGAGCAGCCACGCGCGTGCGCTCCAGCGATCCGCAAGCGGCGCAGCGCACCCGGGGGCGTTTGGGCATGTCCGTGAAGGCGGCACCGCCGCAAAGATTGCATCGCATGGCGCCAAAGTGCCCCGACGAACCGCCGACCGCAATGGCGTCGGTCCGATTGGGTACGTGGTGCCTCGTCTCCCGTCATGCAGGAGCAGAAATCGGCTGGCCGGAGCGGGTTCTCCAGTCTGCCGACCCCTTCATGTGAAGTTTCCGCTTCTGTCTGGGCTGGAATTGACAAAAATAGGAACAGATGAACGCCCGTTTGGGCTGGAAACCTTTGTCATGTCGCAATTCGTCTATCGCCCCTGCGTGGGGATCACGCTGTTTAATCGGGAGGGCTTGGTCTTCATCGGGCGTCGCCGTTCGAGACGGGCCGTCGACCCGGCCGCCGCCGGTTACGAATGGCAGATGCCGCAAGGCGGCATCGACGGTCGGGAGATGCCGCGCGCGGCAGCGCTTCGGGAGTTGCGGGAGGAGACCGGCATCTCGACGGTCTCGTTCCTGGCGGAGGCGCCGCAATGGCTCACCTACGACTTGCCGTCGGACCTCTCGCGTCGCAGCTGGAAGGGCCGCTACAAGGGCCAGACCCAGAAGTGGTTCGCGTTTCGGTTTGAAGGCGACGAGCGAGAGATCAACATCGAAAAGCCGGAAGGAGGCCATAAGCCCGAGTTCGACGCTTGGCGATGGGAGCGGATCGAGCGGCTACCCACGCTCATCATCCCGTTCAAGCGTCAGGTCTACGAAAGCGTGGTCAAGAGCTTCAGCGGCTTCGCGGCGGCTTGAGGCTTCGGGCACACGCCCGGTCGGCGGCCGTCCGTCGCCTCGGACGAAGAAGGAAGGTGCCATGACGTGCGCTCGTCTCGCGATCCTCTCGGTTCTCGCCGGCCTCGCGGTTGCGCCGGCGCTGGCCCAGGACAAGGGGACGCTCGACCCGAAGCCCCTGCCCCCGCTGGCCGATCCGTCGGACCCGCATCTTCCGGCCAAGCAGGTCTTCGGCCGGGTGCTGGCCCCGGCCGAACTTCAGGCGCGTTCCATCGGGTTCTACGCTCGAGGCTGTCTCGCGGGCGCTCAGGCGCTGCCGATCAACGGGCAGACGTGGCAGGTCATGCGGCTGTCCCGAAACCGGAACTGGGGCAATCCGGTGCTGATCGCCTTCCTCGAACGGTTCGCCAGGATGGTGCCTTCGATCAACGGCTGGCCCGGCCTGCTGGTGGGCGATATCTCGCAGCCGCGGGGCGGCCCGATGCTGACCGGCCACGCCTCCCATCAGGTGGGGCTCGACGCGGACATCTGGCTTTCGCCGATGCCGGGCCGGGAACTGTCGCGCGAGGAGCGGGAGATGATGTCGGCCACGAACGTGGTCCGCCCCGACGGCAAGGATGTCGACCCCACGAAATGGACCCCGGAGCACCTGGCCCTCATCAAGGCGGCGGCCCAGCAGCCCGAGGTCGAGCGCATCTTCGTCAATCCGGCGATCAAGAAGGCGATGTGCCGGGAGGCGACCGGCGACCGGCGCTGGATGGCCAAGGTCCGACCCATGTGGGGCCACAACTATCATTTCCACGTCCGGATCGCCTGCCCCGAGGGCGACGCGACCTGCGTCCCGCAGGAGCCGGTCGGCACCGGCGACGGCTGCGATGCCTCGCTCGCGTGGTGGTTCAGGGACGAGGTGCTTCACCCGCGGCTCAACCCCGATGCGAAGCCGAAGCCGCCCATCAGCATGGCCCAGATGCCGGAGGCCTGCCGCCAGGTCCTGGTGGCCCAGTGACCCGGCGGCGCACCGGTGCTAGCGCAGACTAAGCTCGCCGCGGTTCATTCCGCCGCGACCCCGAGCCCGATCGGGCAGGACACGCCTGTCCCGGCCAGGCCGCAATAGCCTCGCGGGTTCCGCTTCAGGTATTGCTGGTGGTATTCCTCGGCGAAGAAGAAGGCCGGGGCTTCCCGGATCTCGGTCGTGATCGGCCCCTTGCCCGAGGCGCTCAGCGCCTCCTCGTAGACGGCCTTCGAAGCTTCGGCCTCGCGGAGCTGCTCGGGCGTCGTCGTATAGATGGTCGAGCGGTAGGTGGTGCCGACGTCGTTGCCCTGGCGCATGCCCTGGGTTGGGTCATGGCTCTCCCAGAAGAGCTTCAGCAGCGCCGCATAGGAGACGACCTTGGGATCGAAGGCGACCAGGACCACTTCGGCATGGCCGGTCCGCCCGGTGCAGGTCTCCTCGTAGGTCGGGTTCGGCGTTTCCCCACCCTGGTAGCCCACGGCGGTCGTGAAGATGCCGCGGCCGAGTTGCCAGAACAGGCGTTCGGCACCCCAGAAGCATCCCATGCCGAAATAGGCCGTCTCGATCCCCTCCGGATAGGGACCCTTCAAGGGGGCATCGAGCACAAGATGCCGGTTGGACGTCGGAAGCGGGGTCGGACGGCCGGGCAGCGCCTCGGCGGCCGAGGGAAGTGTCGTCTTCTTGCGGAACAGCATCGGCGGCTCTCCTGAGCGTGGCATGGGGTTCATATAGGTTCGCCCGGGCGCGACGGTAGACGGGAAGGCGCTCGCGTTGCCGTCCGGCTCCGCTCAGCGACGGGAGCGTCCGATCGACGGTGCCCGGGGCCTGCCGGCCGAGAACAGCAGCGTGCCGAGCACCCCCGTGACGACCCAACCCGGGATCGTCAGGACTCCGCGCATCAGCCTTTGCGCCACATCCGGCCAATGCGTCGCGCTCTGCAGGACGGCCGCGGTCGGCCCCGGGGCCAGCCAGGACGCGACATCGCCGGAGGAGAACTGCAGGAGGTGATGGGCCGCGATCGACCGTGTCCCGTCGACCACCAGCCCCGAGAACGCGACGGCGAGGAGGATGAAACCCGCCGAACGAAGGATGAACCGGGTCATGAGGGCTCGGGCACGAGAACCGCGCCGATGTAGCCCGGCGGCGTTCCGAGGAGCAAGGGCCGGAGCCGAACCGGCGACTCCGACCGCCGTGGTGCGGCCGTGAATCGAGATTGCGCTCGCACGTGCAACCTCTATAAGTCGCGGCTCGCGACGCCGGACGGCGCCTGGCGTCGAGCAACCGCATCGACGCTGCGCCGCGGGTGCCGGTCGGAGGGGTGGCCGAGTGGTTGAAGGCGCACGCCTGGAAAGTGTGTATACGGGAAACCGTATCGCGGGTTCGAATCCCGCTCCCTCCGCCAGAGCTCAGCCTTTCGGAACAGCACGCCGCACAAGGTGGTCCTGATCCAGGCGTGACCCGTCGAACGGCTTGATGCTGGCCCGCGCCCCGAGAACGACGGGTCGATGACGTCTTAACCCGACCCGCGTTGAGGCCGTCCATCGGTCAGGGTACGCGTCGACCCGTTCGGTCTGGCTCACCGATGCGTGTGGGATCAGCATCGGTAGACGATACGCGCGACGCCATACCCGTGAGGACCTTGTCCAGAGCCCCCCGTGTCGCTCCTGCCTTCGGCTTACTTCCGGGAGGGCCAGTGGGCGACAAATCGAAGAAGCAGGGCGCTCCCCGCTTTGACAAGATGTTGTCTTGTTGACAATGTACTTCCAAGCTGTAGACTGGAGTGCATGACGCGCCTCGCTCCCATCGTCGTCGAACAGAAGGACCGCCTGCGGCGCGCGCTGACGGGTCTCGTGATCGAGGTGTTCCGCCTCAACGGCGACCTGCTCGCCGCCGGAGACGCCTTGGTCGGCGACCTCGGGCTCACCAGCGCCCGATGGCAGGTGCTCGGCGCGATCGCGCTCTCGCCCGTGCCGCTGCCGGTGGCGCATGTCGCCCGCAACATGGGCCTGACCCGGCAGGCCGTGCAGCGCTCGGTCGACGAGTTGCGCCAGGACGGCGTCGTGCAGCTTGAACCGAACCCGCACCACCAACGCGCCATGCTCGTCACGATGACGGAACGCGGCGAAAGGGCCTACCGCGCCGCGACCGAGCGGCAGGGACGATGGGCTGAAGCTCTCGCGGCCGACCTGTCGCCCGAGGCGATCGAGGCCGCCGCAGCTCTGTTGCGCGAGATGCAGCGTCGCCTTGCGGGTCCCGGCACCACTGCCATCGCCACCACCCGGATCGAGGAGCCTTGAGATGCCGAAATTCGTCGAGATGGATCCCGCCATCACGCTGGCCGAGCAACTGAAGAGCGAGGAGGGACCGGTGGTCCTGATCAACACCTTCGTCGTCCCACCCGAGGACATGGATCGCTTCCTCGCCTCGTGGAGTGCCGACGCCGCCATCATGAAAGCTCAGCCGGGGTTCATCTCGACCCAGCTCCATCGCGGCATCGCAGGGAGCGGCACCTTCCTGAACTACGCCGTCTGGCAGTCCGTCGCCCAATTCCGGGACGCCTTCGCCAGACCTGAGTTCCGGGCGCGTCTCGCCGACTACCCGGAGAGCGCGAAGGTGAGCCCGCACCTGTTCCGCAAGGTCGAAGTTCCGGGCATCTGCGTCGCCTGATCAACGCCAGCGCTCGCCCGTAGCGCCAGTTGAACCGCTCGGCCGGGCGCCAGCAGAAAACTAGTCCTCGCTCGGGGTACCCCCAACGTCTATCAAAGCCTCCCAGAAACCGAGAGTGCCATGTCGAACACGATCATCATCGTGGGCTTTGGACCCGGCGCATCCAGCGCTGTCGCGGAAAAATTCGGCGCCGAGGGGTTCTCCGTCGCGCTCGTTGCGAGAAACGAGGCGCGATTGAACGCCGGCGTCGAAGCGTTGAAGGCGAAGGGCGTCCCCGCCGGCGCATTTCCGGCAGACGCCAGTGATCCGTCTGCTATCCGCAGCGCGATAGCGAGGGCACGGGACGAGATGGGCCACATCGGCGTGCTGCATTGGAACGCCTCGAGCGGCCACGACGTCGGCGACCTCTTGAAGGTCGACCCCGCCGAGGTCACGGGTCCATTCGACCTGGCCATCTCGGGTTTCCTGAGCGCCGTGCAGGCGACGATTCGGGATCTCAGAGCCGCGCCAAACGGCGCGATCCTTGTCACCAACGGCGCTTTCGGGGACCGCGATCCGCTGGTCGACGCCTATGCTGTCGCCCGCGGAGCCGAAGGCGTGGCGCTCGGCAACGCCGCCAAAGCGAAGCTCGCCGGACTTCTCGCGGCACGGCTGAAGGACGAGCACGTCTTTGTCGGAGAAGTCACGATAGCCGGAGTGGTCAGGGGGACAGCGCCGGATGTCGCCGGCATACCGACCATCGAGCCCGCCGCTGTCGCTGACGCGTTCTGGACGTTGTACAGGACTCGAGGTGACAATCGAGTGCGCGTGAGCTGAGCCGGGCCGCACGACAGTCCGACGTGCGGGGCGAAACGACCGATGTCCCAGCCAACTCGGACCTTTGCATCGCGTCCGGGAAGGGGAACGTGCCGAGGGCGATCGTCGAGGCGGCCCAAGCGCCCGCCTTCACGGTTTCTTGACGCCCTCGCGAGACGCTGTCCCGACCACAACCTGGACTGGACATGGCTCGCCTGATCATCCCGCCTGCCAGCGGTGCAGGAAGGTCGTGGAAGATGTGGCCGAGATGGTGGAGACGAGAATGGATGTTGGACAATTGCTGGCCGATGCGATCGTCAGGACCCACGGGGACAATGCCGCCAAGTGGATCAAGCCCGACGTCGACGGCGGTTTGACCCTCGATGGCAAGTTCGACCTCAGGCAGATCGCCGAAACTTTTCTGATCGCCGTGCGGAGAGCCGAGAAGAACGACGGCGTCGAGCCAGCCATCCCCGCCGCCAACCATGGCATCGAGGTGTAGGGGGCACAGGATACCTCTGGGCCATGCTGGCGTTGCTTCGCGCGAGGATGGCCGCCAGTGGAGCTGGTGGCGAGTACAGCCGGACAGGTCAGGGACGACCACGCGGAAGATGGACAAGCGCCGCACGCTGCGAGACACTGGAGTCACGGCAGCGAGTGGGATCCATACCCCGCGGGCGATGCCGGCCGGGGTGGGAACGACATGGCAGACGTGGTCCTCGTCACCGGTGCAGGCGGTTGTATCGCGGCCTGGGTGATGAAGGACCTGGACGAGCGCGGCGCCAAGGTCGTCGGCTTCGACCTTTCGGCCGACCCGCGTCGAGCACGGCTTGCGATGGACGACGCCGCGATCGCGCGCGTCACCTGGGAGACCGGCGACATCGCCGATGGGGCTCGGCTCACCGAGCTCGCGCGGCGCCACGGCGTGAACGCGATCGTGCATCTGGCCGCCTTGCAGGTTCCCTTCTGCAAGGCGGATCCGGTGGCCGGCGCGAAGGTCAACGTGCTCGGAACCGTCAACGTGTTGGAGACCGCGCGGGCGCTCGAACTCAGGCGTCTCACCTATGCGAGTTCCATCGCGATCCAGGGGGTCGGCGTCGACAGCCCATGGCTCTCGACCCTTTACGGAGCCCATAAGGCCTGCTGCGAGGCGATGGCGCAGGTCTACTGGCAGGACTGGCGGGTGCCGAGCGTCGGCATTCGTCCCGGCGTGGTCTACGGCCCGGCCAGGGACCAGGGCATGAGCGCGGCACCGACGGTGGCGATGTTGGCCGCGGTCGTGGGAAAGCCTTACGACTTGCCCTATGCCGGTCCTTTTCCGTTCCTCTATGTGCGTGAAGTCGCGGCAGCTTTTGTCCGGGCGATCGCACAAGACCGAGAGGGCGCGCCGGTCTTCGACCTGAACGGCGTGCCTTCGACCATCGAATCGGTGCTCGACCTCGTCCGCCGCGACGTGCCGCAGGCGGCGCTTAGCTGCAGCGGCGCGCCGTTCCCGTTCCCGGCTGACCTCTCGGACGGACCGATCGGCGAGTTCCTCGGTGACTATGCCCGCTGGTCGCTCGAAGCGGGCGTCACCGAGACCATCGAGGCCTTTCGTGTCCTGACGGCGGCCGGCAAGCTCGGGGCGATGGACGTGCCGTGAGCCGGCCGACCGCCCAGGGGAATGGGTCGGACGACCCGAGTGTCGGTTTCGGTCCTCCTGTGGCGATCGGTCTCGGCCAGCACGTGGCACCAGCTTGCGGCTTGACATCGAGAGGAACAGACCAAGAACATGGCGGCCATGAGCCGCCTGTCCGAGTACCCCTATGTCATCGTGCGGATCGCCTGCTCGCGGTGCTCCCGCAAGGGACAGTACCGGTTGGCGCGACTGGCCGAGCGCTACGGCGCCGAAGCCCGCCTGACGGATGTCCTGGCCAAGTTGTCGGCCAACTGCCCGCACGCAGACACTGCGCAGCACCAGGGGATCCACGATCGATGCGGCGCCTTCTATCGCGACCTCGCGAAGCCCACCCCACCCGACGTGCCGCCGGCCTCACCGGGGCTGCGGGTCGTCGGTGGCCGTGCCGCCGAATAGGATCTGCTCCTGTCTCGCCTGCTTTCGTTCGAGCAACCCGCCGGTCGACAGCGCGCGCCCGTCGATCCAGCGATGCCGACGGCGGCTCGGCGTGAGGCTTCGGAGGTGCGCTGCGGCTCGAAGGTGAAAGTCCATTGCTCTGCCCGCTCATGTGTGGCCCACAAACCATCGGGTACGATTTAATTTTGTAAAGCGGCAGGTTGCGGTGATGATCGCCACGATCCTGGTCATGTGCCGTCACGACAGGGTCGCGTAAGCGTATTGCGGCATGCGGTGGCTTCGTGGTCGTCCGCGCAACGAAGCCACCGTAGTCGGTTCCCAGGTCCGCTTTCGGACCGCCGCGAACCGTTCCGCCCAATCGGCGTTACGGGTCAGGCTGGTATTCTCCCTGGCCACACCTGGTCGCGGCGCCGCTGGGGCGCCTGTGGGCGCCGCGACCTGTTCTCGGGCTGCCGCCAGCGCGGCTGACGCACCTCGGCTCTGCCGATCACCGGAAGTGATGGTCTCGTCGAAGCAGCGCAGTTGTTCCGGACATCCACTCCCGTCGATGTTCTCACCGGTCATCGGGTCGAGGTCCACGCCAGCCCGCAGAACCCGCCGCATCCCGGGCTCGCTCCGCGCTGGGATCGTCCTCCAAACGAATGATGTCCCGCCACTCAAGTCGTGCCACAAGACCGGCGGCGGGTTGCCGGATTTCAAGGCTCGCCGAGTGATCGTAATTCGTGGGTCTTCTGCAGAGGTTCTTTTTTCCAGCACCATCGTCGTGGCTCATGGTCTGCAATAGACCTGAGCCGCGGTTTGGCGTTGACCGGCGTCACTCCGCCTCCGATGCACCCGCGGGCCTCGACAGGCTCATGGGCCGCCACGATGCTCGGAGATCGCTATCGCGACCGCAGGACACGCGCTGTGGAGCGAGCTTTCGAAACCGCTTCGTTCACCGATCGTGGCTCAGCGCGACGATCCCGATCAGCGCGGCGCCATCGGGATCATCAATCCGCCCTGGGTCCAGAGCGCATTGAGGCCGCGGGGCAGGTCCATCCCGGTGCCGGGGCCGAGGTCGCGGTCATAGATCTCGCCGTAATTGCCGACCGCCGCGATGGCCCGGACGGCCCAGCCGTCATCCACGACGGTCTGATCGACACCGGGCACGAAGCCGCCGAGCACCCGCAGGAGCGGGTCTTCCGTGGTTCGCAGGACGCCCGCATCGGCCTTGCCGACATGGGCGGCCTCGGCCAAGAGAAGCGCATTCATCGTGGCGTCGACGACCGCTGCCCATTGCGGGTCTCCTTCCGCCACGGCAGGTGCCATCGGCTCGACCGACAGGCGGTCGGGCAGGACGACGAAGTCCTTGACCGCCGCATGGAAGCTCGCCCGGGTGTTGGCAAGGCGCGACACGCTCGAGACGATCGCCGCGCAATGATCCCTGAGCAGCGCCACGTTCATCTCGCCGTCTTCCTCGAAGGGAAACGGCAGGGTCTTCACGCCGCGCTTGTCTTCCTCCTCATGCAGAACGTCTTCTCCATGCGTGCTGCCGATGAAGCAAACGGGTTTGCCCGCGAGGTCGGAGAAGGACGCGATGCCGTTGTCGCGCCGCACCAGCACGCCCTCGGCATCGTAGAACATCGGGCGCCCGAACCTCAGGCCGTGGGTGATCTCCGCGGACCCGGAGGGCGAGGCCCCGAACAGGACATCCACCTTGCCGGTCGAGACGGCGTCGAACCCGTGGCGCTCGTCCGGGAAGGACCGAACCGCCATCCTGGCGTCGACGCCTATGGCTGCGACCGCCACCGCGCGGCACAGGTCGGACCCGAAATCGTCGAGGGTGCCATGCACGTCGGCCTTGCCGTAGTCCTCGGGCACGGAGATCACGCCGCAAGCAAGCGTCCGACCCTGCCTGACCCGGTCGAGCACGGGACCCGCCCATCCGGTGGTCGCCGTCGCGAGCAGCACAACCGCGGCCAATGTGCCCCGAGTCCGCATCCGTTTCACGCTCCAGATCTCGACGCGACGAGCCGGGCGACGCCCGGCCCTTCCGTCCTGCCGTTCAGGGCGTCCAGGTTCCCGATGTGGGGGTGCCGGGGGTGGTCCCTGGGCGCGGGTTGAAGTCGGCCGGTGGCGGGTCGATCAGTGTCCCCCGCACGAAGTCCGTCGGTGTCACCCCGATCGTCTTGCAGCCGAGGCCATTGTACTGCGGCAGCTTGGTGATCTGAGCGGGCGGCACCAGCGCCAGGGAGGGGGGAAGCGGCGGCTGCACGCCGGTGAGGCGGGCGTCGTCGAAGGCGACCGTGAGGTCCCCGATATTGGCCACCTTGTCGTCTGCCGGCCCGAGGTCCGCCTGCCCGAGCGTCTGCTGCCCGATCTGGCGCGCATTCGCCTCGTCGGGAAGGTCGGCGAGCGGAACGAGGCCGAAGACCCTGTCGATGAACTTGATGACGGAGCTATG